>JANNFB010000204.1:0-55731 GCA_031379365.1 Burkholderiales bacterium
CCCGGCCTGCTGGCGCGCGCCAACCGCGGCTTCCTGTACGTCGACGAGGTCAACCTGCTCGAAGACCACCTGGTCGATCTGCTGATCGACGTGGCGGCCTCAGGCGAGAACGTCGTCGAGCGCGAAGGCTTGTCCGTGCGCCACCCTGCGCGCTTTGTGCTGGTCGGCAGCGGCAACCCCGAAGAGGGCGAACTGCGGCCGCAATTGCTCGACCGCTTTGGTCTGGCCGTCGATGTCAGAACACCGACCGACCTGGCCACCCGCGTCGATGTGGTGCGCCGACGCGATGCCTTCGAGCGCGATCCCGCCGGTTTCGTCGCCACCTGGGCCGCCGCCGACGAGCGTATTCGCCGCAAGTTGCTGGCCGCACGCAAGCGCCTGGCCAAGACGGTGTTGCCCGACGCCGTGCTGGAGCGCGCCGCGCAACTCTGCATGTCACTGGGCACCGACGGCCTGCGGGGCGAGCTCACTTTGATGCGCGCGGCTCGCGCCCTGGCGGCCTATGACGGCCAGGCCCGCGTCGGCGACGACCACCTGCGCCGGGTCGCCGCG
This sequence comes from Burkholderiales bacterium, assembly GCA_031379365.1. GTDB lineage: Bacteria > Pseudomonadota > Gammaproteobacteria > Burkholderiales > Burkholderiaceae_C > CADEEN01. The sequence goes on from JANNFB010000204.1 coordinate 553, forward strand.
CCGGCGCTGCGCCATCGCCTGCGGCGCAATCCGCTCGACGAGTCGGACGCCTCGGCCCGGGTCGAGCGCGCAGTCGTCGAATTGTTTGGCCCGGCATGAGCTTTGGCGAGGTGACGGCGCCGGCCCTCGCCGCGGCCGCCCTGCTGGCGGTTGACCCGTGCGGCCTCGGCGGCGCCCGACTGAAGAGCGCGGCAGGCCCGCGCCGCGATGCCTGGCTTGCCGCGCTGCGTGGCCTGTTGCCCGTCGAGACGCCGTGGCTGCGCCTGCCGCTTCACATTGCGGACGAGCGCCTGCTCGGCGGCCTCGATCTGGCGGGCACCCTGGCGCAGGGCCGGCCCGTGGCCCAACGCGGCTTGCTGGCCCAGGCCGACGGCGGCTTCGTGCTTGCAGCCATGGCCGAGCGCCTGAGCAGCGGCACGGCCGCGCGGCTGGCCCAGGTGCTCGACCGGGGCGAAGTGCGGGCCCAGCGCGAAGGCCTGACGCTCGACAGCCCGGCACGGCTGGCCCTGATCGCCCTGGACGAGGGCATCGACGACGAGGCCCTGCCGGCCGCCTTGGCCGACCGCCTGGCGCTGCATCTGGACCTGGATGCCGCGCCGAACGACGACGGCCTCGGGGCCAGCGCCGCCGAGGTGGCTGCGGCGCGTGCGCGCCTGCCCGATGTGGGTTGCGACGACGCCGTGCTCGAAGCCCTGGTTGCCGCCGCCGCCGCCTTCGGTATTCACTCATTGCGTGCACCTTGGTTGGCTTTGCGTGCAGCGCGCGCTGCCGCAGCGCTGGCGGGCCGCACGGCCGTCAGCGCCGACGATGCCCGGCTGGCGGTTCAGTGGGTCCTGGCGCCCCGTGCCACCCAGTTGCCTGCAGACGAGTCAGCGCCGGACGAAGCGACACCGCAGCAGGAAGCGGCTGAGCCACCGCCGAGCGAAAGCGCTCAAGCGGCGCCAGAACCGCCACCCGGCGAGTCCGATGCCGATCGTGCGACACCCGACACGCCGCTCGATGACCAGTTGATCGATGCCACCCGGGCCGCCATTCCCGCGGGCCTGCTGGCCCTGTTGCAGGGTGGTGGCGCACGCGAACGCAGGGCGGGCAGCGCGGGGCGGGCAGGGGCGGTGGCGGCCTCCAAGCAGCGCGGGCGGCCGGTTGGCGCGCGCCGCGGCGAGCCGAGCGGCGGTGCGCGCCTGAACCTCATGGCCACCCTGCGTGCGGCGGCGCCCTGGCAAGGCCTGCGACGGATGCAGCAGCCGATGGGCCAGCGGGTCCGTGTGGCGCGCGATGACTTGCATGTCACGCGCTACCAGCAGCGACGCGCGACGACCACTGTGTTCGTCATCGATGCCTCGGGATCCGCTGCGCTGCACCGTCTGGCGGAAGCCAAGGGCGCGGTCGAGTCCCTGCTGGCCGACTGCTACGCGCGCCGTGACAACGTGGCGGTGATCGGCTTTCGCGGCCATGGTGCGCAATTGCTGCTGCCGCCGACGCGCTCCCTGGTGCGGGCGCGGCGCAGCTTGGCCGGCTTGCCGGGCGGCGGTGGCACGCCTCTGGCGGCAGGGCTCGATGCCGCGCGCAGCCTGGCCGAGCTCGTGCGGCGTGGCGGTGCCACGGCGCTGCTGGTGGTCCTGACCGACGGCCGCGCCAACATCGCGCGCGATGGTCAACCGGGCCGCGAGCGAGCCCAGGCCGATGCGCTGCAAGCCGCGCGCAGTCTGGCCGGGCTCGGTTGCGCCAGCTTGCTGGTCGACACCTCGACCCAACCGACCGTCGCGGCACAGCGCCTGGCCGAGGCCATGAACGCCCGCTACCTGGCGCTGCCCTATGCCGCTGCGCAGGTGGTGTCGAACGCCGTCCGTGCTCAGCGCGCCTGAGCGTGTTCAGGCGCGCGGCAGCGGGGCAGGGCGCGCGAGGACGAACGCATGTCTGAGCCCCTCGACTGGGCCCGCGACAGCCTGACTTGGCCGCACTCGCGGGCCAGCCGCTTTGTCGGCGTCGGTGACCTGCGCTGGCATGTGCAACGGCTGGGCACGCCGGGCGCCCCAGCGGTGCTGTTGATCCACGGCACAGGGTCGTCGAGTCACTCCTGGCGCCTGCTCGCCCCCCTGCTGGCCGCGCGCTTCGAGGTGGTGCAGTTCGACCTGCCGGGGCATGGATTCACCCACGCGCCGGCCACGCAAGCCATGTCCCTGCCCGCCATTGCCGACGCCGTGGGCGCGCTGTTGGGCCAGATGCAGGTGAGACCGGCCTTGCTCGTCGGGCACTCCGCCGGCGCGGCCATTGCGGCGCAAATGGTGCTGGAGGGGCACGTCGCGCCGGCGGCCGTGGTGGCCATCAATGGCGCACTGCTGCCGCTTCACGGGCTTGCCGGCCGTGTGTTCTCGCCGCTGGCGCGTGTTCTGGCCGGGCAATCCTTGGTGCCGCGCCTGTTTGCCTGGAGCGCGTCGCGCGCCAGCGTCGTGCAGCGGCTGATCGACGGAACCGGCTCGCGTCTCGATGCAGAGGGGCTGCGCCTGTATGGCCGCCTGGTGGCCGATGCCGCGCACGCGGCTGGTGCCTTGCGCATGATGGCGGCGTGGGACCTCCATTCCCTGTCTGAGCGATTGCCGGGCCTGGTTGTGCCGTTGCATCTGATCGCGGGCGGACGCGACCTGACCTTGCCGCACGACCATTCGCAGCGCGTGCAACAAAAGGTGCCTGGCGCCCGCCTGACTCTGCTCCCCGGGCTCGGCCACCTGGCCCACGAGCAGGATCCCGACGCCGTGATCGCCGCCCTGGCCCCCGCGTTGGCCTGCGCTGGCGCCTGAGGACCCCCGGCAGATGCCGCATTGACGCTTGACCGACCCGGTGTCTATACTGCTTTACACAGCAGTGTGACAGCCGGGCATGACGCCTTGGGTGTGCCGCACCGCTCAACAGCGGAGGTCATGCATGAAGTCAGTGCAACGGATCGATCAAGCGGTGTACCGGGCCTTGCAGTCTGCCGAGGCACGCGGCGCGCCACCGCGCCTGGCCGCTGCGATCCGCCACGCGGTGCTGCCGGGGGGCGCGCGCATCCGCCCGCAGCTGACCTTGGCGGTGGCCGCCGCCTGCGGCGACGACGACCCGGCGCTGGCTGACGGCGCCGCGGCAGCGCTCGAGTTGATGCACTGCGCTTCCTTGGTGCACGACGACCTGCCTTGCTTCGACGACGCCTTGTTGCGCCGCGGTCGGCCCTCCGTGGTCGCTGCCTATGGCGAGCGCTGTGCGGTGTTGGCTGGCGATGCGTTGATCGTGATGGCGTTCGAGGCCTTGGCGGTCGGTGCAGGCCGCTCGCCCTTGCGCTTGCCTGGCTTGATGGCGGTATTGGCGGCGCGCGTCGGCATGCCGCGTGGCATCGTGGCCGGGCAGGGCTGGGAGTGCGAAGACTGGGTGGCGTTGCCCGACTACCAGCAAGCCAAGACCGGTTCCCTGTTTGCGGCCGCCACCGAAATGGGCGCGCTGGCCGCCGGTGCCGAGGCGGCGCCTTGGCGCGCCTTCGGTGAGTGCCTGGGCGAGGCCTACCAGATCGCCGACGACATCCGCGATGTCGCGGGTGACGAGCAGATGATTGGCAAGCCGGTCGGTCGCGACCGCACGCTGGGTCGACCGAGCGCGGTCGCCGAACTCGGCATGGCGGGCGCGCTGGCTTGCTTCGAGGGCCTGATCGACCGCGCCAGTGCGTCCGTGCCGGCCGGGCCAGGCGCGCGCGCCCTGCGCGGCATGCTGCATGCCGAGGCCGAGCGCCTCCTGCCGATGTCCCTGCGCACGCAGGCCCTGCCGGCTGCGTCGGCAGCCGCCTGACCGGGGCGGTGCATTGAAACAAGGCCCGATAGATGTCTGCCTCAGCGTCCATGAATCCGGGTTGGCGTGACCGCTGGTTCGCCCAGCGCGATCGCCTCCTGACCAGCCCGCGCTTTCAGCAGGCCGCCAGCCGCTTCGTCGGCACGCGGCCGATCGCTCGGCGCCGCGCCCGCGGGCTGTTCGATCTGGTTGCAGGCTTCGTCTACTCCCAGTTGCTGCTGGCCTGCGTGCAATTGCGCTTGTTCGACCGCCTGGCCGAAGGGCCGATGACGGCGCCAGAGTTGGCGCTGCATGGGCAGATGCCGCTGCTGTCGGCCGAGCGCCTGTTTGAGGCCGCCGCATCGCTCGGCCTGGTCGAGGCGCGCGGCCCGCAGGCGGATGGTCAGGCCCGCTACGGGCTGGGCCCGCTGGGCGCGGCGATGGTCGGCAACACCGCCGTGGCAGCCATGATCGAGCACCATCATGCCCTGTACGCCGACCTGGCCGACCCGCTGGCCTTGCTGCGCAGCGAGCGCGGCGGCGGCGCTCTGTCACGTTATTGGGCCTACGCAGAATCCACGGAGCCCGGTGCGTTGCAAGGTCAGGCCGTGGCCCCGTACTCGGCGCTGATGTCGGCCTCGCAACCGCTGGTGGCCGGCCAGGTGCTCGATGCCTATCCGATCGGCCGGCACCGCTGCCTGCTCGATCTCGGCGGCGGGGAGGGTGTGTTTGTCGCCACCGCGCTCGAGCGCGCCCCACGCCTCAAGGCCATGGTCTTCGATCTGCCGGCCGTCGCTGCCAATGCACGCAGTCGCTTTGCCCAGTTGGGCCTGGCCGACCGGGCGCAGGCCTTCGGCGGCGACTTCCTGCGCGACGCCTTGCCAGCCGGTGCCGACGTGGTGTCCCTGGTGCGCGTGATCTATGACCACGACGATGGGCCGGCGCTGGCCATCCTGCGCGCTGCGCGCAGCGCTTTGCCAATGGGCGGCACCTTGTTGCTGGCCGAGCCGATGGCCGGGGCCGCCGGTGCCGAGCCGATGGGCGCGGCCTACTTCGGCATGTATCTGATGGCGATGGGCAGCGGCCGGTCGCGCAGCGCAGCCGAGTTGTCGGCCCTGCTGCACCAAGCAGGATTCGACCGCGTTCGGCAGCGCGCCACGGCGCTGCCCTTGCAGGCGGGCTTGATCGTCGCGCGGGCGGCGTGATGCGTGGCATGCGGGCAAACCCGAGGTTGGTGCAGAAGAACGTAAATCCCGCTTGACACATGTCAAGGTAACGCTACGATGACACCCATACCGAGCCCCTGCATGTCGCTGTACCTCTTGCTCCCACCCCAGTGCCCGACGGGCCGCCTTTCGGAGGCGCAATCATGAACACGCATGCGGTTGTGATGGAGCAGCCAGAACACCTGGCGCTGAGCCGGCTCGATCTGGAAGCGGCCAAGGACGACGACGTCATCGTCGACGTCGAGTGGAGTGGCATTTCCACCGGCACGGAACGCCTGCTCTGGACCGGCACCATGCCGATGTTTCCGGGCATGGGCTACCCGCTGGTTCCGGGCTACGAGTCGGTCGGCCGTGTGCGCGAAGCCGGCCCGCGCTCAGGCCGCCAGGTCGGTGAGCGCGTCTTCGTGCCGGGCGCACGCTGCTTCGGCGAAGTACGCGGCCTGTTCGGCGGCTCGGCTTCGCGTCTGGTCGTGCCTGGCGCGAAAGTGGTCACCGTGAGTGAAGACCTCGGCGAACGCGCCGTGCTGCTGGCCCTGGCGGCCACGGCGTATCACGCCGTCGCCGGTGGTGGCAAGCGCGACCCCATCGTGGCGCCTGACCTCATCGTCGGCCACGGCGTGCTGGGCCGGTTGCTGGCGCGCATGACGGTGCTGTCGGAGTACCCGGCGCCCACCGTGTGGGAAACCAATCCGGCGCGTGCCGACGGTGCCATGGGCTACCGGGTCGTGCACCCCGACGACGATGACCGCCGCGACTACCGCGCCATCTACGACGCCAGTGGCGACGCCAAGATCCTCGACCGCTTGATAGCCCGCCTAGCGCCCGGCGGCGAGATCGTGCTGGCAGGCTTCTACAACGAACCCCTGTCCTTCAACTTTGCGCCGGCCTTCATGCGCGAGGCGCAGATCCGCGCCGCCGCCGAGTGGAAGCCGGCCGACATGCTGGCGGTGCGCGAGCTGGCCGAGTCGGGTTTCTTGCCGCTCGACGGCCTGATCACCCACCACGCCGAACCGCAGCAGGCCGACAGCGCCTACCGCACCGCCTTCGGTGACAGCGCCTGTCTGAAGATGGTTCTCGACTGGAGTGCAACCGCATGAACAACACGACGATCCCGGCCGAGGCGCCGGTGCGCTTCATGAAGGATTTGAAAGACGGCCTGCGCGCCGAGGCGGCGATCGAGCCCGATCCGGTCTCGACCTCGCCGGCGAGCAAGACCACCCAGATCATCGCCATCTACGGCAAGGGCGGCATCGGCAAGAGCTTCACGCTGGCCAACCTGTCTTACATGATGGCCCAGCAAGGCAAGAAAGTCCTGCTGATCGGCTGTGATCCGAAGAGCGACACCACCAGCTTGCTGTTCGGCGGCAAGGCCTGCCCGACCATCATCGAGACCAGTTCGAAGAAGAAGCTGGCCGGTGAAGCGGTGGCCATCGGCGACGTCTGCTTCAAGCGTGACGGTGTCTATGCGATGGAGCTCGGCGGCCCGGAAGTCGGTCGCGGCTGCGGCGGGCGCGGCATCATCCACGGCTTCGAGCTGCTCGAAAAACTCGGCTTCCACGACTGGGGCTTCGACTACGTGCTGCTCGACTTCCTGGGTGACGTGGTCTGCGGCGGCTTCGGCCTGCCGATTGCGCGCGACATGTGCCAGAAGGTCATCGTCGTGGCCAGCAACGATTTGCAATCGCTCTACGTTGCCAACAACGTGTGCTCGGCGGTCGAGTACTTCCGCAAACTCGGTGGCAATGTCGGCGTGGCCGGCATGGTCATCAACCGCGACGACGGCACCGGCGAGGCCACGGCTTTCGCTGAGCAGGTCGGCATCCCGGTGCTCTCGGTGATCCCGGCCAACGACGACATCCGGCGCAAGAGCGCCAGTTACGAAATCATCGGCCGGCCCGGTTCGGTCTGGGGCCCCATGTTTGCCGAGCTGGCCGAGAACGTCGGCACCTCGGTGCCGATCCGGCCCAAGCCCATGACGCAAGACCAGCTGCTTGGCCTGTTCTCGGCCGATAGCGTGGGTCGCAACGTGGTGCTCGAGCCGGCGACGCAGTTCGACATGTGCGGCAAGAAGGACATCGTCAAAGAAACCCTCGAAGTGGTCTACGACGAAGTCTGACGCGCATGACATCGCCCATCATCCCCATCGTGCCTGTGAAGGTGCCCACCGCGCTGGAAGGCGACGGCATGGGCTGCCACTCCGGCGGCGAGGCGATGTTGGCGGCCGCGAAGTCGGCGGGCAAGTCCGACATCTTGGCGCAGTACGCGCAGGACTACCCCAAGGACGCCAAGGCCGGCCCGCACGATCAGCCGCAGAGCATGTGCCCGGCCTTCGGTTCGCTGCGCGTCGGCCTGCGCATGCGCCGCACCGCCACCATCCTGTCGGGCTCGGCCTGCTGCGTCTATGGCCTGACCTTCACCTCGCATTTCTACGGCGCCAAGCGCAGTGTCGGCTACGTGCCGTTCAATTCCGAATCGCTGGTCACGGGCAAGCTGTTCGAAGACATCCGCGAAGCCGTACACCAGCAGGCCGATCCGGCGCTGTATGACGCCATCGTCATCATCAACCTGTGCGTGCCCACCGCCAGCGGCGTGCCGCTGCAGATCCTGCCCAAGGAAATCAACGGCGTGCGCATCATCGGCATCGACGTGCCGGGCTTTGGTGTGCCCACCCATGCCGAGGCCAAGGACGTGCTGGCCGGCGCGATGCTCAAGTACGCCCGCAACGAAGCCCTGGCCGGCCCCGTGCAGGCGCCGCTGAACTGGGCCAAGACTGGCCGCCCCGATCGGCCGACGATTGCCCTGCTCGGGGAAGTCTTCCCGGCCGACCCGATGATCATCGGCGCCATGCTCGAGCCGATGGGCCTGGCCGCCGGGCCCGTGGTGCCGACCCGCGAGTGGCGCGAGCTGTATGCCGCGCTCGACTGCGCCGCGGTCGCCGCCCTGCATCCCTTCTACACCGCGAGTGTTCGCGAGTTCGACGCCGCGGGCCGCACCGTGGTCGGATCGGCCCCGGTGGGCCATGACGGTACCGAAGCCTGGCTGCAGGCCATCGGCAACGCCACCAACATCGCCCAGGACAAGATCGACGCGGCCAAGAACCGCTTTCTGCCCGCGATTCGCGGCGCGCTGGCCAAGATGCCGATCAAGGGCCGCATCACGCTGAGTGGCTACGAAGGCTCCGAGTTGCTGGTCGGCCGCCTGCTGGTCGAAAGCGGCGCCGACCTGCGTTACGTTGGCAGCGCCTGCCCGCGCACGCCTTGGAACGAAGCCGACCTGCAGTGGCTGCAGAGCAAAGGCGTGATGGTCCAGTTCCGCGCCTCGCTGGAACAAGACCTGGCCGCGATGCACGAGTTCCAGCCCGACCTGGCGATCGGCACCACGCCCATCGTGCAGGCGGCCAAGGAGCGCAGCATCCCGTCGCTGTACTTCACCAACCTGCTCTCGGCGCGGCCGCTGATGGGCCCGGCCGGTGCCGGCTCGCTGGCCACCGTGATCAACGCGGCCATCGGCAACAAGGGCCGCTTCGACGAGATGAAGGCCTTCTTCGGCAATGTCGGTACGGGCCACAGCACGGGCGTGTGGGAGCCCGCCAATGGCGTGCCGCAAGACCGCCCCGACTTCAAAGCCGACCAGCGCCGTCTCGCGGTCAAGGCCGCGAAGAAGCGCAAAGCGGAAGAGATGATCTGATGCTCGTTCTCGACCACGATCGCGCGGGGGGCTACTGGGGCGCCGTGTATGTGTTCACGGCCATCAAGGGACTGCAAGTGGTGATCGACGGCCCGGTGGGTTGCGAGAACCTGCCGGTCACCTCGGTGCTGCATTACACCGATGCCTTGCCGCCGCACGAGCTGCCCATCGTCGTCACTGGCCTGGCCGAAGAGCAACTCGGCCGCGAGGGCACCGAAGGCTCGATGCGCCGCGCCCACGCGGCGCTCGACCCCGACCTGCCGTCCGTCGTGGTCACCGGCTCCATCGCCGAGATGATCGGCGGCGGCGTTACGCCCTCGGGCACCAACATCCAGCGCTTCCTGCCGCGCACCATCGACGAAGACCAATGGCAATGCGCGAACCGCGCCATGTTCTGGCTCTGGTCGGAGTACGGCATGAAGAAGGTGCCGGCGCGCAAGCCGTTCGCTGAACGCCCGGTCGGTCCGAATGGTGAAAAAGAACGGCCGCGCGTCAACATCATCGGCCCCAGCTACGGCACCTTCAACTCGCCCAGCGACCTGGCCGAGATCCGCCGCCTGGTGCAAGGCATCGGCGCCGACATCAACATGGTCTTCCCGCTCGGCAGCCACCTGGCCGATGTGTCGCGTCTGGTCGAGGCCGACGTCAACATCTGCATGTACCGCGAGTTCGGCCGCATGCTCTGCGAGGCGCTGGAGCGGCCTTACCTGCAGGCCCCCATCGGCCTGCACAGCACGACCAAGTTCCTGCGCAAGCTCGGTGAATTGCTCGGCCTGGATCCGGAACCCTTCATCGAACGCGAGAAGCACACCACGATCAAGCCGATCTGGGACCTGTGGCGCAGCGTGACGCAGGACTTCTTTGCCACCGCCAGTTTTGGCGTGGTGGCCAACGAGACCTACACCCGCGGTATCCGCCACTTCCTCGAAGTCGAGATGGGCCTGCCCTGCAACTTTGCGGTAGCACGTCAGGCGGGGGCCAAGACCGACAACGCCGAAGTGCGTCGCCTGGTCAAGGACAAGACGCCGCTGGTCCTGTACGGCAGCTACAACGAACGCATGTACCTGGCCGAGTGCGGCGGGGGCGGGATGATGAAAACAACCTTCATCCCCGCGTCTTTCCCACTGCCGTTGATCCGGCGCCACACCGGTACCCCCTTCATGGGCTACTCCGGGGCGACTTACATCATCCAGGAGTTCTGCAACGCCCTGTTCGACGCGCTGTTCCACATCCTGCCGCTGGGCACCGAGATGGACAAGGTCGAAGCCACGCCGAGCCGCCTGGCCAAGCCCTTGCCATGGGACGACGCGGCCCAGGAGCGACTGCAAGACCTGATCGAGGCCGAGCCGGTGCTGGTGCGCATCTCGGCCGCCAAGCGCATGCGCGACATGGCCGAAGCCGAAGCCCGCCAGCGCGGTGCCGACAGCGTCGACATCGATTGTCTGGTGCGCCTGTTCGGCGCACCGAAGGCGGAGGCGATGGCATGAGCCGTTGTTCCGCTACCCCAACAAGCGTGCGGGGTCAACCCGTGCGCATGTCCATTGCTGCCTCAACAGCGGCCGTGGTTTCTGTCCACGCCCTAGGGCGTGGTGTTCGCCGCAAGGCGTTTGCTGAAGGAGTTTGAGCTATGGCATCAAACGTGAATCCGTCAGGTCTGAACGACGACGAGTGCCAAGAGGTCCACAAGTACTTCATCCAGGGGTACTTGTTGTGGGCTGCTGGTGCCTTCTTCGCGCACAGCCTGGTTTGGATCTGGCGTCCCTGGTTCTGAGACTCGACTAAGGAGCAATCCATGACATATGAATCCGCTGCTCACCCCATGGCGACTCACCGCGAGGGCTCTCTCAAGGGCTTCCACGGCATCTTCGTCGTGATGTTCATCGTGTTCGGCGTCGTGGCACTGGCTTCGATGCTGAGTGCACAGAACTGGCGTTCCTTCCTGCCAGGGGCAGAGGGCGCAAGGTCGATGTTTGATGGCGTCAAAAGCGCTGTCTACACCGTCATTTCCCAATTGAGTTAGTGCAAAGGAAAGCAACATGTGGCGTTTCTGGCGAGTAGTCGATCCCCGCAAGGCGATCATCATGGTCGGTCTCTTGATCGCGTTCGTTTCGACGAGCATTCATCTGATCCAGATCAGTGGCGACCGTTACAACATCAACACTTGGCATCCCGACACGGTGAAAGCCGCGAAGGCCGCGCAAAACGCGCCGCTGCCCAAGTAACGGCGAACAGCCGTCTCCCATGGCGGGCGCGCCTGGGTCTGTGCGAACAGAGCGCCCGTCATGTTTTCTTCTTTGGTATCGAACGTGAAATTGCACCCTAGAGCCGCGCGCAACGTCGCGTGCTTGGAGGAAACAACATGGCCATGCTGAGCTTCGAGCGCAAGTACCGAGTCCGCGGAGGCACCCTGTTCGGGGGCGACCTGTTCGACTTCTGGGTCGGTCCGTTCTATGTCGGCTTCTTTGGTATCACGACAGCCTTCTTCGTGCTGCTTGGTACCACCATGATTCTCTGGGGCGCGGCCATGGGGCCGACCTGGAACCTGTGGCAGATCAGCATCGCGCCGCCCGACCTGTCCTGGGGCCTGCGCATGGCACCGATGATGGAAGGCGGCCTCTGGCAGATCATCACCGTCTGCGCGCTCGGGGCCTTCGGCTCCTGGGCTTTGCGCGAGGTCGAGATCGCCCGCAAGCTGGGCATGGGCCTGCACGTGCCTTTCGCCTTTGCCTTCGCGATCCTGGCCTACGCCACGCTACAGGTGATACGACCGGTGCTGATGGGCGCCTGGGGTCACGCCTTCCCTTATGGCATCTACAGCCACCTGGACTGGGTCAGCAATGTGGCCTACCAGTTCCTGCACTTCCACTACAACCCGTGGCACATGATCGCTGCGAGTCTGTTCTTCGCGACCACCCTGGCACTGTCGATGCACGGCGGCCTGGTGCTGTCGTCCACCAACCCTGGCAAGGGCCAGTTGGTGAAGACGCCGGAGCATGAAGACACCTTCTTCCGCGACTTCATCGGCTACTCCGTCGGCACCTTGGGCATTCACCGCGTCGGCTTGTTCCTGGCCCTGGCGGCGACCTGGTTCGCCGCCCTGTGCATCGTCGTCAGCGGGCCCTTCTGGACGCGCGGCTGGCCCGAGTGGTGGGGCTGGTGGCTGAACATGCCCATCTGGGGCAAGTGACCGCCGGCAGCAGCGAGCGAAACCGACAACGCCCAGCGAGGAGAAAAATCCATGGCTCAATTCCAGCCGCTGTTCTCGATAGAGAACCAGAACCTGTTCACCGAAGTGCAGCCTGTCGGTCCGCTGCACGGCGGCCCAGCGCTGCCAAGCGGTGACTGGCGCCGCAGCGGCAAGCCTTTTCTGTGGCACCTGCTGGGCCGCATCGGCAATGCCCAGATCGGCCCCATCTACCTTGGCGGCCTGGGTGTGGCATCGCTCCTCTTCGGCACCTTGGCCTTCAACATCATCGGCTTCAACATGCTGGCGTCGGTGGACTGGAGCCCGCTGCAACTGATCCGGCAGCTGTTCTGGTTGGCGCTCGAACCCCCGGCGCCGGCCTTTGGCCTGAGCTTCCCGCCCCTGGCCCAAGGGGGCTGGTGGCTGATCGTGGGCTTCCTGCTGACGGCGTCGATCATGCTGTGGTGGGTGCGCACCTACAAACGGGCGCGCGCGCTCGGCCTCGGCACCCACGTGGCCTGGGCCTTCGCGGCGGCGATCTGGCTCTACCTCGTGTGCGGCTTCTTCCGCCCCATCATGATGGGCAGCTGGAGTGAGGCGGTGCCGTTCGGCATCTTCCCCCACCTCGACTGGGTCTCCGCGCTGTCACTGCGCCACGGCAACCTCTTCTACAACCCGTTCCACGCGCTCTCGATCGTCTTCCTCTACGGCTCGGTGCTGCTCTTCGCGATGCACGGCGCCACCATCCTGGCCGTCAGCCGCTTCGGTGGTGAACGCGAAATCGAGCAGATCGTCGACCGCGGCACGGCCAGCGAGCGGGCTGCCCTGTTCTGGCGCTGGACCATGGGCTTCAACGCCTCGATGGAGTCGATTCACCGCTGGGCCTGGTGGTTCGCCGTGCTGTGCCCGCTGGTGGGCGGTATCGGCATCCTGCTGACCGGCCCGGTCGTCGACAACTGGTACCTGTGGAGCATGAAACACGGTGTCGTGCCGTCGTACCCTGCTGTCTACCCGGTCAGTGTCGACCCCGCCCTGCTGATCGGAGTCAAGCCATGAGCATCACCCTTCGCCTCGGCCTGCGCAGCGCGCAACTCGCCCTCGCCGGTTTGGCCTTGACGCTGCTGGCGGGCTGCGAGCGCCCGCCAATCACCGCCGTGCAAAGCGGCTACCGTGGCACCGGCATGGAGCAGGTCAACAACCCGCGTACCGACCGCATCACGGTGGCCCTGAACCAGGCGCCGCCATCGGCCGAGGCCGCCAGCGCGGACGGCCCCAAAGCCTCGCAGGTTTACCAGAACGTCAAGGTGCTGGGCCATCTCAGCGTGGCCGAGTTCTCGCGCCACATGGCTGCCATCACCGAGTGGGTGGCGCCGAAGGAAGGCTGTACGTACTGCCACAACGCGCAGAACTTCGCCGACGACGGCAAGTACACCAAGATCGTGGCGCGTCGCATGGTGCAAATGACGCAGCACCTGAACGCCGACTGGAAGCCGCACGTCGGCGCCACCGGCGTGACCTGCTACACCTGCCACCGCGGCAACCCGGTGCCGCAGCAGGTCTGGTACGCACCTGCCGACCGCAAGTACGCACAGAACTCCGTGATGGGTGATCTGGCAGGCCAGAACATCGGCGCACCGTCGGTGGGCCTGTCTTCGCTGCCGAACGATCCGTTCACGCCCTACCTGCTGCAGGACCAGCCGATCCGCGTCAACGGCAAGGAAGCCCTCAAGTTCACGGGCACAGCAGCCAACCGCACCAGCACCAAGCAGGCCGAGCACACCTATGGCCTGATGATCCATCTGTCGAACTCGCTGGGCGTGAACTGCACCTTCTGCCACAACACGCGCAACTTTGCATCCTGGAGCGAAGCGCCGCCGCAGCGGGTCACCGCCTGGCACGGCATCCGCATGGCGCGAGACCTGAACGTGGCCTACATGGAACCCCTCACCGCCACCTTCCCGCCCAACCGGCTCGGTGTCAAGGGCGACGTCGCCAAGGTCAACTGCGCCACCTGCCATCAGGGCGTGAACAAGCCCCTGCTCGGCGCGGCGATGGCCAAAAACCATCCGGAGTTGCTGGCGCCGTACCAAGCCCCCGCCGAAGCAGCGCCGGCGCCCGCCGCGGCGTCCGCACCTGCCGTGGTGGCCGCGGCCGCGGCAACGAAGCCCTGAGGGCATGTTGCCCCGCCGATGACCCGGCGTGTGAGCGTCAGGGGCGGGTGAATCCGGCAGCGGGCTGGCGCTGTGGCCCGTGTCATCGCAAACTAGCGTCACGATGACCGGGTCCCCGCACACCTCCCTTCCTGTCCAACGGCTGCGCCCAACAGCGGCTGTTTCGCCGGAGCGGTCCGAAGGCGCGCTGCCCAACGCGTTGTCGCCTGCGACCGCACCGGACGACGTGGCCGTGCTGCTCCTGGTTGACGTTGCGAGCCGCGCCCGGATGTGGGGTTGGTCTCGGGTCGTGCTGGGCGCACAGCCCTTGCGCAAGGTGCCTGGCCTGCGCTTGGCCAAGGCCTTGGGCAGCGGTCACCACGGCGGCTTCGGTCTGCGCCCCAGCCCGTCGCGGCAGGGGCTGTTCACGCTGTTCAGCAGCGAGCGCCACGCTGACGACTTCATCCGGTGCTCCGCGGTCGTAGCCGGCTATCGCGAGCGCGCCTGCGAGTTCCTGCTGGTCAAGCTGAGGGCCACCTCCTGCCGCGGCACCTGGTCCGGCGCATCTGTGGGCGTCAGCGCCACCGTGCCCACCGTGGGCCCGGTGGCGGCCCTGACCCGCGCGTCGATCCGGCCCACCCGTGCCTGGTCGTTCTGGCGGCACTCGCCCGCCTCGGAGGCCGCGCTGGCCGCGGCCGCGGGCTGCCAGTTGGCGGTCGGACTGGGCGAGGCCCCGGTGCTGCGCCAAGCCACGTTCAGCGTCTGGGAAAGCCAAGCCGCGATGGACGCCTATGCGCGCGGCGGCCCGCACCTGCAGGCCATTCGCGGGGCCCTGGCCGGCGACTGGTTCAGCGAGTCGATGTTCGTGCGCTTCGTGCCCCAGCTGATGCAGGGCCGCTGGCAGGGCAGGGACTATGGCTGAGCGGCGTGCGGTGCGCTCACTGCGCGCCCAGGCACCATGACGAGCGCTGGCTTGCGTGATCACCGCGTGGTGGTTGTCGGCGCGGGCATCGGCGGCTTGGTCAGTGCCTTGCTGCTGGCCCACCGCGGACTGCAGGTCACCGTGGTCGAGGCCGCGGCCGCGCCGGGCGGCAAGATGCGCCAGGTGATGGTGGACGGCGCCGCCATCGACGCCGGCCCGACCGTGTTCACGATGCGCTGGGTCTTCGACCAGATCCTGGCCGAGATCGGCAGCAGCCTCGAGCCCTTGCTCGCGCTGACCCCGCTCGATGTGCTGGCGCGCCATGCCTGGCGCGGCGGCAGCGGCCCCCTCGATCTGTTCGCCGACAAGCAGCGCTCGGCTGACGCCATCGGCGCCTTCAGCAGCGCCGCCGAGGCCCGCCGCTTCCTCGGTTTCTGCCAGCAGGCCCAGCAGGTGTACGCGACCCTCGAAGGGCCCTATATCCGCTCCGAGCGCCCCAGCCTCACCAGCATGGCACGCGATCTGGGGCCGCGGGGCCTGATGACCCTGGCTGGTCTCGGGCCGATGGCCAGCCTGTGGTCGCACCTGGCGCGCCACTTTCACGACCCGCGCCTGCAACAACTCTTCGGCCGCTATGCCACCTATTGCGGCAGCGACCCATGGGCCGCGCCCGCCACCTTGATGCTGGTGGCCCAGGTGGAACTCGACGGCGTCTGGGCCGTGCGCGGCGGCATGCACGCTGTCGCGCAAGCGCTGGCCAGCCTGGCTCAGCAACGCGGCGCGGCGTTCGAGTACGGCCGTGCCTGCGAGCAGATCGTGGTGCGCGGTGGCCGCGCCTGCGGCGTGCGCCTGGCCGATGGCCGGACCCTGCCGGCCGACTCCGTCGTCTTCAACGGCGACGCCAATGCCTTGGCGAGCGGCCTCTTGGGTGAGCCGGCGCGACATGCCGCGCCGGCCGTGCCGGCGTCGCGCCGCTCGCTGTCGGCCGTGACCTGGGCCTTGCATGCCAAGGCCGACGGCTTTCCGCTGGTTCGCCACAATGTGTTTTTCGACAACGACTACCGCAGCGAGTTCGAAGACATCTTCCGCCGCCGTCGCCTGCCGCAACAGGGCACGGTCTACGTGTGTGCCCAAGACCGCGGCGACGACGCCAGCGGCCCGGCCGGTGCCGAGCGCCTGCTCTGCCTCGTCAACGCACCGGCCGACGGTGATTCCCGCCCCTTTGATGCCCAGGAGATCGACCCATGCGAGCAACGGAGCCTGGCGCTGCTGCGCCAATGCGGCTTGACGCTGCAGGCCCAGCCGCACCAGGTGGTGCGCACGACGCCGGCGGACTTCCATCGCCTCTTCCCGGCCACGGGCGGGGCGCTCTACGGCCCGGCGACGCACGGCTGGATGTCGGCCTTCCAGAAGCCCGCCTCGACCAGCCGGCTGCCGGGTCTGTACCTGGCCGGGGGCAGCGTGCATCCGGGCCCGGGCGTGCCGATGGCGGCCATGTCGGGGCGGCTGGCGGCCGCGACGCTGATGGCGCACCTCGATTCGACCAGCCGGTCGCGCAGGGTGGTTATCTCTGGTGGTACGTCGACGCCCTCAGCGACGATGGCCGGCACGGCCTGAGCATCATTGCCTTCGTCGGCAGCGTCTTCTCCCCGTACTACGCCTTCTCGCGCCGCTTCGGTCGTGGCGATCCGGAAGACTTCTGCGCCCTCAACGTGGCGCTCTACGGCGCCGCGGGCCGGCGCTGGACCATGACAGAGCGCGGCCGACAGCAAGTGCAGCGCAGCGCACGCGAGTTCGTCGTCGGCCCCAGCCGAGTGCACTGGGACGGCGAGGCCCTGGTCATCGACATCGACGAGATCGGCGTGCCGCTGCCCCAGCGCGTGCGCGGCCGGGTGCGCGTGTTGCCGCAGGCCCTGTGCCGCTTCGTCACCGGCCTGGATGGGAACGCGCGGCACCGCTGGGGGCCGATCGCGCCGTGCGCGCGTGTCGAGGTCGATCTGCAGCAGCCCGCCGCACGTTGGTCGGGTCACGCCTACCTGGATTCGAACGAAGGCGACGAGCCGGTCGATCGCGGTTTTCGCGAGTGGGATTGGTCGCGCGCCATCCTGGCGGATGGCAGCACCGCCGTGATCTACGACGTGCGCCCCGTGGTCGGGCCCGACCGCGTCATCGCCCAGCGTTTCGCGCCGGATGGCAGCACCAGCGCCTTTGTGCCCCCGGCCCGCCAACCCCTGCCGCGCTCGAAGTGGCTGCTGCCGCGCACCATGCGCAGCGACAGCCAGTCTCCCGCTCAGGTGGTTCAAACGCTCGAGGACACCCCGTTCTATGTGCGCTCCGTCCTCAGCTCGGGTCTGTTCGGCGAGCGCGTCACCTCTGTGCACGAGACCCTGGACCTGCCCCGCCTGGTGTCGCTGCCGGTGCGCATGATGTTGCCCTGGCGCATGCCGCGGCGGGGCTAGGGTGCGGGGTCACAGCTGGTCTGCCGAGTGGGTTTATGTTCGCCAGCGAGCGTGTCAATGCAGTGTCGGCGCGCCTCGGGCCGGTACAACTGCATGTCGCCGTGGAACCGAACACGGCCTTCACGCTACTGGCTTTTTCCCTGAGTGTGGGCGCAAAGGAAGGGGTACAGCGAGTTGACTAACACAACACTCAGGCGGAGCGCCAACGGCATGAGCCACTTCTTCCAACGCTGCCGCCTGCTATCGCTCCTTGCCGCTGCAGCCTTGCTCGGCTGCGCGACGCAGGGGATGCAGACGCTGCCAGTTGAACTGCGAAAGGCAGCGCCCGACTCGTCGATCATCTACTTCTTACGGCCCGACAATGACGCTGTTGATGCTCGAGATAACCCGACACTGCACGTCAATGGCCGGCCCGTTGCAGTGCTCGGCTTTGCCAGCTACACCGCAGTGACCCTTGCACCAGGCACGCACCGCGTTTCATTGGTTGCCGGCACCAACGACTCAAAGAACTGGAACATCGCCTCCGAAGTCGAGACGAAAGCAGGCGTCACGTACTTCGTCGCCATCTGGCACCAGCGACAACCTCGACGCACCCCTGACGCCATGGTGCCCTACGGCGCCCTGGGTGTGCTGGTCTTTCATCTGCTCGATGAAGCGACCAACCCGCAAATGGGAGATCGCGTTGCCCGCTTCGAGCAGATTACGCAAGAAGTTGCTGAGTACGCAGCCGCGGGGCTTCGTGCGGTGCCAGCTGCAACCACTGCAAGGGCCCGCTGAGGCATGAGCAAGGTGGCCCAACGAAAGTTGCGTCGTAAGGAGCGGCGTCGTCGTACCCGTTCTCCAAGTTCCGAGCTGTTCAGTTCGTGAAGCTCGACACCGGCAAGCTCACGAAAGGGGCCGTCGCGTGCACGAATCGTTCAGGTTCAGGGCGTGTGCGCATTACTGTGTCTAACCAGCCAGGCTGATGCCGTGAATCGTGTTCATGGCGTTGCCACTGGGCAACCCAGAGTGACCCCTGTGATCCGCGTCGCCGTCGTGTCGGACATTTCAGGCCTGCATCGCGTGCGCCTCGCGGTTCGTGAGAATCGCCTCACCTCCCCCGTCATCACCGAGCGGCAGTACGTTCCCTGCATCGAAGAAGCCCGCTGTGCCTGGGTCGCCCTGAAAGACAGCGTGGTGCTTGGCTTTGCGGCAGGCCACAAGACAACGGATAACATCTAGGCCCTGTTCGTCGATATCGCGCAAGAGTGCCGCGGCTCGGATTTCGCCCTGCACGCAGCAATGGGCAGCTGGCTGTTCCAGCGAGACCTCCGGCGCCTTTGGCTCGGCGTCGAGCCTTGCACCCTGGCCCAGCGTTTCAATGAGGCGGCCGACTGGTCCTTCGCTCGCATCCTGCCCGATGGCGAGGCGCTGTAGGAGATACGCACGCCAGCTGCGCCCAGCGCGCCAAAGCACTGACCCGTCGACTCCTCGCGCGCGCCCGCCGCCAGTTAGGGCGTAGCCGCCAACGCCAGTCCCTGTGCATATCGTCGTGCGCGCCTGTGGCATTCGCCGACCCCGGTCGAGTCGGGCCTTGCGGGCGCCTTCCTTGGGTGGCGTGACGCGCTACATTGGCGCCATGACGGAATTTTTCTCGCCCATCTTGCGCTCAGCCCACCCGCGTTTGACTTGGCGCTGGACCGGGCCACTGGCCGTCGCGGCGACCCTGCTCGCCGGCTGCGCATCAACGCCCATGCCGACCCAGCCTCGATCGGTCTCCATGGCATCGGGCAAGTGCGCCCAGCCTCCATACCCGGCCGAGGCGCGTAACTCCGGTGCGGAAGGGACGACGACGCTGGCCTTTGAGGTCGACGCCGAAGGCCGGGTGACCCGGGCGGCCATCATCGGTCTCAGTGGCACATCCACCGGCCACCGATTGCTCGATGCGCTGGCGCTGGAGACAGTCAACAAGTGCGTGTTCCCGCCGGCGCCAGGCTTCCTGCCGGCAAGCTCGAAGGTGGCCTATCTGTGGCGTGTTCAGGAGTGAGCCCGGCGCGTGCTGACCGATCGGGGACGCCGGTGACCCCCCACGGCGCGCAGCGACTCAGAACACGGCGTGGTCGCCGCGCTCGGTTTGGACCGCACCGCTGACCAGTTTGGCATAGTGGTCTTGCAGGGTCTCGCTGCCCGTGGAGGGTGTCGCTGCGGCGTCGTAGCGGCCGGTCTGCGGGTCGAGCACCAGCATCGACTCGGTGGCGTAATAGCGGCCGATGCGGGCCAGTTCGGCCTTGGCGGCCAGGGCCGGCACCAGGCGCCCGAGGGTGCTCAGCACGGCGATGATGACGTCCAGCAGGGCGACGGGCACCTGCTTGAAACGCGGCGGTTTCCCGAGCAGGGCAAACAGATGCTCGCCCTGCTGGCGCGGCGTGATCGCGGCGCCCGGGCCGCCAATCGGCAGCACCCGGTTTTGCCGGCCCGCATCGTCCAGGCAACCGGCCAGGTAGTCGCCCAGGTCGTCGTCACTGATGGGCTTGCACGCCGTCAGTCGGCCGTCGCCAAAGACCAGGAACGGCTTGCCTTGCCTGACGCGCTCGACCTGGCCTGACAAGGACTTGAAGAAGGCCGTGGGGCGCACGATGGAGTAGGCCAGGCCGGAGTCGACCAGCGCGCGTTCAAAGGCGAGCTTGGCCTGCTGGAATGCCAGCAGAGGCTTCTGCACGCAGATGGCCGAGAGCAAGACAAACTGCGCGACGCCCGCGGCTTGCGCCGCGGCCAGCACGTTCACGTGGGCCTGGTGGTCGATGGCCCAGGCGTCCTTGGGTGCGCCGGTGCGCGAGGCCAGGCAGGACAGCACCGCATCGAAGCGCTCGCCGCGCAAGCCGTCGCGCGCCAACGCGGCGGCGTCGGTCACGTCGCCCAAGCGAACGGTGGCGCCGGCCAGCAGATCCGCGGCGTCCTGCGCCGTCAGGGCACCGCCGACTCCTGAATGCGCCCGGACCAGGCACACCACCTCGTGCCCGCGGCGCAGCAAAGCGCGCACCGTGGCCTGGCCGATCGTGCCGGTGGCGCCGAGCACCAACACGCGCTGCGGTCGCGGCGCGGCGGGCTCGGTCGGGGCAGGCTGAGGCGCAGGGGTCAAGCGCGTTACAAGCGGGCGTTTTGCGGAAACATGGCGCGCCGGGCTTCGTCGTCCATTTCGGCCTTGAAGGCGTACTTGGCTTTCAATGCTTCGACACGCTGCGCGGCGGGGCGTGCGTTGAGGCCATCGAACCATCGTTTGAGGTTCGGCAACGCCTGCCAGGCTTCGGCGCCCAGGACGAAGGGCACGGCGCGGGCCCAGCCCCACACCGCCATGTCGACCAGCGTGTAGGTGTCGCCCAGCATGAAGGCGTGGCGGGCCAGTTGCGCGTCGACGATGCGCCAGTGGCGCCAGGCTTCGAAGTCGTAGCGGTTTACAGCGTAGGGCACCGGCTCGGGCGCGTAGTGCTTGAAGTGCACCGCCTGCCCCGAATAGGGCCCGATGCCGCTGGCGACGAACATCAGCCACGACAGCATCTGCGCCCGCGCTGCCGGCGTGTTCGGCGGCAGGAACTGGCCCGTCTTCTCGGCCAGGTAAAGCAGGATGGCGTTGCTGTCGAACACGACCGCATCGCCGTCGGCCAAGGCCGGCGCCTTGGCATTCGGGTTGATCGTGGTGAACGCCGGCAGGTGCTGTTCGCCTTTTCGGATGTCCACCGGCACCACTTCATACGGCAGCCCAACTTCTTCGAGGAACAGGGCCACCTTGGCCGGGTTGGGGGCAGGGTGGTAGTACAGCTTGATCATGGAAACTCCTGGGGCTGAAGGGCCACCGGATTCTGCGTGCTGGCGCCAAAGTGTGCTGGCTCCAGTACCGATCATCCCTGGTGTGTTCGGTCGCGCGCCACGGCACGACCGTGTTCGCGTGGGCCGAACGACGATGCCAGCCGCCCGCTGCTCTGCACCCCTTCGAGGTACAGGCGCTCGATGTCGGGCGCGGCGCGCAGCAACTCGCGTTCGGCCACGGGGCTGTGCAGTGTGGCGCGCAGCCAGTGCAGCACGCGCACCCAACCCGGCGCAAAGATCTGCCGGGCGCGCCGCTCGATGCCGTCGGCCAGCAAGCGCGCAGCGTCTGCGGCCTCCAGCTCGCGGTTCAGCGGTCCGGGCATCGTGGCGCGCAGGCGCCGGAAGGCCGGGTGCAGCGCGCCCTCGGTGACCAGCGGGGTCTTGACCCAGGACGGGTGCATCACCCCGACGCGCACACCGTGGGCGGCCAGCTCGATACGCCAGGCATTGCACATCGCCTCCACGGCGGCCTTTGAGGCGGCGTAGGCCGACATGGCCGGCGCGTGCGCGAAGCTCGACACCGAGGCCGTCGCCACCACATAGCCACGCTGTGCCATCACCGCGGGCAGGGCGGCGCGCACCGTGTTGAAGGTGCCGAACACGTTGACGGTGAAGCAGCGCTGCCAGGCCAGCGGCTCGGTGTGGGCCAGCGGGCCGAAGCTGGCAATACCGGCGTTGGCCCAGACCACGTCGATACGGCCATGGCGGGCCAGAGCCGCGGCCACGGCGGCGTCGCAGTCGGCGCGCTGGCTCACATCGGCCAGCACACTCAGGGTGTCTGCCGGCAGCTGTGCCGTGGTGGCAGCCAGGCCAGCCGCGTCGCAGTCGACCAGCACCGGCAGGGCACCGCGGCGCTGCAACTCCAGTGCCGTGGCAGCGCCGATGCCGCCTGCCGCGCCGGTGATCAGGATGACTTGTCCGCGCAGAGGCGGCGCCGCGTTGCGGCTGGCGCTCACACGACCTTCGTGACCATCAGGTACAGGATGGGCAGGGGCAGCACGGTGGCGATCGCGCCCGAGATCTGCCAGATGCGCGACAGCTGCAGGTACTCGCTGGTGATCGTGGTGGTTTTCTTGAGCAGGGCGCGCTGCTTGAGCTGCAGCGGCACCAGCACCACCGCCCAGATCAGGCCCGACAAGCCAAACAAGGCGTAGGACCAGCTGATCCACGGGTGGGCCGTGTCGCCGCCATAGTTGGCTGCCATGAGGTGACCGGTGAAGACGACCCCGAGCGCGCCGGTGAGGGTGAAGAGCAGGTCGGTCACCAGCACGAGATGGTTGCTGAACTTGATGATCTCGTGGTTGCGCGTGCGCTCGGCCAGCGCCGCCCAGGTGCCGCTGACGATGACGTTGCCGAGGAAGAGGCAGGCGCACAGCACGTGCACGGTTTTCAAGGTGGTGCTCACGGGCCTGGCCCCTCTTTTCTGTCGTTGGCAGGGGGGACCTGCGGTGATTCGACCGCGGCGATGGCATCGGTCTTGTCAAGTGATTGACGTTGCTGCCGCGACTGCTCCTGGGCCTGGCGCACGTCGCGCAGTTGCCACCAAACGAACAGTCCACCGGCCAGCACGAGGACGCTGACTTCGATCCACTTCAAATTGCCGACTTCGCTCACGGCAAGTAGCAAGCTGTGGTCTCAGCCACGCCCGCTCGAACTCAGTTGGCGGTTGCGCTCGTCCTTCTCGGCAAGGCGAGCGAAAAGATCTGCGGCCCACTCTGCGCGCTGGTCGAACGTGCGTCGCGGTCGACGCTTCAGCCGTGCTGCCAGCGCATTCATGGCCGAGGCGGGAAGCACGGCCGCGTGAGGTGCAGGCGTTGGCGCCAGTGCGACGGCGTCGACAAGGAACTGAATCGCCGGCAGTGCAGCAGGATCGCCCAGAGCATGCTGGGGTGGCAGGAATGCCGCGCCAGTGGCCAGGGCGATCAAGGCCACCTTGCGGCGCCGCGACACGACGGCGCGCTGCGTGATCGAGTCGAGCCCCTGGCGCTCGAGTTGGTGCCCTATCTCAGCGTACACGATGCGTGCGGCCTGGATGGCCGGGCGGCAGTCCATCGGCAGCTCGGCCACACCGTGTTCGGCACGGCGATACAGGCTCTCGGCCGCCTGCAGAAGGCGTTGCGTGCAGCGGGCGATGGCCGGCGTGAAGACCGGCGCCTTCAGCCAGGCCTCGATATCGACACCCTCTTCGCGCAGCCACTGGCGCGGCAGGTACAGCCGGCCGTTGCGGGCATCTTCGCCGACGTCACGCGCAATGTTCGTGAGCTGCATCGCCACGCCGAGTTCGCAGGCCCGTGCCACAGCGCTCGCCGACCGGGCGCCCATCACCAGGGACATCATGGCCCCGACGGTGCCGGCCACCCGGGCACCATAGGCTTCGACATCGGCCAGGCTCTCGTAGCGTCGGCCCTGGGCATCCCAAAGGAAGCCTTCGAGCAAACCTTCGAGCAGGGCGCGCGGCAGAGCGAAATGATGCACTACCTGGGCCAGCGCGCGATCGGCGTCGTCGCTGCCCGGGCGGTTGGCGTAGATCGCATCGAGGCGGGTTCGCAAGCCCTGCATTTCGACGAAGGGGTCACGGCCAAGATCAATGGCATCGTCGGCGAGGCGGCAGTAGGCGTAAAGGGCCGTGGCCGGCGCTCGCACCCGCGGCGGCAGCAACAAGGACGCCGCAAAGAAGGTCTTGGAGCCGCCGCGCATCAGGCCGCGCAGCGCCTGCAGGTCGTAGGGCGGCTCGCTCTGCCCGGGGGCAGAAAGGATTTGCGCCTCAGCGTGAGAAGGCGCTTGCATGCGGGATCACTTGTTCGAGCGTCTTGGCCGACATCAGCACGCCGGGCACACCCGCGCCGGGGTGGGTGCCAGCGCCGACCATGAAGAGGTTGTCTACGTCTTCGCTGCGGTTGTGGGCGCGGAACCAGGCGCTTTGAAGCAGCAGCGGCTCCTGGCCGAAGGCCGCGCCCATGTAGGAGAGCAAGCGGTCCTGGAAGTCCAGCGGCGTGGTCACGCGCGATGTCACGACGTGCTGGCTCAGGTTCGGCAGCACGCTGTTTTCCAGAGCTTCCTGAATAACCAGACGGTAGGGTTCGGCTTGCGCCTGCCAATCGGTACCACTCGCCAGGTGCGGCACCGGGCTGAGGACATAGAAGGCATCGCAGCCCGGCGGCGCGAGTGTGGGATCGGTCGCGGTCGGGCGGTGCAGGTAGAGGCTGAAGTCCTTGGCCAGCTTGTGGCGCTTGAAAATGTCGCGCAGCAGTTCCTCGTAGCGCGGCCCCAGCACCATCATGTGGTGCGGCACATCGTCATAGCGCCTGTTGGTACCGAAGTACCAGACAAACAGACTCATCGAATGGCGGCTGTTGTGGATGCGCTTGTCGGTCCAGCGTTTGCGGTACTGCGGTTCGATCAGGTTCTTGTAGCTCCACATCGTGTCGCCGTTGCAGACCACGATGTCCGCGGGCAGGATTTCTCCGTCGGCCAAGGTGACTCCGGTGGCGCGGCCCTTACCGCGGGCCAGGCCCTGCGGCGCCGCCACGACATTGATCTTGCGCACTTCGGCGTTGTAGCGGACGCGACCGCCCAGGCTGTGCAGCAGCCTGACCATGCCCTGGATGATGGCCCCGGTGCCGCCCATGGCCGAGTGCACGCCGTAGCGTCGCTCCAGCGTGTTGATCAGGCTGTAGATGCAGGTGACCGACAGCGGGTTGCCGCCGATCAGCAGCGGGTGGAAGCTCATCACGATGCGCAGCTTGTCGCTCTTGAAGTAGCTGCAGGCCATCTCATGGATGCTGCGCCAGCCGCGCATCTGCATCATCTTGGGGATGGCCCGGAACAGGTCGCCCAGGGTGTTGTAGGCGATGCCACCGAGCTCGATGAAACCCTTCTGGTAGCAGACGGCGGCCTCTTCGATGAAGCGCTCGTATTGCGGCAGGTCTTCCGGGCAGAAACGCGTGATCTCGGCGCGCATGCGTTCGGGGTCGCCGCTGTAGTCGAACCAGCTGCCGTCGTCGAAGCGGATGCGATAGAACGGATCCATCAGCTTGAGTTCGACGTCGTCGCTGAAGGTCTTGCCGGCCAATGCCCACAACTCGTCGAGCATGAAGGGCGCAGTGATGATGGTCGGGCCGGCGTCGAAAGTGAACCCGTCTTGGCGCCAGACGTAAGCGCGGCCACCTGCGGCGTCGAGTTTTTCCACCACTTCGACGCGCCAGCCGCGGCAGGCCAGTCGGATGGCCGCCGCCAGGCCGCCGAAGCCGCTGCCGATGACGATGGCCGAGGGGCTGCCCTGCGGCCCGAGTGCGTTGGCGGGCAAGCCAGCCATTGGGGGGGTCTCAACGGGCGTGAAGAAGCTTTTCATTCGGATCCAAAGGGGGCGGCGCTGCTTCGGCGCGGAGAGCACTTTTATTGATGTCGGGGGGTGTTGCGCTGGTGTCGCGCTGGCGCGCGCCCATCGCCCAGCGCCACAGGGCGGTGGTGGACACGGGCAGGACCAGCATCCAATGTTCGAGGATGGCGAGGGCGAGCATGGTGCCGACCAAGGTGAGGCCCAGCACCTCGGCTGCCGCGGTTCCGGGCGCCATGGCGTGCACCACCATCAGTGCCAATACGCCACACGCCGCGCTGACGCTGAAGGGAAACAACAGGTTCATCGCGCGGCGGCGAAAGAAGCTCTCGAGATAAGCCAGGTGGGCAGGCAGGAATTCTTCGCTCAGATTGCGCACGCCCAAGAACAGGTTGAGCTTGGCACTGGTGCGCATGGCCCACAACACCAGGAAGGTCCAGGTGCCGACCTGGTTCGGCGCCTGCCAGGTGATCGCCACGATCAACAAGCCGACACAGAGGATGGCCAGCTCATGCCAAAGAATCGCCCGCACGGCCTGCATGAAGCGAGGCCAACCATCCAGGTTGGGAGAGATGGCCGTGGTGCGCGGTCCGGTGATCCAGCCGGTGAGGAAGCTCAACTCATGCCAGCCCCAGACCAGCAGGGCACTCGTGAAGGCGCAATAAACCGCCGCCGTGCCGGTTTGCTGCGCGGTATGCGCCAGGGCATACAGGGCCGCCAGGCCCAGCAGCGTGGAAATCATCAGGCTCCAGCGGTAGGCCCGCCGCTGCATGCCGTTGAGCAGGAGGACGATGCCCGTGCTGAACCACCAGATGAAGACTGCGAACACTGCGGCCAGCGCGGTACTGCTCATGGCGGTGCCCGTGTGCCGATGCAATCGCGACGCGTGCGGGGGTGTCTCAAGTGGCGTTGCCGCCCGTCACCAGGCCGGCGCGACACGCATCTCGACCGGCAGGTCGTGGCGCAGCACGGGCATGCAGTAGAGCCGGGCGAAGGTCAGGGCCGCGGCCGCAGCACACCAGCCCTGCGTGAGCTTGCCGACCAGGCCGCCACGCCGCTTGGCGTTGTCGATGCGGGTCTGCAGCTCAAACAGACGCGACAGACCGGCGCGGAAGCTTGGGTTGTCGGTGTCGAGCGAGATCGGGAACACCTGCTTGCTGATCTCGGTGGTGATGCGGAACACGGTGTAATCGTAGTCGTCGCTGTCCAGGCCCATGGCGTGGTGCAGCATCGGCCGCGTATGGTCGCGCACGTACATGGTGGCGTAGACCGCGAGCAGGAAGAAGCGAATCCACAGCAGGTTGCCGCCGCGCAGCAGGTGCGGGTTGGCGCGCATGATGAGCGCGAAGCTCTCGCCGTGGCGGAATTCGTCGTTGCACCAGCGCTCGAACCAGCGAAAGATGGGGTGGAAGCGCTTGTCGGGGTGGCGCTCGAGCTGGCGGAAGATGGTGATGTAGCGGGCGTAGCCGATCTTCTCGCTCAGGTAGGTGGCGTAGAAGATGTACTTGGGTTTGAAGTAGGTGTAGGCCTTGGTGCGCTTCAGGTCACCCAGGTCCATGCCCAGGCCGAAGTCTTTCAGGCTCTGGTTGATGAAGCCGGCGTGGCGCGATTCGTCGCGCGCCATGTAGCGCATCAAGGCCTTGATGTCGGGGTTGGTGACGTTCTTCTGGATCTCGTTGTAGAGGATGCAACCACTGAACTCGCTGGTGAGCGAGCTGACCAGGAACTCCTGGAACTCCTGCCGCAACTCGGGTGAAACCTGCGAGAACACCTGGGCCACCTCGGTGGCGAACTCGGGGGTGCGCTGGAAGTGGTCGTGGTTGTTGTCGCCTTCGTACTCGGCCAGCATGGTGTCCCACTCCTTGCGGATGGGCGACATGTCGAGCCGGTCCATGGCCTTGAAGTCGGTGGTGTAGAAGCGCGGCGTCAGCAGCGTTTCTGTCTTGGCGTGTCGCGCGGCGTCTGCGGAGGAGGCGAGGGTGGCGGTGCGGGCGTTCATGCGCGTGTCCTTCAACGTCAAGGTTTGGCGACGGCCTGCATGTCAGGCAGGGGCGTGGGTCGTGAGGGCGGCGGCGCCTTCAGCAGGCGCGCGAAGTTGTCGGCATTGGTTGGCCCGAAGGCTTCCAGGTCGACGCGTTGCGAAGTGGCCGGGTCGTACAGCGTCAGGCCGCCATCGGCACGCACCATCAATTGGAAAGGCTGCTCCGGGCCCAGGCCGCGCGCTTTGCGTTCGCGCGTGAGGGCGCGCAGCGCACCGCGCACAAAGCCTTGCTCGCCTTGCACCGAGGTCACGGTCTCGCCGCTGCGCGCATCGGTGATCGCGATGCTGCCGTCGGGCCGGTCTTCGAAGCGCAACTGCCGTTCTTGCGAAGCAGGCGCCGGGCGCTGATCAGGGCCGTTGCCCGTCAGTCGCACGAGTCCGACACTGATCAGGCTGAAGGCGATGACGCCGCCGGCGCACAGCAAGACCCAGCGCGGAAAGGTGTCGGGCCGGCGGGCGGCAAGCCTGACGGCGCGGATCGTGGGCGTGGCGGGGTTCATGTCGGGCTGGCTTGCCATCGGCTCTGACTGTGACGGCTGGCAGTGTCGGTGACCAAGGGCGTCGACGCCACCGGGACAAGCACGGGAGCCGCGTTCTCAGCGGCGGCAAGGGGCCGGGTGGCCACGCCGGTGGCGGCGCTCCAGGCCTGCGTCAGCAGGGCAGCCACATGGGGTGCGTCGGCGACCGCGCGCAGCATGGGCTCGGGCCGAGCGACATGCCAGGGGCGCACATGTGGCCACAGATGAAGGAAGGCAATCTGGTCCGGACCCGCGAGCTGAATCACGACGTCGCCGATGCCGCCGGCACCGCGGCGCAGCGAAGCCGCCTTCAGCGTGCGCAGCGGGATGTTGAAAGTCAGGGTGAGCACGATGCCGATGCGCATCACCACCCGCTTGTCGGTCAAGGTGTACACCGCTGTGGTGGCCGTCATCCAGGCCAGAGCGGTCAAGGCCGCAAGCGCGGTCAAGGCCAGCGGCAAGGGCCAGGCCAAAGCGAACAGGGCGTCAGTCAGGCTGCCGCCGTCGCTCGCCACCAGGCCGGCGCGGAGCACCAGCAGGGCGGCGAAATACACCGCCACCTTGCGCACATGGAAGACGCGCAGGGCCATGGCCTTGAACTCGGGCGAACCTTGCCAGAGGATGGTTTCCCCCGCGGGGAGCTGTTCGGGGAGCCCGTACTGCGGCTCCATCTCGTGTTCGTGGCCGTGGCTTTCGATGGTCATGACGATGTCCTGCGGGTCGGGCGATCAGAGAATCGGCTCGCCGCGCTGCGGGTCGGCGTAGAGGGTGCCGGCGCCGTAGTAGGCAACGATGCGCTCTTCTTCCAGGAAGGTGATCTGGTCGGGGTTCTTCAGGCCAGGCACGCCGGCGAAGTGCTTGCCGAAGATGGAGTTGACCTCAACCTGCGATCGCCGCACCTTGGCAAAGGGCATTGGCAGCAGCACGCGCTTGCCGCCGGCGGCTGCCGGGGTTTCGACTTCGAGGTAGCGGAACATCATCTCGGCCTGGTCGAGCCAGAGATCGCGCACGATGCCGCCGACCTGGCCGTCGCCGCCGATCACCGGCAGGCCACGCGGGTCCGGATCATTGCCGGAGACGCCGTAGGCCTTGGCCACGCGCAAGGGCACGATCTTGGGGTGGCCGTCGACCAGCGTGTCGGGCACATCGGCGCGCGTGGCGTAGCCGCCCGGGCCGACGCCGGCATGCATCGGATCGCCCGCCGGCTCGATCGGCGAACCCGGGGAGGCGTACGTCGGCGAAGCCTGGTAGGCCGGTTCGCCGCGAGTCAGGTCGGGCACGGTCACGTCGCCGTGCACGGTCTTGAACACCTTGGGCGTGGACGGCACAGGCCAGCCTGAGACCTCGCGACGCAGGCCATCGGTCTCCATCGGGTAGCCCTCGCGGTGACCCTCGCGAACGAGGTAATAGATCAGGCCCGCGAAGAAGATCCAGAACACGTAGAGAAGGATCTGGGCCAGATCGACATAGCCCGTGATTGCGCCGAATTCCATGGTGAAGGCTCCTCTTTCAACAAGCTAGCCCGGCAAGTCGGCCAGGCCGAACTTGCGCGGGAGGGGGGAGGTCGCGGTGCGGCGTCCGACGAGCGGACCGATCGCGACCAGGGTGACAAACAACAACAGCATTTCGAGGTGGTAGACCGCGCTGTAGCCGGTGACGGGTTGCGCCAGTGCAGTGCCCAGGACACCTTGGGTGGCCAGGCTGGACACGGCGTCGCGCAGGGCGCCACCGATGAACATCGACAGACCGGCAGCCATGGCCTGCACGGCACCCCAGGCGCCGAGGGCCATGCCGATGAAGCGCCCCTCTTCGAGCCGCATAGCGGCCAGCAGCGTGCCCACGGCGAACATCCCGCCGCTGAAGCCAATGCCGAAGGCGCCCAGCCGGAACAGCCAGCTGGCGTCCATCGGCGCGGCAAAGATGACGGCGGAGAAAGCCGGTAGGCCCAGCACCGCGCCATAACCGGCCAGGCGCAGCGGGTCGATACCGCGCGCCAGGCTGCGGCCGGAGAGGACATAGCCGAGCAGCGCCCCGCCCGCGAGCAGCGCAGTCAGGCTGCTGGTGGCGCTGACGCTCAGGCCCAGAATTTCACCGCCGTAGGGCTCCAGCACGACATCCTGCATGTTGAAAGCCATCGTGCCCAGACCGGTCGCCCAGAGGAAGCGGCGTGCGCGCGGGTTCTGGATAAAGCGGCTCCAGGCCTGACGAAACGGCGGCGTGACCTCGGTCTTCATCGCGGCCGCACGTTGCGGGTTGCGCGGCTCCTGCTTCCACAGCGCAAAGACGTTGACGACCAGTACCACCATGGCCGTGCCTTGCACCACCTGCACCAGCCGTTGCGGGCTAAAGTCGGCCAGCAGTACGCTGTAGGCCAGGCTGCCGAGCACGGTGCCGAGCAGCAGCATGACGTACATCAGGGCAACGACGCGCGGGCGGGTAGCGACGCTTGCCTGGTCGGTGGCCAGGGCCAGACCAGCAGTCTGCGAGGTTTGCAGCCCCGCGCCGACCATGAGGAAGGACAGGGCCGCCGCGGCCTGGCCGACCCAGGCCGGGGTGGGTACCGCGCCGCCGCCGGACAGGACCAGCAAGGCGAAGGGCATGATCGCCAAGCCGAAGAACTGGATCAGGGTGCCACCCCACATAAAGGGCGCGCGCTTCCAGCCGAAGGCCGACCGGTGCGTGTCGGACTGGAAGCCTGTGATGGCACGGAAGGGCGCGACTAGCAAGGGCAGGGCCAGCATCAGCGAGACCAGCCAGGCCGAGACCTGCAGTTCGAAGATCATGACGCGGTTGAGCGTGCCCAACATCAGCGCCAGGGTCATGCCCATGGTGAACTTGAACAGTGACAGACGCAGCAGGCGCGACAGCGGCAGATCCGCGCTGGCGGCGTCGGCGAAGGGCATGTAGCGCGGGCCCAGCGTGGCCCAGGCACGGATCGCGCGTTGTGCCATTGGCGGGCGCTTGGTCGCTGTCATGGCCGGCACAGCTCCATGGCCTGGGAGGTGTAGAAGCCGCTCGCAATGCGCTGGGTGCGCGCCACCTGGAATAGCGGCACCTGGTGACCGATGCGCGCGCGCAGGCTGGTTTCGGCCACGGGCTCGATCCAGGGGGCGCGGTTGCCGCGCGGGAACAGGCTGCCCACCGAGCGCATGGCGGCCAGCAGCGGCGTGCGTGGCGCAAACGTGACGAGGATCGAGCGGCGCGTGCGCTCCGACCAACTGGCGACGATGCGCACCATGTCGGCTTCGTCGTAGTGGATCAGCGAGTCCATGGCCACCACGTGGTCGAACGAGCCCAGGGCCACGTCGAGCATGTCACCGCTGCGCCATTCGATGCTGCCCGCCAGCGGGGCCGTGCCTTGCAACTCGGCGACACGGTCGCGCGCGACATTCACCAGCGACGGCGACAGATCGATCGCCACGACATGGGCACCGCGCCGCGCCGCATCCAGCGCCAGCGCGCCGGTGCCGCAGCCGGCATCGAGCACGCGCAGGCCGTGCAGGTCTTGCGGCAGCCAGCCGAGCAGTTGCGTGCGCATCCGCTCGCGGCCGGCCCGCACCGTGGTGCGAATGCGCCCGACCGGCGCCGTCGACGTGAGCTGCTCCCAGGCCTTGACGGCGGTGCGATCGAAGTAGTCTTCGATCTTGCCGCGACGCTGTTCGTAGGCTGCGCTGTTCATGGGGTCGAGCTTCAATCGAAACCCAGCAGATCGAAGATGTCGCGGTCTTTCATCGGCACCGCGTTCATCGGTTCGACGCCGAGCCACAGCGATGCTGCTAGGCGCATGTATTCGTTCTGCACCGCTTCCAGCTCGGGCGAATACTCCATCTCGAACAGCGTCGACTTTTTGAGCCGGCTGCGGCGAATGACGTCCAGGTCGGGAAAGTGGGCCGCGAGCTTGAGGCCGATCTTGTTGTTGTACTTGTCGATCTGGTCGGTGGCCGCGCTGCGGTTGGCAATGACGCCGCCGAGCCGCACGTTGTAGTTCTTCGCCTTGGCGCCGATGGCCTGGACGATGCGATTCATCGCGAAGATGGAGTCGAAATCGTTGGCGGTGACGATCAGCGCGCGGTCAGCGTGTTGCAGTGGTGCGGCAAAACCGCCGCAGACCACATCGCCTAGCACGTCGAAGATGACCACGTCGGTGTCTTCGAGCAGGTGGTGCTCTTTCAACAGCTTCACAGTCTGGCCGACGACGTAGCCGCCGCAGCCGGTGCCGGCCGGCGGGCCGCCGGCCTCGACGCACATCACGCCGTTGTAGCCGGGGAAGACGAAGTCCTCGACGCGCAATTCTTCGGCGTGGAAGTCGACGGTCTCAAGCACGTCGATGACGGTCGGCAGCATCTTCTTGGTCAGCGTGAAGGTGCTGTCGTGCTTCGGGTCGCAGCCGATCTGCAGCACGCGCTTGCCCAGCTTGGAGAACGCGGCCGACAGGTTGCTCGACGTGGTGCTCTTGCCGATGCCGCCCTTGCCGTAGATGGCGAAGACCTTGGCGGTGCCGATCTTCAGGTTCGGATCGAGCTGCACCTGAAGACTGCCCTCGCCGTCGGGCCGGCCGGCCGTGGGGCGCGGTCCGCGGCGAATCTGGTCCGGGGCGATGGTGGCGATGGTGTCGGTGGTCATGCAGCTGCCTTTTCGGGGTAAACGCCTTCAAGGCGGTCTTCAAGTTCCTCGCCGGCGCGTTGCAGCGCGGCCAGGGTTTCATCGTCGGGTTGCCAGTACTGGCGCGAAGAGGCTTCGAGCAGGCGGTTGGCCACCCGCGCCGACGCCGTCGGATTGAGCCGCGCCAGGCGCTCACGCATGGCCGGGTCGAGCATGAAGGTTTCGGTCAGCTGCTGGTAGACCCAGGGCTGCACTTGGCCCGTCGTGGCCGACCATCCCATGGTGTTGGTGAGGTGGACCTCGATCTGGCGCACGCCCTCGTAGCCATGTTCCAGCATGCCCTCGAACCATTTCGGATTGAGCATCCGGGTGCGTGTCTCCAAGGCCACCTGGTCGCGCAGCGAGCGCACCGTGCCGTCGCCGACCGTCTGGTCGCCGATGTAGACCGGTGGCATGTCGCTGGCCTTGCCGCCCTTGGCGACCTTGACCGCTTGCGTGATGCCGCCCAGGGTGTCGAAGTAGTTGTCCACCGTGGTCACGCCGAGTTCGACGGAATCCAGGTTCTGGTAGGTCAACTGCACGTCGGCCAGCATGCTCTTGAGCAGGGCGGTTTGCTGCACGGCGCGGCCGCTGCGGCCGTAGGCAAAGCCCTTGCGCCGGCTGTAGGTCTCGGCCAGTTCGGTTTCCTGGTTCCACTGGCTGCTCTCGACCAGGTTGTTCACGTTGGAACCGTAAGCGCCCTCGGCGTTGCCATAGACCCGCAGCGCGGCCACCTCCAGGGTGCAGCCATGCTCCTTCTGGTAGGCCAGGGCGTGCTTGCGGATCCAGTTCTGCTCCAGGGGTTCGTCGGCTGAGGCCGCCAGGAAGGCCGCCTCGGCCAGCAGCTTGATCTGCAGTGGCATCAGATCGCGGAAGATGCCCGACAAGGTGATCACGACATCGACGCGCGGGCGGCCCAGTTCGGCCAGGGGAATCAGGGTCGCGCCGGCGATACGGCCATAGCTGTCGAAGCGCGGCAGGGTGCCCATCAAGGCCAGGGCCTGGGCGATCGGTGCGCCTTCGTTCTTCAAGTTGTCGCTGCCCCACAGCACCATGGCGATCGATTCGGGCAAGGGGTGGCCGTCGGCCGCGTGCGCATCGAGCAGGCGCTGCGCCTGCTGCGCGCCGTCCTTGACGGCAAAGGCGCTCGGGATGCGGAAGGGGTCGAAGCCGTGGATGTTGCGGCCGGTGGGGAGCACGGCCGGCGTGCGCAAGATGTCGCCACCGGGTGCGGGGCGGATGTAGCGGCCGTCGAGCGCGCGCAGGATGCCTGCCACTTCGGTGTCCTGGGCCAGCAGCGTGTTCAATCCGGCCAGCTCTTGCATCAAGGCCACGGTTTCGGTGTCGCGCGGCATGCCGCCGATGTCGAGCGCTTGTGCGGCGGTGTGCCCGTCCACCAGCGCCTCGACCGCATGCCGCTCCAGCTGCCGGCCGTGCGAGGCTTCGGCCAGGGCCAGGAGCATGTCAACGCGCTCAGCGGCGCTGGGCGCACGACCCGTCACGTGCAGGCCGTGGGGGATCAGGGTGTACTCCAGCTCGAGCATCTGCTCCGCCAGTCGGGCCACGCGGCGGTCGGCGTCGTCTGGCGCAGACACATCCCACAGCGGCTCGGCCTCGGCCAGATTCAACTCGGCGGCCTGCGCTTGCAACAAGGCCGCCATGGCCGCGCGGTCGGCCGCGCCCGGCTCCATGCCGCGCCAGCGGTCGATCGACGACTTCAGCTCGGTCAGGCCCTTGTACAGGCCGGCCTGGGCCACCGGGGGCGTCAGGTAGCTGATCAAGGTGGCGCCTGAGCGGCGTTTGGCGATGGCCCCTTCGGACGGGTTGTTCGACGCGTAGAGGTAGATGTTGGGCAGGTCGTTGATCAGGCGGTCGGGCCAGCAGGCACCGCTCAGGCCGCTTTGCTTGCCGGGCATGAACTCGAGCGCGCCGTGGGTGCCGAAGTGCAGCACGGCGTCGGCGGCGAAGTCTTCGCGCAGGTAGCGGTAGAAGGCCGAGAAGGCGTGCGTCGGGGCCAGGCCCTTCTCGAACAGCAGGCGCATCGGGTCGCCCTCGTAGCCGAAGGAGGGCTGCACACTGACCAGCACATTGCCGAACTGCTTGCCGAGCACGAAGATGGCGCGGCCGTTGCTGAGCTGGCGCCCTGGTGCCGGACCCCACTGCAGCTCGATCTCCTTGAGCCAGCGTTCGCGCCGGACATGATCGTCGGTGGCGATCAGGGCGTGCACGTTGGCGTCGGCGCCATGGCGCTCCGCATTGCCCCTGAGCACCGCCTCGCGCAGCGCATCGATGCTGGCCGGCAGCTCGACGCTGTAGCCCTGCGCTTTCATCGCCGTCAGGGTGTGGAACAGGGACTCGAAGACCGAAAGGTAAGCCGCGCTGCCGACGTTGCCTGCGTTGGGCGGGAAATTGAAGATGACGATCGCCACCTTGCGCTCGGCGCGCTGACTGCGCCGCAGGGCCACCAGCTTGCCCACGCGGGCGGCGAGCATCAGCGCCCGTTCGGGGCAGCTATGCATGTCCTGGGCCTGGTCTGCCGCGGTGAAGGTGCAGGCATGATGACAACCGCTGCAGGTGACGCCGGGGGCGCCGGGTCGGCCGCCGAACACGATCGGGCTGGTCGCACCGTCGAGTTCGGGAATCGCGACCATGATGGTGCTCTCGACCGGCAGCAGGCCGCGAGGCGACCCGCCCCACTGGTCCAGGGTCTGAAACTCGACGGGGTGGGCCGCCAGGTAGGGCACGTCGAGCGAGGCCAGCACCTCCTCTGCGGCCTTGGCATCGTTGTAGGCCGGGCCGCCGACCAGGGAGAAACCGGTCAGCGAGACCACCGCATCGACCAGCACGCGGCCGTTGTCGATGAAGTACTTTTCGATCGCCGGGCGCGAGTCCAGCCCCGAGGCGAAGGCCGGCACGACGCGCAGGCCGCGCGCTTCCAGGGCGGCAATCACCGCGTCGTAGTGGCCGGCGTTGTGCGATAGCAGGTACGAGCGCAACACCAACACGCCCACGGTGCCCTGCACCGCGCGGCCGATCGGCAGGGGCAGGGCGGTCGGGTCGGTGGACAGGCGTTGCGCTGCGCGCGGGTGATACAGGCCGACCTCCGGGTACTCGACCGGCGGCGCCACTCGGAGCTGCCCGCGCAGCACGCGGCGCGGGCCATCGGCGCCGCGGTCGACCACATGGCGCAGCAGGTTGAGCATGTTCTCGTCGGAGCCGCCCAGCCAGTACTGCATCGTCATGAAATAGGCGCGCACGTCCTGTGCGGTGCCCGGCACGAAGCGCAGCATCTGCGGGATG
Source organism: Burkholderiales bacterium (assembly GCA_031379365.1). Taxonomy (GTDB): domain Bacteria; phylum Pseudomonadota; class Gammaproteobacteria; order Burkholderiales; family Burkholderiaceae_C; genus CADEEN01. The sequence continues at coordinate 36,652 of JANNFB010000204.1, forward strand.
CGGCGCAGCATCTTCATCTGGGCCGCACCGCCGGTGCTGGGCTTGTCCTTGCTGCTGCCGCGCAGTTTCTTCAGCAGCGCCATCGGGCCGCTCGCCGGCTTGCCCATGTCGAACTGGCCCAGGCGGGTCAGCTTCACCACCTCGGCGGCCGACACCATGCAGATCATGGCGTCGCAGTGCTCGCGACGGGCGCGCAGGTCTTCGAGGATGGGCAGGAAGTGGTCTTCCAGGAAGAGCATGCCGGCCACGATGATGTCCGCTGCCGCGATGTCGGCCTTGCATCGAGCCAGCGCATCGGGCTGGGCGGCGAACTCGGACGCGGCATGCAGCACCACGCTCAGGCCTGGCATCTCCTGCGCCAACACCGAACGAGCCCGCGCAGTGGCGCTGGCCAGATGGGTGTCCATCGTCACGATGACCAGCCGCAAGGGCGTGGTCTCAGCGGCCGAAGTGCGCTTTGGCGTCATACAGGGTTTCCACAGTGATCGTCGCCACGCCCTTTTCGGTGGCAAAACGCTCGGTGTTGCGCCGTGCCTTGCCACGCACGAAGAAAGGAATCTTGCCGAGTTCGCGCTCGGCTTCGGGCGCCCAGTGCGCGGCGATCGGACCGCGCGGCGCTGCGACGGCGACTTCGCTTGGCGCAACGACATCGTTGGCTGCGGTGGTTGCGGCCACGAACGCGGCAGGCATCGGCTCGGGCATGGCAGACGGCGCCGTGACCGTCGCCCCTTGCGAGCGACCGAGGTGCGACGGTGCGGCGCCCTCGTGGAACTCGAAGTCGTCGCGGAACATGTGCAGGAGATGCTCTTCCAGCCCCATCATGAGCGGGTGCACCCAGGTGTCGAAAAGCACGTTGGCGCCCTCGAAACCCATTTGCGGCGAGTAGCGGGCCGGGAAGTCCTGCACATGCACCGGCGCCGAGATCACGGCGCAGGGCACGCCCAGCCGCTTGGCGATGTGCCGTTCCATCTGGGTGCCCAGCACGAGTTCGGGCTGCAACGCGGCGACCTGGGCTTCGACCTCGAGGTAGTCGTCCGTGATGAGGGGCTCGATGCCGTAGAGCGCTGCGGCCTCGCGCACTTCGCGTGCCTGCTCGCGGCTGTAGGTGCCCAGACCGACGACTTGAAAGCCGAGTTCGCGCGACGCCACGCGCGCGGCGGCCACGGCATGGCTGGCGTCGCCGAAGATGAACACACGCTTGCCGGTGAGGTAGGTCGAGTCGACCGAGCGCGAGTACCAAGTGGCACGCGACTCGGCGTTGCGCAGGGCCACCACCGGGTCCAGGCCGGCCAGGCCGCAAACCTCGGTGATGAAGTCGCGGGTGGCGCCGACGCCGATCGGCACGGTGCGCGTGGCCGGTTGGCGGTGGCTGCGCGTCAGCCAGGTGGCCGCCGTGTTGGCGATCTCCGGGTAAAGCACGACATTGAAGTCAGCATCGCCCAAGCGGGACAGGTCATCGGGGCTGGCGTTGAGCGGCGCGACGACGTTGATGTCGATGCCGATCTGGCCCAGCAGTTGCGTGATCTCGCGTACATCGTCGCGGTGGCGGAATCCGAGTGCGGTCGGGCCCAGCACGTTGCAGCGCGCGGGCGTGCCGGGTTCGCGCGGCGCGCGGGGGGTGGCCGGGGCCGGACACAGGGTGCGAACCAGCCGGTAGAAGGTCTCTGCGGCGCCCCAGTTCTCCTTGCGCTGGTAGGAGGGCAGTTCGAGCGCGACCACCGGGATCGGCAGATCCAGCGCCAGGGCCAGACCGCCCGGGTCGTCCTGGATCAGTTCGGCCGTGCAGGAAGCCCCGACCAGCATGGCCTTGGGTTTGAAGCGCTCGAAGGCGTCACGCGCCGCGGTCTTGAACAACTCTGCTGTGTCGCCCCCGAGGTCACGCGCCTGGAAGGTGGTGTAGGTGACCGGCGGGCGCTGCTTGCGCCGCTCGATCATGGTGAACAACAGATCGGCGTAGGTATCGCCCTGCGGCGCGTGCAGCACATAGTGCACGTCGCGCATGGCGGTGGCGATGCGCATCGCGCCGACGTGGGGGGGGCCTTCGTAGGTCCAGAGGGTGAGCTGCATGGGCGGTGAACTAGGCAACCAGGCGCGCGCGCCGGTCGAGTGGGCGTGTGAACAGCTCGGCCAGGTCCGCGGCCTGTTCGAAACCATGGATGGGCGAGAACACCAGCTCGATGGACCACTTGGTGGTCATGCCCTCGGCTTCGAGCGGGTTGGCCAGACCCAGGCCGCAGACGACGATGTCGGGCTTTGCAGCGCGGCAGCGGTCGAGTTGGCGGTCGACATCCTGGCCTTCCGAAAGCTGCGTGCCGGGCGGCAGCATGGCCAGCTCGCGGTCGAGCAGGGCGCGGTGGAGGTAAGGGCTGCCGACCTCGACCAGGCTCATGCCCAACTCGCGTGCAAGGAAGCGTGCCAGGGGCACTTCGAGCTGCGAGTCGGGGAAGAAGAACACCCGCCGACCCTGCAAGGTGACGCGGTGGCGGGCCAGCGAGCGGGCGGCCCGCTCGCGCTTGGGGCCGACGACGCTGGCAAAGCGCGTGGCTTGGGCGGCACTCTCGCCGCTGGCCGCGCACCAGTCCAGCCAGGCCGCGCGCAGCCATTCCGTGGTGCCTTCAGCGCCCAGCGGGAAGGGCGCCACGAGGCGTCGCGCGCCGCGTGCTTCCAGCGCACGCAGGGTGTCACCGAGAAACGGTTGGGCCATCAACAAGCGCGTTTCGGGGCCGACCGGTGGCAGTTCGGTGCTGCGCCGCGGGGGCAGGAAATGCACCGGGCCGATGCCCAGATCGTCGAACAGGCGTCGGAACTGATCTTCGACCACGTCGGCCAACGCCCCGACCACCATCAGGTTGCGTTCCGTCGTCGGTGGCAACTGCGGCACCAGCGCGGCCAGGCAGGCGTCCTCGCCCTGCGTAAAGGTGGTTTCGATGCCGCTGCCGGAGTAATTGAGGATGCGCACCTGCGGCGAGAAGCGTTGCGACAGGCGCGCTGCTGCACGCGAAAGATCGAGTTTGATGACTTCGGAGGGGCAGGACCCGACCAGGAAGAGCATGCGGATGTCGGGGCGGCGCTCGAGTAGGCGGGTCACCACGTTGTCGAGCTCGGTGTTGGCATCCGCCAAGCCCGCCAGGTCGCGCTCATCGATGATGGCGGTGGCGAAGCGGGGCTCTGCAAAGATCATCACCCCGGCGGCGGACTGGATCAGGTGGGCGCAGGTTCGCGAGCCGACGACGAGGAAGAAGGCGTCCTGGATCTTGCGGTGCAGCCAGACGATGCCGGTCAGGCCGCAGAACACTTCGCGTTGACCGCGTTGCTTGAGCACCGGCACATCGCAGGCCTCGGCACGCTCAGGAATCAGGGGGATCACAGGACTCATCGGGCAAGCTCGGCGTAGGGCACTTCGGTGCGGTGCTTGAAGCGGCTTGCTGCGCTCATGCGGCGGCACCCTGGGCGTTGACAGGAGCGGACTGGCGCCGCTGGGCCTCGTCCAAGCGCGCAGCGCGCAGCTTGAGCAGAAACTGGCCGGCATTGATCACGTAAGCGACATAGGCCGCCAGGGCCAACAACATCTGCGCTCGGGCGTCGAGCCATCCGGTGGTCATGGCGACCAGGCAGGCCGTGTGCAGCGCCAGCACCAGCATGCTGAACACGTCTTCCCAGTAGAAGGCCGGCGCGAACAGCCAGCGGTCGAAGACGACTTTCTCCCAGATGCAGCCGGTGATCATGATGGCGTAGAGCAACACGGTCTTGATCACGAAAGACACGCTGGCCGCGAGCAGTCCCTCGCCTGTGGCGAGGTAGCGCAGCACCAACACGGCGCTGACGGCAAAGGCCAGGAACTGCACCGGCGCCAGCAGACCCTGCACCAATGTCCAACGGGTGGCATCCCGGCGCACCCGTTCGGCCGGCGAATACAGCGGCGGGCGCGCTGATGCGGACCTGGCTTGGTGGCTGGCGGGACGGGGATGCATGGGGCAGGTTCTTGGGGCCGTGATCTCTGGTCGACAGACTATGGCCTCGGCGAGGATATGTCAATCCAGATAGACGTAAGGACAAGATGACAGTTTGAGTTGTTTTCGGCGCGGGCGCCGGAAGGGCGTCGAAGACGTCGTTCAACCCTTGTCGACCGCTCCGTCAGACTTGTTCATCAGATGTCCACACAGACTCGGATCGGAACCGCTCTGTCGCTGCGAAACTTGCGCTTTGACGAGGGCAAACACTGATCTGCGAATGCAGACGCGTGCGGCGCTTCGGAGTAAAAACGCGCCCGTCGAATCGGTGGTCACGATGCCCGGGGTTGGAGTTTCAAGGGGCGCCACGAGGCCGTCGGGTTCGATACAAAAAAGCGTCTCGCGCCCGGCCCTCCCGGGCACTGACGAGCACCAAGAACGAGGCGGTATCCATGCGTGCAGAGCGGTCACGAAACAGCTTGCCAGACGAATGCGTCAAGGAGGTCGACGCCTGGGCTTCTGGCGCAGGTTCGACCTGGCAAAGCGCTGCGGACGCGCGCGTTTCGGCCAAAGAGCGGTTCGCTCGCCTGGCGACCACGCTCGAGGCCGATGTCATCCCGCGGCTCGTGCGAGCGCACCAGACGGTTGGCGCGGCCGCCCCCGCCGCGACGGGTCCTATGCCCACCGCCAGCCAGGTCAAGGCGTTCACGGAACTGATCCTTCACGCCAACGACACCGATTTGTCGCAGGCAGTGCAGGGCTGGCGGCAGAGTGGCTTGTCGGTGGTTTCCCTCTGCCTTCACTTGCTTGCACCGACCGCCCGTGAGTTGGGCGACATGTGGACCGATGACCGCTGCGACTTTGCCGCCGTCACGATCGGACTCGGGCGCCTGCAGCGCTTGCTGCGCGAATGTGGCCCGGGCCTGGGCACGGACATCGACCACCCGATCAATGGCCGGCGTATCTTGCTGGCGCAGCCGCCCGACGAGCAGCACAGCTTTGGCCTGTCGATGGTGGCGGAATTCTTCCGCCGTGATGGCTGGGAGGTTTTGGGCGGTATCGGTGGCGCGGTCCACGACCCCTCCGCCCAGGTGGCCACAGAGTGGTTCGACGCGGTCGGCTTTTCGATTGGTAGCGAATCCCGGCTAGACTGGTTACGGGAGCGAGTGGTCAAGGTGCGGGCTGCATCGCGCAACCGCTCAATGGTCGTCATCGTCGGGGGGCCGCTGTTCACCCTCAATCCGTCGTGGGTCCAATTGGTGGATGCCGATGCTTCCGGTCCCGATGGCAGCAAGGCGCCGCAGCTGGCCGAGAGCCTGCTTGCGGCGAGGGTGGCGCAGCGCTGAGGTCCTGAAAGTGACCCGGCGCGCATAGAGGGCGATTCATGGTCACACTGGGCAGCAGTTGTTGGAGCAGTTTCGCTAGAAGAACACCTTGCCGGGCATGACGCGGCCCATTGCCGCCAAGTCCGCGTCAGCATCGTCGGCGCTGAGGAGCCTTGACGCCGATCGAGCGACGCAATTGGTCGCCACCGCCAGCGACCTGGCTCTGGTGCTGGATGGCAGCGGCTTGGTGCTCGAGGTTCTGTCCAACGACCGCGATCTGCGCAAGGCAGGCACGCGAGACTGGCGCGGTCGCCGCTGGGGCGAGATCGTCAACCTGGACAGCCGTGACAAGGTCGCGGAGATGCTGCGTGACGCCCAGGTCACGGCGCCGATTGCGCCACGCTGGCGCCAGGTGAATCTGTTGGTCAAGGGCGGTCCGGACTTGCCCGTGCTGTTCGCAGCCACGCTGGCGAGTGCGTCCGCGGAGCCTGCCGCCGAGCGCCAGGTCGTCGCCTTTGGTCGTGACCTGCGCCCCCACGTCGACCTGCAGCGCCGACTGATCGACTCGCAGCAGTCGATGGAGCGCGACCATTGGCGCTTTCGCGAGGCCGAGACCCGCTACCGCAGCCTGTTCCAGGCGACGGACGATGCGGTGCTCATTGTCGACGGCGCTGACCTCAAGGTCACCGAGGCCAATCCCGCTTCTCTGGCGCTGTGTCACAGCGTCAAGGCCAAGGTCGTCGGTGCCACGCTGGCGAGTTTGTTCGATCCCGCGGCAGCCGAAGCCCTGCAGGCGCTTTTGGCTGCGGCGCGCAGCGTCGGCAAGCATGACGACCTCGCGGCGCCCTTGGTCGGCGGCGGCCCTGTCGTGGCGGTGTCGGCCTCCTTGTTTCGGCAGGACCAGGCCGCGTTTCTGATGGTGCGGCTCGCCCCGTCGGCAGACCGTGTCAGCGGCCGCACTGTGGGGCTGGCAGCGGGGTCGTCGGCCGCCGAGGCGGGCACGGGCGCCCAGGCCATGCTCAGCGCCTTTCTGCGCAGCGCGGCCGACGGCTTGGTTTTCACCGATGCACAGGGCCGTATCGTGACCGCGAACCGGGCTTTCGCCACCCTGGCTCAGCTCAGTACGGAGGAGCGGGCGCGCGGTGAGCCTTTGGACCGCTGGTTGGGACGCACCGGCGTCGAGATCGGCGTGCTCATGAGCAACTTGCGGGAGCGTGGCGCCGTGGGCCTGTACACGACCGAGCTGCGCGGCGAGTTGGGCGCCACGGCCGAGGTCGAGATTTCGGCGTCGCGCCTTGAGTCGGCGGGCGACGCCAGTTACGCCTTTGCGGTCCGCGACATCGGCCGGCGCTTGCGTCCTGATGAAAGCAAGCTGCCGACCAAGGTACCGCAGTCGGTCAAGCAGTTGACCGAGCTGGTGGGTCGCGTCCCGCTCAAGGACATCGTCGCGGAGTCCAGTGAACTGATCGAGCAGCTGTCGATCGAGACCGCGCTGCAGATGACGCATGACAACCGGGCCTTGGCGGCTCAGCTGCTGGGCCTCTCCCGGCAGAGTCTGTATGTCAAGTTGCGCCGCTATGGCCTGGGAGACCTGCCCGGCAGCGACACGCAATGACCTGACGCGCCGTCAGGTACATGTAAACATAGATTGACATTCCAAACTGTCAAGTGCAACATGCACTGATGGTATTGCCCGCCCCGTCGGCCGTCACAGAACTGCTGAAGCCGATCACATGGTTTCCGCCCATGTGGGCCTTTGCCTGCGGGGCGGTGGCCTCCGGCGTGCCGGCCGAGGGCCGCATCGGGGTTCTCGTGGTGGGTGTGCTGCTGGCGGGCCCGCTGGTATGTGCTAGCAGCCAGGCCGTGAATGACTGGTTCGATCGGCACGTCGACGCCATCAACGAGCCCCAGCGACCGATTCCTTCGGGACGCATGCCGGGCCATTGGGGCTTGTACGTCGCCATCGCCTGGACCTTGCTGTCGCTGGCCGTCGGCTGGACGCTGGGGCGGTGGGGCTTTGCCGCGGCCGGGCTCGGCTTGTTGCTGGCCTGGGCCTACAGCGCGCCTCCCGTGCGCCTCAAGCGCAACGGGTGGTGGGGCAACGCGGCCTGTGGCGTGTCGTATGAGGGCCTGGCGTGGATCACGGGGGCCGCGGTGATGGCCGGCGGCTCGATGCCGTCGGGCCACTCGCTCGCCTTGGCCGCGCTCTACAGCCTCGGGGCCCACGGCATCATGACCTTGAACGACTTCAAGGCCATCGACGGTGACCGGCGCATGGGCATCGGCTCGCTGCCTGTGCGCTTGGGCGTCGACCGTGCAGCGGTGACCGCCTGCCTGATGATGGCCGCGCCGCAAGCCGTTGTCATCGGCCTGCTGTTGAGCTGGAACGCTCCGTGGCACGCTGCAGGGGTTGCGGCCTTGCTGGTGGCTCAAGGCGTGTTGATGCAGTGGTTCTGCCGCCGTCCGGTCGACCGGGCCCTGTTCTACAGCGGCTTCGGCGTGCCGTTGTTCGTTGCCGGCATGATGGTCAGCGCCTTTGCCCTGCGCGGCTTCGAGGCCCTGCCGTGAGCGCCGCCCAACCGGGGCTCGGCTGGTTGGGCATTGCCCGGCTGGGGCTTGTCCAGGCCATGCTGGGTGCGGTCGTGGTGTTGACCACGTCAACCTTGAACCGGGTGATGGTGGTCGAGCTGGCGCTGCCGGCACTGGTGCCAGGACTGCTGGTCGCGCTGCATTACGCGGTTCAACTGTCGCGTCCGCGGATGGGGTTCGGCTCCGACACGGGCGCCCGGCGCACGCCGTGGATCATGGGTGGCATGGGGGTCTTGGCCCTGGGCGGTGCACTGGCCGCGGTGGCCACCGCCTGGATGGCCAGCCGACCGCAGGCCGGCATGATGCTGGCAGTGCTCGCCTTCACGCTGGTTGGGCTGGGCGTCAGCGCCAGCGGAACGGCACTCCTGACCTTGCTCGCCAAGCGCGTCGACGCACCGCGTCGGGCCTCGGCCGCCGCCGTGGTCTGGGTCATGATGATCGTTGGCTTCGCCGTTACCGCCGGGATGGCAGGTCATTGGCTGGACCCCTACACGCCCATCCGTTTGGTTCAGGTGTCCGGCACCGTGTCATTGATCGCCGTGCTGGTCACAGCCGCGGCACTTTGGCGTCTGGAGGGCCGAGTCAGTGCGCCTGACGCCTCGCAGGACAGTGCCATGACGCCGACCCGCTTTCGCCAGGCATTGGCCGAGGTCTGGGCTGAACCCGAGGCGCGGCGCTTCACCATCTTCGTCTTCGTTTCGATGCTGGCGTACAGCGCGCAAGACCTGATCCTCGAGCCTTTCGCCGGCGTGATGTTCGGCTTCACCCCGGGCGAGTCGACCCAACTGTCGGGCGTGCAGCACGGAGGCACCCTGGCCGGCATGCTGCTCGCCGCCCTGGCCGGACGACGCATCGGCGGCGCCAGCTTCGGCTCGCTGCGGGTCTGGACGGTTGGCGGCTGCATCGCTTCCTGTTTGGCCCTGGCCGGGCTGGTCATTGCCGGGCTCGGCGCTGCACCCCAGTGGCCGCTGCGTGCCAACGTGTTCCTGTTGGGCGTGGCCAATGGCGCGTTCTCGATCGCCGCCATCGGTTCGATGATGGCGCTGGCTGGCGGTGGCGACGGCGGCCGGGCATCGCGCGAGGGCACCCGCATGGGCCTGTGGGGCGCGGCTCAGGCCATCGGCTTTGCGGGCGGCGGTGTGATCGGCACGGCTGCCAGTGACTTGGCGCGCTGGCTGCTGGGCGCGCCGGGGCCGGCCTATGCCGCCGTCTTTGCTGCCGAGTCCCTGCTGTTCATTGTTGCCGCGTGGTTGGCAGCGTCCATCGTCGTACCCACCCTGCGACGCCGTCCCTCGGAATCGGTGGCGCGAGCCACACCATCTGCCCAAGTCGTACAGGAGCTGAGATGAATGCCATGAGATCGACCTTTGACGCCATCGTCGTGGGCGGCGGCCCCGCGGGGGCCACGGCGGCGCATGAACTGGCCCAGCGGGGACTGTCCGTGCTGCTTCTCGACCGCGCCGGCCGCATCAAGCCTTGCGGCGGTGCGATACCTCCGCGCCTGATCGCCGATTTCGCCATCCCGCCCCACCTGCTGGTGGCCCATGCCACCAGTGCGCGCATGGCCTCGCCGACCGACCAGCGCGTTGACATCCCCATCGAGGGCGGCTTCGTCGGCATGGTCGACCGCGAGCACTTCGATGAATGGCTGCGCGAACGGGCCGCTGATTCCGGCGCCTTGCGCCTGAATGGTAACTTCGAGCAGATGACGCGGGACGACGACGGCATGGCGGTGGTCCATTGGCGTGGCGACACCGGCGCCGCGCATGCCCGCGCACGCTGTGTCATCGGCGCCGATGGCGCGCGCTCGATGGTGGCGCGCCAGACCATCGAGGGCTGGGACAAAGGCCGCTTCGTGTTCGCGTACCACGAGATCGTGAAGTAGCCCGCGCAACTGCCGGCGGGCTACGACGGTTCGCGCTGCGACGTCATCTACCGCGGCGAACTCTCGCCCGATTTCTACGGCTGGGTCTTTCCGCATGGCGACACCTTGTCGATCGGCACCGGCAGCGCCGACAAGGGCTTTTCGCTGCGCTCGGCAGTGGCTTTGCTGCGCACGCAGTCGGGCTTGGCGGAGGCTGAGACCGTGCGGCGCGAAGGCGCACCGATCCCGATGAAACCTTTGCCGCGCTGGGACAACGGCCGCGATGTGGTGCTGGCCGGCGACGCCGCCGGCGTTGTGGCGCCGGCGTCGGGCGAGGGCATCTACTACGGCATGGCCGGGGGCCGCTTCGCCGCCGACGCCGCCGCGGCCTTCCTGGCCACTGGTAACGCGAAGGCGCTGGCCGGCGCGCGCAAACGCTTCATGCGCGAACACGGCAAGGTGTTCTGGATCCTGGGCATGATGCAGCGCTTCTGGTATCGCAACGATCGCCGCCGCGAGCGCTTCGTGTCCATCTGCCGCGATCGCGACGTGCAGCAACTGACCTTCGAGGCTTACATGCACAAGCGCCTGGTGCGCGCCCGGCCGATGGCGCATGTGCGCATCTTCTTCAAGGACATGGCCCACCTGCTCGGCCTGGTCCGCGTCTAGGTGGAATGATGGAGCAGTTGTTTGCCGACGGGCGCATGATCGACATTGCGATCCTGGTGCTGCTCGGCGAAGTCGGGCTGATGCTGGCGTGGTCGCGTTGGCGCGGCGCGCTGGTCGCGCTCATGCCCACGCTGCTGTCGGGCCTGATGTTGATGCTCGCGTGGCGCTCGACACAGGCCGGTCTGGCCTGGCCCTGGGTCGCCGCGCCCTTGCTCGGCTCGGCGATGGCGCATGGCTCGGATCTCTGGCTGCGCAGGCGGCGCGGATGATGCGCAAGCTGTCTGCCGGCCGTGTACTGACCCCCCGCCTGACAGCACGGAGAAGCTGAACCATGCCCCGTCGCATCACCCGCCCGCCGCCTGTCGATCTGGCCGCGCTGTCGCCCTGGGCGCCCGAACTGGCCGAGACCTTCGCGGCCTTGGCCAGCGACGTGGCGCTGGTATTGGACGAGCAAGGCGTGATCGTGAAAGTGGCTCAGCACGCCACCCAGCCCTTGCTGGCCCCCGACTGGGTCGGCAAGGCCTGGGTCGAAACGGTGACTGTCGAAAGCCGTGTCAAGGTCGACCAGATGCTGAGCGATGTCGCCAACAGCGGCATCGCACGTCAGCGCCAGCTCAACCATCCCCAGGACGACGGCAGCTCGGTGGCCGTGGCCTACACGGCGGTGCGGCTGGGCGAGAACGGCGCCACGCTGGCGGTGGGCCACGACCTGCGGGCGCAAGCCGAGATGCAGCAGCGCTTCGTGCAAGCACAGCAAGCGCTCGAGCAGAGTTACTGGAAGTCGCAGCAGGAGCTGGCCGCTGCCGCTGGCGCGAATGCGGCCAATGGCGTGACTGGGAGCGCCGACCGCGAGCGGCTCGGCTTGGCGGTTGCCCACCCCAAGCTGCAGGCCACGGACAATCCCTCGCGCGCGCTGGTGCGCGCGCTCGACGGCCTGCAGGAACGCATCGGCCAGGAGGCCTTGCCCGGCCTGTTGCGCGATGCCAAGCGCCTGATCGAACAGCACTTCTTGCAACAGGCGCTGGCCCGCACCGGCAGCGAGGCCGCCCTGGCGCGCGAGCTCGGCATCAGCACGCGCACCCTGGCCCGGCGCAAACGGCAAGCCGGCACCACCGACAAGCCGCCCCGCCACTGACCTCAAGGCGTGTTGTCGCTGCCGGGGATGTGCTGCGGGTGCAGCTTGACCGGTTTCTTCGAGCCCTTGCGCATGCGGATGTTGAGCATCTCCACGCCCAGCGAGAAGGCCATGCCGAAGTAGACGTAGCCCTTGGGCACATGGTGACCGAAGCCTTCGGCGACCAGCACCACGCCGACCACCACCAGGAAGGACAAGGCCAGCATCTTGATCGTCGGGTGGTCCGAAACAAAGCGGCCGATGGCGCCGGCAAACAGCATCATCAAGGCCACTGACGCAATCACCGCCGCGATCATCACCGGCAGGTCATCGACCATGCCGACGGCCGTGATGATGGAGTCGAGCGAGAACACCAGGTCGACGATCATGATTTGCACGATCACGGCCGTGAAGGTCGCCTTGACGACGTTCACGTTGTGCTCTTCCTCGCCTTCGAGCGACTGGTGAATCTCGCCGGTGCTCTTCCAGATGAGGAACAGGCCGCCGAGGATCAGGATCAGATCGCGCCCGGAGATGTCGTGGTTGAAAACACTGAACAGCGGCGTCACCAGGCCGACGATCCAGGCCAGCACCATCAAAAGGCCGATGCGCATGAACATGGCCATGAACAGGCCGATCTTGCGCGCCCGCTCGCGCTGCGCCTTGGGCAGCTTGTCGACCAGGATCGAGATGAAGATGATGTTGTCGATGCCCAGCACCAACTCGAGAGCCGTCAGCGTGAAGAAGGCAATCCAGGCTTGCGGGTTGGTCAGCAGTTCCATCGTGGGCACTCTTTGGGGTGGCTACAGCGGGGAGAATGGTAGCGGCAGTTTCGACGTCTGGGCCCACGCCAACAGCCGATCCCTTGCCTGCTCGCGCTGCGGCAAGGGCAGAAACGAGTGCTCTGCGGCCTGCAGGCCCATGTTCAGCAAGTCGGTGACTGTGAGTGGCGTTTGCTGCAACAGCATTTGCGCTTCGCTGCTGTGGCTGATGCGGGACATCAAGCGGTTGTCAGTGTGAAAGCTGAGTGAGACGCCGGCCCGCCACAGTGCCGTGATCGGGTGGGTCGCGAGCGACTCGGCTGCGCCGGTGTGCAGGTTGCTGGTGGGGCACACCTCGAGATGCACTTGACTGGCGAGAACTTCATCGACGAGGCCACGGCGGCGGGGATCGCTCAGCGCATCGGCCAAGCGCACACCGTGGCCAATGCGCCTTGCGCCCAAACGCACCGCTTCGACCACCCGCTCGGCGGCGTCGGCTTCGCCGGCATGCAGCGTCAGCGGCAGGCCGGCATCGCGGCAGAGCGCGAGCGCCCGCGCGTGATCGGCGGGCGGATGGCCGGCCTCGGCACCTGCCAGGTCGAAGCCAACGACGCCTTGCCCCTGATGACGGAGTGCCAGGCGGGCCGCGCGAAGCGTTTCGCTCTCCGGAAGGTGGCGCATCGCGCACACGATCAGCCCCGTCGGCAAGGCACTGCGCGCGAGGCCGGCTGTCAGCGACTCGACCACGTTGTCCCCGTCCAGGCCATGGGCTTCAAAGAGGAGGGGCGCGATGCGGAACTCGGCCAGCACCGCGCCGTCAAGGCGCGCGTCTTCGGCCGCCTCGAAGGCCACCCGCTCCAGGCCGGCGCGACTGGCCATGGCGGCCACGGTCATGTCGAAGCCGCGCAGGTACTCGGTCAGGCTGCCCGCGTGCGCGCGGGCGTCGAACCAATGGGCGAGGCCCGCCACGTCGGCGGCGGGTGCCGCAAGGCCTCGCACAGCAAGCAGTTCGAACAGTGTCTGCACGCGCAGACTGCCGTCGAGGTGGTCGTGGAGCACCACCTTGGGCAGGGCGCGGGCCAGGGCGGCGATGTCAGTCATCCCGCCATCGTAGTGCAGTAGGAGGGGACCTGAGCCCGCGCTCGCACGGCTCTTGCTATGCTGCGTGATCCCCTCAACGACCGTGCCCGGAAGGACGCCTCCCCATGAAGTTCACCCCCCTCTGCACCGCCTTGGCCGCCCTGGCCGCCTGTTCTATCGCGGCGGCCCAGTCGCAGCCCGCCGTCATCTTCGACATGGGCGGCAAGTTCGACAAATCCTTCAACGAAGCCGCCTACAACGGCGCCGAGCGGTGGAAGAAAGAGAGCACCAAACCCTACCTCGAGTTCGAGATCTCCAACGCCACTCAGCGTGAGCAAGCCATGCGCAAGATGGCCGAGCGCAGCGCCGATCCGATCGTGGGCGTGGGTTTCTCGATGGGCTCCTCGATGGAGAAAGTGGCCAAGGAGTTTCCGAAACTCAAGTTCACCGTGATCGACTTCGTCATCGACCTGCCAAATGTCGAATCGGTCGTGTTCAAGGAACACGAAGGCAGCTTCCTGGTCGGCATGATGGCCGCGATGGCCAGCAAGAGCGGCAAGGTCGGCTTTGTCGGCGGTATGGACGTACCGCTGATCCGCAAGTTCCAGTGCGGCTACGAGCAGGGCGTGAAGTACGCCAACCCGAAGGCCGAGGTCAGCGCCAACATGACCGGCACCACGCCCACGGCCTGGAACGACCCGGCGCGCGGCGGCGAACTGGCCAAGTCGCAGTTCGCCAAGGGCGTCGATGTCGTCTTTGCCGCGGCCGGCGGCACCGGCGTCGGCGTCTACCAGGCCGCCAAGGACGGCGGCAAGCTGGCCATCGGCGTCGACAGCAACCAGAACCACCTGCACCCCGGCACGATGCTGACGTCGATGGTCAAGCGCGTCGATACCGCCGTGTACAACAGCTTCAAGCAGCACAAGGCGGGCGTCACGTCGCTGGGCCTGAAGGAAGGCGGCGTCGACGTCGCCATGGATGCGAACAACGCCAAGCTGGTGACGCCGGAGATGAAAGCCAAGGTCGATGCTGCGCGAGCCGACATCATCAGCGGCAAGATCAAGGTCGTGGACTACATGGCCGCGAATAAATGTTGACCACCCCCGAAGCGGCTGCGCCGCTCCCCCTCAAGGGGGCAACGCCAGCAGCCCGGCCAAGCCGGTTCTGCGGCGTTTGCTTGGCAAAATCCCCGCGCGCTCACATCCCATGATCGCCCAAGCGCCCGCTATCGCGATGCGGGCGATCGAGAAACGTTTCGGCGCGGTGCATGCTAACCGCGCCGTTGACTTGACCGTCGCGGCCGGTACGGTGCACGGCATCGTGGGCGAGAACGGCGCAGGCAAAAGCACTTTGATGTCCATCCTGTACGGCTTCTACGAGGCCGACAGCGGTAGCATCGAGATCGAGGGCCGTCCGGCGCGCATTGCCAACTCGCACGATGCCATCGCCCTGGGCATCGGCATGGTGCACCAGCACTTCATGTTGGTGGAGACCTTCAGCGCGCTGGACAACGTCATGCTGGGCGCCGAGCCGGCCTGGTATCTGCCGCGGGCTCGCGCCCAGCTGCGCGCCAAGCTCGAGGCGCTGATGCGTGACACCGGCCTCGTGGTCGATCTGGAGACGACGGTTGCCGAACTGCCGGTCGGCGAGCGCCAACGCCTGGAGATCCTCAAGGCGCTGGTCCGCGGCGCGCGCATCCTGATCCTGGACGAACCCACGGCCGTGCTCACGCCGCAGGAGACCGAGCACCTCTTCACCACCTTGCGCACCTTGCGCGAGCGAGGCACGACCATCCTGCTGATCACGCACAAGCTCAAGGAGATCATGGCCCTGGCGGATGCCGTGACCGTGATGCGGGCCGGTGCCGTGGTGCTCGACACCCCGATCGCCGACACCAGCATCGATGGCCTGGCACAAGCCATGGTGGGCCGCGAGGTGCACATCGGCCGCGCCGCCGATGCGGCGCCAGCCCAAGCCGGAGCCGTGCTGCTGGAGGCCGCCGGTCTGCAATGGCGCGACCCGATGGGCGTGCAGCGCCTGGCTGATGTGTCGCTCTGCCTGCGCGCTGGCGAGATCGTCGGCATTGCCGGTGTCTCGGGCAACGGCCAGAGCGAGTTGCTCGACGCTCTGGCGGGCCTGTTGACACCGCAGACCGGCCGCTTGTCGATAGGCGCCTCCACCTTCACACCCAAGCGCTGGTTGACCCCGGACCGTGCGCGCGAGTTGCGCATGGCCCATGTGCCTGAAGACCGCCAGCGCCGTGGCCTGGTGCTGCCGTTCCCGGCCTGGGAATCTGCCGTGCTGGGCTACCAGCAGCGGCCGCGCTATGACCGCCTGGGCTGGTTGCGCCAGCCGGTGATGCGCGAAGACACGGCGGCGATGATGGAGCGCTACGACGTGCGGCCGCGCGACATCCACCTGAAGTGCGCCAATTTCTCCGGCGGCAACCAGCAGAAGTTGGTGTTGGCGCGCGAAGCGCTGACGGAGCCGCGTGTGCTCCTGGTGGGCCAGCCGACACGCGGCGTCGACATCGGCGCCATCGAGTTCATTCACGGGCGCCTGCGCGCGCTGCGCGACGGCGGTGGTGCGGTGCTGCTGGTGTCGTCCGAACTCGACGAGATCTTGGCCTTGGCCGACCGGGTCCTGGTGATGTGCGATGGCCGCATCACCGGCGAATTGCCGATCACCCAGTGCAACGTGGCCGCACTGGGTCGACTGATGGGCGGCGCCGCGGCGGACAAGCTGCCTGTGCCGCCGAGCGGCGTGGCGCAGCCGGCATAACACGGACATGAGCCGCCGGGCCGCTCCCAAGGCGAATGCCGCAGCGCGCAGCGCGGAGGTTGTCTGATGAGCCGCCGGGATGCCCCCAAGGCGAAGTCCGCAGCGCGCAGCGCGGAGGCTGCGCGATGAGCCGCCCGATCGAGTTGCCGCGCTGGCTCGACTTGTTCGTGCTGCCGCTGATCAACCTGACGATGGCCTTCGCGGTCTCGGCGCTGGTGCTGCTCAGCATCGGGCAGGACCCGCTGCAGGTGCTGGCGCTGCTGGTGAAGGGCGCCTTCGGCAGCCGCAGCGGCCTGAGCTACACGCTCTACTACACGACGACCTTCATCTTCACCGGCCTGGCGGTGGCCGTGGCCTTTCATGCCGGCCTGTTCAACATCGGCGGCGAGGGCCAGGCCATGGTGGGGGGGCTGGGCGCCGGGCTGGTCGCCCTCGGCCTGGGGCAAAGCCTGCCCGCTTGGCTGCTGCTGCCCCTGATGGTGGCTGCGGCGATGGCCTTGGGCATGGCCTGGGCCGCGGTGCCGGGGGCCTTGCAGGCCTGGCGCGGCAGCCACATCGTGATCACCACGATCATGTTCAACTTCATCGCCTCGGCGCTGCTGATCTATCTGCTGGTCGGCCCGCTCAAGGAGGCCGGCAACATGACGCCCGAGAGTCGCGCCTTCGGCCCTGCGGCCCTGTTGCCGGGCATGCACCAGATGCTCGCCGGGCTCGGCCTGGAGTGGCCGCGAACGCCGCTCAACTTCAGCCTGCTGATCGCCCTGGCGGCCGCGCTGGCGGTGTACCTGCTGCTCTGGCGCACGCAGCCCGGCTACGCCTTGCGCACGGTGGGCTTCGCGCCGGCCGCGGCCGCCTATGCCGGCATCCGGCCCAAGGGCCAGATCGTGCGGGCGATGGCCTTGTCAGGCGCACTCGCGGGGCTGGTTGGCATCAACGAGATTGCCGGCGTGCACAACCGCCTCATGGCCGACTTCGTGGCCGGTGCCGGTTTCACCGGCATCGCCGTCTGCCTGATCGGGCGCAACCACCCCGTCGGCATCGTGCTGGCCGCCTTGCTCTTCGGCGCGCTGTACCAGGGCGGTGCGGAACTGGCGTTCGAGATCCAGGGCTTCTCGCGCGACATGGTGTTCACGCTGCAAGGCTTGATCGTGCTGTTTGCCGGCGCCATGGCCCAGGTGGCGGCGCCCTGGCTGGCCAGCGTGTACCAGCGACTGCGCCCCCCGCCGGCAGCGCCCGTCAAAGCGGAGGCGGCGCATGGATGAAGTGCTGATCGGCTCGCTGCTGGCCTCGACCTTGCGCGTGGCCACGCCCTTGATCCTTTGCGCGCTGGCCAGCGTGTTGTCGGAGCGGGCCGGTGTCATCGACCTCGGTCTCGAGGGCAAGATGCTGGCGACCGCCTTTGCTGCGGCCAGCATCGGCGCGGTCAGCGGCTCGTTGGCGCTGGCTGTGCTCGGCGCGGTCGCGGTGGGTCTGGCGTTGTCGATGCTGCATGGCTTTGCCTGCGTCAGTCACCGCGGCGATCAGGTCGTGATGGGCATGGCCATCACCATGACGGCCGCCGGGCTGACCGTGGTGCTGGGCATCGCCTGGTTCAAGCAGGGCGGGCAGACACCGCCGCTGGCCGACGCGGTGCGCATGGGGCAGTGGTTCACCGGTGCAGCGGAAACGCTGCGACAGGTGCCGCTGGTGGGCACGGTGATCGGCATCGGGCTGCTCGGGCACAGTGCGCTCGTCTACATCGCCTTGCTCCTGGTGGGCGTCGTGTGGTGGTTGCTGTACCGCACCCGCCTGGGCCTGCGCTTGCGCGCCACCGGCGAGAATCCGGCGATGGTCGACGCCGCCGGCGTGTCGGTGCTCGGCTTGCGCTACCTCGCGCTGGCGGGCAACGGCGTGTTGGCGGCCTTGGCCGGCTGCTTCCTGGTCCTGGCGCAGAACCCGCAGTTCATCCCGAACATGACCGCCGGGCGCGGCTACATGGCGATTGCCGCCATGATCTTCGGCAAGTGGCACCCGGTCGGCGCCTGCCTGGCCTGCCTGCTGTTCGGCTTCCTCGATGCCGTGGCCATTCGCATGCAGGGCGCCGTGTTGCCGGCGCTGCTCGGTGGCGGCGCGGTGCCGGTGCAGGCGATCCAGGCGCTACCCTATGTGTTGACCGTCGTCTTGCTGGCGGGATTCATCGGCCACGCCTACGCGCCCAAGGCGCTGGGTGTGCCCTACGTCAAGGAGCGTTGAGTGGATTTTGAGGACCTACTCGAGGCCGCCCGTGCGGCACGGGCCTATGCGCACGCGCCGTACTCCCACTTCGCCGTGGGTGCAGCGCTGCAGGACGAGCAGGGCCGCATCCACGCCGGCTGCAATGTCGAGAACGCTGCCTACCCGCAAGGCCTGTGCGCCGAGGCCGTGGCCCTCGGCCACTTGGTGCTGGCGGGCGGTCGCCGCATCACCGCGGTGGCCGTGGTGGGCGAGGGCAGCGGTCTGGTCACGCCGTGCGGCGGCTGCCGCCAGAAGTTGCGCGAGTTCGCCAGCGACGGGGTGCCGGTGGTCATCGGCGACATGACGACGCTGCGCGCGCACTTCACGCTCGGCGAGTTGTTGCCGGCGAGCTTCGGGCCGGAGCATCTGAAGTGAGACGCCGTTGGCCACTGTCGCCTGACGGCCCATCGCGGACCTTGGCGTATGTCCGCTGCTTCGCGCTGGCATGGGCGCGAGCAAGGCGGCGGGCGCGGCCTGGGCGGGACTCAAACGGCTTGCCCTTCGCTGCGCTGCGGGTGCCCTGCGATGCTCGGCTAGCCGGCCTCGTTGCAGAACTCCCTCCGTTCGCTGCGCTTACTGTGGTCGGACAGCTGCAACGAGTCAGAGCACGAAGCGCGCGGGTACGCGCGCGGCCGGCCAGCCTGCGCTTCTCGGCGGCGCCGATTCGCCCCGCCCAGGCCCCGCCCGCCGCCTT
>JANNFB010000322.1:0-1542 GCA_031379365.1 Burkholderiales bacterium
GAGTTTCGCGACGGGGCCTCGAAGCCGAGCAGCGCAGGGCAGTCGCAGCGAAGCGAAGACCGCCTCAGCTAAGCGCTGCGCCCGGCCCGGTGGCCCCGTTGCCGCGCCGCCGTATCGCGAGCAGTTCGTCAAGGTCCGCAATGGGCCGATCTTTGACAGTCAGATTGATGCCGTTGAACGCCAATGCGTATCAGGCCGGTGCCGCGAGCGCCCGTTTGCGCGCCGCCAGCTGGCGCCACAGCACCGGCAGGGCCAGGGCCGTGCCCAGCAGTGTGGGCAGCAGGCCGGGCGCGATCATCAGCAAGGCGGCGGCCAGGCAGAGCGCCTGCTCGGGCCGCTTCATCTCCACCAGCATGAACTTGCTCAGCGCCGCGGCCAACAGCGTGATGCCCAGGACGCAGCCGACAAAGGTGACCACGAAGTCATAGCCCGTGAAGCCCTTGGCCACGATCAGCAGGCTGGGCGAGAAGACAAACACGAAGGGCACCAAGACCTTGGCCAGGCCCAGGCGGAAGGCCGTGTTGCCGGTCTTGAAGGGGTCGCTGCCGGCCATGCCTGCGGCCGCGTAAGCCGCCAAGGCCACGGGGGGCGTGATGTCGGCCAGCACGCCGTAGTAGAAGACAAAGAAGTGCGCCACCAGCGGCTCCACCCCCAGCTGCACCAGCGTGGGCGCGGCCACCGTGACCATGATGATGTAGTTGGCCGTGGTGGGGATGCCGGCGCCCAACAGGATGCAGACCAAGCCGGTCATGATCAGCGCCACCAGCAGCGTCAGCGACTTGGGGTCCACCAGGCTGGCCGGGATCAGCGCGCCCACGCCGCCGGCCACGGCCTGCGCCGCGCCGGTGATCAGGATGCTGAGCTTGAAGCCCACGCCAGTGAGCGTGACTACGCCGATCACCAGGCCCACCGTGGCCGCGGCAGCACCCACCGCCAAGGCGTACTTGGCGCCGGTGCTGAAGGCTTCGATCAAGGCCGGCGTGCCGATGCGGCCGTCGACCTTCAAGGCCTTGAGCAGGAAGGGCGTGGCCACCAGCGCTGCGCAGAAGATGCCCAGCTTGAGGTTGCTGTTTTCAATGCCACCAAACACCACCACCAGCAACACCGCGTGCAGCGCGGCCAGCATGCCCCAATGGCGCGCGGTGTTGTTGCCCACGCGGGTGCACAGGCCCACGATGGCACAAGACGTGATGCCGGTGAAGGCGGCCAAATAGGGCGTGCGGCCGCTGACCAGGATGGTGATCAAGAGCACCAAGGGAATCAAGGTGGGCCAGCGGTCGCGCAGGCTCTGGCGCAGCCTGGGCATTTCTGCTTCGGTCAAGCCGCGCAGGCCGAAGCGTTTGGCTTCGAAGTGCACCTGCATGAACACGCCGAAGAAATGCATGAAGGCGGGTACGGCCGCGGCGATGATGATGGTCTGGTAAGGCACCGACAAAAACTCGATCATCAAGAAGGCCGCTGCGCCGAGCACGGGCGGGGTGATCTGCCCGCCGGTGGATGAAGCAGCTTCCACCGCGCCGGCAAACTCGCGCTTGTAGCCCA
>JANNFB010000269.1:0-2782 GCA_031379365.1 Burkholderiales bacterium
ATGAGCACCAAGCAGCCGCCCACCGCCGTCATCTGCGGCAACGATGTGCTGGCCTTCGGCGCGCTGCTCGAAGCGCAGCGCCTGGGGCTGGCGGTGCCCGGGGACCTGTCGATCGTCGGCTTCGACGACCTGGAGCTGGCCGCGCAGGTGCAACCCGCGCTGACCACCGTGCGCGTGCCGGCCGAAGAGATGTGGCGCTGCGCGGCGGAACGCCTGCTCGCCGCGCTGCAAGGCGACGAGCTGCCGCGCGCCACCGAGATCGAGCTCGCGCTGGTGGTGCGCGAATCGTCCGGGCCGCCGGCGGGTGGGCGTGGGCGCCGGCGGTAAGCACGAGGTCGGTCGAAGAGCGGGGTAGTTCAAAGCTCCAAGGCCCGCCCGCAATGGCAGCAGCTCACGCGTTCAGTTGCAAGTGACCCGCAGGGCAAGTGTTACTCCTGGCTATGCGTTGCTCTGGCGTATGAATGCTATGAGTGCCTCGACCCTTTGACGCAGATCGAGCATGTCCAAGTCCAACGCGGGGGCGCACGCTTTGGCAATTCGGGGCTTGCTAACTTCGACCGCAGATGCGCCCTTTGAGCGATAGGCGCAGGACCATTGATTCGATGGCTGCTTGAACTCCGTCATCGGGTGCACCGCCGACAGGGCCGCCTTCATGACCGGCTCAGGTACATAGTTCTCGATCTCCCGTCCCGCCGTTACCCATGCGAATCCTCCGTGCCGTGTGACCTCGTCTGCCACCCGCTGCTTCGAGTGGCCCAAGGTGTCGTCATCGCTGCCCTTGTCGCTGTCCATGACGACCGCGACGTTGCGGTTCAGGCGTTGCAGCTCGATGAACTCGGTGACCTCCTCATTGGAGACGGTGAGGTGGCTCAGCAGCTTTCCGCCATAGAACATGATGGAGTAGTGCAACCCCTCCTTAAGGTCGCTTGCACCCATTGAGACCCACGCATTGATATAGCTCCGATCAGATGGACCTTCAACCCAGACGATGCAGTTCGCTTGCACAAGGTCGGAAGCTCGATACCCGAGATCAAAGCATGCTGCCGC
This sequence comes from Burkholderiales bacterium, assembly GCA_031379365.1. Taxonomy (GTDB): domain Bacteria; phylum Pseudomonadota; class Gammaproteobacteria; order Burkholderiales; family Burkholderiaceae_C; genus CADEEN01. The sequence goes on from JANNFB010000269.1 coordinate 1,048, forward strand.
CCGTCGCTCGGCATTGAGCGACTCCACGACCGTCTCCTGATGCTCGTTCAATCGCAGGTGGAAGAGCGCTGCGCCGGGGCAGTCGAGCAAGTGGGCCGAGTGGGTGCTGATGAAGTATTGGTTCGACGTGCTTTCGGCCAGGAACTGCATCAATCGCCGCTGGATCCTCGGATGCAGATGGATTTCAGGCTCCTCAATGCACATGATGGCCCCGTCCACCGATGTAGCCGCAACGGCCAGGATTACCACTTCATGGATGCCTGTTCCCAATGATTGGACCGGTCGAACGACGCCTCGCACGTTCACCATCAGCTCCGTCGCACCCCCATCAACTTCGATGTGAGCGTCAGGGTCACCGGAGACGCTCTTCAGAAAGCTGTTGATCGCATTGAACTTTGCCTTGTTGGCTGTCCGTACTGTGGACTTGGGGCTTTGGAGTTCGAGCAAGCGGCCGATCATTCCCTGGCCGCTGAAGCCCTCGAACGCGGTACCGGGTTGGCCGATTTTGCGATGCGCTTGAACGTAGTGCACTTGTCCTGCGGGCGTGCGCCCGCTTGGCGATAGAGCTCTGACGGTCTCCGGTATCCAGTGCTCTCGAATGCCCCCGCCGCTATTGCCCGTCACGTGGAACCAGATCTGTGTCCAGAAGCGACTGGACTGCCCACCATAGAGGTCGCCCTCCTTCTTGAAGTCTTCAAAGCTTGGCGCTTCGACGAGGAGTTTGGAGTCGTTGAGTCCGTAGGTGAACCACGCACCAACCTCATCTTGGTGCGGCAGGGCTTGTATGGCCGCGGCAAGGCTCGCCTTGACCGACGCTTTGACGTCACCTCTGAGCCGCCCCGCGATCCCATCGATATAGCAAGCCAACTGAACCTCATCGAAGGGTATGGGCAAAAACACCTTCAGAGGCGCTGCCCTCTTTCCGTCGTGAGCATCGTCCGACTTCAGCGCCTTCTTAAGCGCTTCGCCGTTGCCTTGGCCCGCCAGCGCCGCTAGCTCGACCACGCGCAGCAAATTGGACTTACCGACGTTGTTTTGTCCGACGAAAACGTTGATCTTCGAGAGCGGCGCGACGAATTGAGGGTCAGGGCCGTAGCTTCTGAACCCGCTGATCCCAAAGCCTGTCAGCATGGAAAGGTACCTCCTCGCAATCGCGGTATGTTGGCCAGCGTGGCCATGGCAAAACCGCCATGCGTTCTAGCCCTACGGGAGGATGGTCGCACGTCCGATGCAGCACCAGCACCGGGCCACACCTGCCGCAGCGCTTGGGAATTGGCCTGGCCGGGCATGCCCAAGCGTTGAGCGACCGCTTCTGCCACTCCAGCTTGCGATCTCACCGACCACCTTGGGTCGCTACGCCACCTTCCGTGTCCCGGGATCGAACACGACCGGCGTTCAGCCCCGCGTCCAGGCATCGAGCTCGGCCCGTGTCGGCGCGCCTGCGCTGCCCATGCCATGCGCGCATTTGTAGGCCGCCGCCGCGCAGGCCCAGCGCACGGCGTCGTGCGCTGCCTGGCGCTCGGCCAGGGCGATGGCCAGGGCGGCGTGGAAGACATCGCCGGCGCCGGTGGTGTCGATGGCGGTGACCTGCGGCGCGGCCACTTGCTGCGGCGCGTGATCGCGCTGGGTGATGAAACGCGCACCCGCGGCGCCCTGCGTCACGAGCGCCATCTGCGGCCCGAGCTTGAGCACGGCGGCCAGCGCGGCGTCGGTGTCGCGCCCGCGCGCCCACAGG
>JANNFB010000316.1:0-1680 GCA_031379365.1 Burkholderiales bacterium
GGCGGCGTTGCGCGCCAACTCCGGCAGCGCGGCGATGGCCCCCGGCACCAGGCGCATCACCTCCTCGGCAAGCGCGCGCGAGGTCGAGATCAGCCACACCGGCGAGTCTGGGCCGTGCTCGGCCTGGCCCACCAGGTCGGCCGTCACGACTACCGGGTCGGCGCTGTCGTCGGCGATCACTGCCGACTCGGTGGGGCCGGCCACCACGTCGATGCCGACGCGGCCGAAGAGCATGCGCTTGGCCTCCGCCACGAAGCGGTTGCCCGGGCCGACGATGATGTCGGCGGCGTGGCCGCTGAACAGGCCATTGGCCAGGGCCGCCACTGCCTGCACGCCGCCGAGCGCGAGCACGGTGTGTGCGCCGCACAGCTTCATCGCGTAAAGGATGCCGGGGTGCACGCTGTGGTCCTTCGTCGCCGGCGAAGTGGCGACGATGTGCTTCACACCCGCCACCTGTGCCGTGCCCACGCTCATGATGGCGCTGGCCGCGTGCGCGTAGCGGCCGCCGGGCACGTAGCAGCCGGCGGTGCCGCACGGGATCAGACGCTGGCCGACGAGCAGCCCGGGCAGCAACTCGGCCTGGAACTCCTGCATCGAATCGCGCTGGCGACGCGCGAAGTCCTGCACGCGGTCGCGCGCGAAGCGGATGTCGTGCTTGACTCCCGACGCCAGCTCGCGCTCGGCGGCGGCGAACGCTGCTTCGCCGAGCACGATCTCGCCGCGGTAGCCATCGAGGTCACGCGCATAGCGGCGCACAGCCTCCTCGCCGCCGGCCTCGATGGCGGCCAGCATCGTGCGCACGGTCTCGGCGGTGGCGGTGTCGATGGCCTGCGCCGGCGGGTCGGCCTTCTTGAGGTATTCGATGGTCATGGTCAGCGCTGCGCCTTGCCGGGTTGCGACAAGGATAGCCAGCGGCCCGCGCGGCGGTCAGTCCAGATATGATGGATCGATCAGGCCAGATTCGGCCGGGTTCACCCTGATGTGACACCTGATGGAAGACGCAGCATGACGCGCCACGCGCGCACCAGCGAGTTGATGTGGCCCCGCCTGTTCCGGCGCTTCGACGGCGGCGCGCGCACGCTTCAAGGGCAGTTGCGCGACATGTTGGTGCACGCCGTGATGGAGGGTTTTCTGTCGCCCGGCGAGGCCCTCCCGTCGAGCCGCTTGCTGGCCCAGTTGCTCGGCCTGTCGCGCACCACGGTCACGCTGGCCTTGCAGGCATTGACCGACAAAGGCCTGATCGTCGGGCGCGCGCGCAGCGGGCACTTTGTCAGTGACCAGCTTGCGGCCACCTACCTCGGTGCGCGCCAGCGCGCGGGTGACAGCGTGGCCGAAACCAGCGTGCGCTGGGCGCAGCGCCTGAAGTTGAGGCCCTCGGAGCAGCGCAACATCCAAAAGCCCGGCGACTGGCAGCAGCAGCCCTACCCCTTCATCTATGGCCAGTTCGACGCCACGCTGTTCCCTGCCGCCGACTGGCGCGAGTGCGTGCTCGAGTCGCTGCAGGGCCGCGCGTTGCGACGCTGGGCGCCAGACCACATTGACCGCGATGACGACACGCTCGTCGAGCAGATCCATCGCCGGCTGCTGCCGGCACGCGGCATCTGGGCCGAACGCGACGAGATCCTGGTCACCAGCGGTGCGCAGCAGGCCACCTTCCTGCTGGCCACCTTGCTCGTCGAC
>JANNFB010000326.1:0-7785 GCA_031379365.1 Burkholderiales bacterium
TCGACCTTGACGACGTCGGCAGCGCGGTACTCCTTGAACTCGTAGTCCATGCTGGCGTAGCCGCGCGACACGCTTTTGAGCTTGTCGAAGAAGTCGAGCACGATCTCGGCCAGCGGCATTTCGTAGGTCAGGTGTACCTGGCGGCCGTGGTAGGCCATGTTGATCTGCTGACCGCGCTTGATGTTGGCCAGGGTCATGACCGGGCCGACGCTGTCCTGCGGCATGTACAGCTGGACGGTCACGATGGGCTCGCGGATTTCGCGGATGCGGCCCGGGTCGGGGATCTTGCTCGGGTTCTCGACCATCAGCACGGTGTCGTCGTTGAGCACGACCTCATAGACGACCGACGGCGCTGTCGTGATCAGGTCCTGGTCGAACTCGCGCTCCAGCCGCTCCTGCACGATTTCCATGTGCAGCAGGCCGAGGAAACCGCAGCGAAAGCCGAAACCCAGCGCCTGGCTGACTTCGGGCTCGTAGCGCAGCGAGCTGTCATTGAGCTTCAACTTCTCCAGGGCATCGCGCAGCGACTCGTACTCGCTGGCCTCGGTCGGGTACAGGCCGGCAAAGACCTGCGGCTGGATCTCCTTGAAGCCTGGCAAGGCTTCGGTCGCCGGCCCAGCGTTGTTGGGCAGCTTCTTCTCCAAGGTCAGCGTGTCACCCACCTTGGCCGCCTGCAGCTCCTTGATGCCGCAGATCACGAAGCCCACCTCACCGGCTTTCAGCAACTCACGGGACACAGACTTGGGCGTGAAGACACCCATCTGCTCGATGCCGTAGACCGTGTTGGTGGCCATCATGCGGATGCGCTCGCCCTTGGACAGTGAACCATCGACTACCCGCACCAGCATCACCACGCCGACGTAGTTGTCGAACCAAGAGTCGATGATCATGGCCCGTGGCGGCCCGTCCGGGTTGCCACGCGGGGCCGGCATGCGCGCCACGACAGCCTCTAGGATGTCGTCGATGCCCTCGCCGGTCTTGGCCGAGCAGGGGATGGCGTCGGTCGCGTCGATGCCGATCACGTCCTCGATCTCGGCCTTGGCCGACTCGGGATCGGCCTGCGGCAGGTCCATCTTGTTCAGCACCGGCACGACTTCGACGTGCAGCTCCAGTGCGGTGTAGCAATTGGCCACCGTTTGCGCCTCGACCCCCTGGCTGGCGTCGACCACCAACAGCGCCCCCTCGCAGGCCGACAGCGAACGGCTGACTTCGTAGCTGAAGTCAACGTGGCCTGGGGTGTCGATCAGGTTGAGCTGGTAGACCTGACCATCGCGCGCCTTGTATTCCAGCGCGGCGGTCTGGGCCTTGATGGTGATGCCGCGCTCGCGCTCGATGTCCATCGAGTCGAGCACCTGGGCTTCCATTTCGCGGTCCGACAAGCCGCCACAGCGTTGGATCAGTCGATCGGCCAGAGTGCTCTTGCCGTGATCGATGTGGGCAATGATGGAGAAGTTGCGGATGTGATTCATCGAGCGCGAAGAGAGCGCCGGCTGCAGTGCCTGCAGGCGGGCAAAGTGCATAAAAATAGGCGCGTCAAATGACTGACGCGCCTTCCAACAAAACGTTTGGCAACTGCTTGTTGGGCCTTCATTCTAGCCACAGCCACCCCGCTGAAACCCGCGCCAACTCTAGATATTTCGTCGTTGCAGGGTACCAACAGGAAAATCTATCAACAGCTTATCCACAAAGTGCTGTGGACTGGCTGGGGACAGATCGAGCGCGCCCCACTCCTCTTCCCCGGCGCCGGGAAAGCGAGCGTTTCTGGCCGCCATTATAGGTGTCGCGGCTTTCAATCGACGCCACAAGAAATTGAAGTGAACGTCCGCTCACATATGCGTGGGATCGGCGCAAGTTCGGCAATGCCGCCATGTGAAATGACCCTGCGCCCGGGTCACGTTGCGCTTGACGCCGCCCATCAGCGGGCGGGTGGTCGAATGATGAGGTAGTTGGTCCATTCGCCACGCCGCACCATCACGCTGATCTGGCGCGTCTTGTCGAGTTTGGCGACCTGCGCGTTGAATTGCTTGGCATCACTGATCTCCGTGTTGTCGAGCGTGACGATCACATCGCCTTCGCGCAGCCCAGCGCGAGCGGCCGCGCCCTCGGCACTTTCAACACGCACGCCGCCGCGCAGCTTGAGCTCGCGCTTCTGCGCCTCGGTCAGATCAGAAACCGCCAGGCCGATGGCAGTCTTGGGCTGGGCAGGCTGCTCAGCCCCCTGGGCAACGCGGCGGGGCTTCTCGGGTTCGAACTCGACCACGGTGACACTGACATCGCGGGTTGCGCCACGGCGGAACAACTGCAGCGTGGCCTTGGCGCCTGGCTTGGTGGCGCCGACGATGCGTGGCAGGTCGCCCGATTTTTCTATGGCCTTGCCGTCGACCTTGGTGATGATGTCACCGGCCTCGACCCCCGCTTTGTCGGCCGGCCCACCGGTCTCGACCCCTTGCACCAGGGCGCCCGCCGGTTTGCCCAAGCCGATGGACTCGGCCACTTCTTTGGTGACGGGTGCAATGGTCACGCCGATGCGCCCGCGAATGACTCGGCCGCTGGCACGCAACTGGTCTGACACCCGAATCGCCTCATCGATCGGGATCGCAAACGAGATGCCCATGTAGCCGCCGGAGCGGCTGTAGATCTGCGAGTTGATGCCGATGACCTCGCCACGCATGTTGATCAGGGGCCCGCCTGAGTTGCCTGGGTTGATGGCGACGTCGGTCTGGAACAGCGGCAGAAACTCGCCGGTGTCGCGCTGCTTGGCGCTGACGATGCCGGCGGTGACCGTGTTCTCCAGATTGAACGGCGAGCCGATCGCGATCACCCAAGCCCCGACCTTGACCAGGTTGACGTCACCGATCTTCACCGTCGGCAGGCCGGTGGCGTCAATCTTGACCACGGCCACGTCGGTGCGCTTGTCCGCACCGATAATGCGGGCCTTGAACTCGCGCTTGTCATTGAGCGTGACGATGACCTCGTCGGCACCGTCGACCACGTGGGCGTTGGTCATGACAAAGCCGTCCGCCGTGAGCACGAAACCCGAGCCCACGCCGCGCTGTTGCGGCTCGTTGTCCTCTTCGCGCGGCGCGCCGCGTCGCGGCGTCTGCGGCGAAGGGTTGTTGGGCATCGGGATGCCGAAGCGCCTGAAAAACTCGCGCATCTGCTCGTCGACCTCCCCACCGCCCGCTTGCGCACCGGCTCGGCCGCGCTCCGCGGTGCGGATGTTCACGACAGCCGGGCCGACCCGCTCGACCAGTTCGGTGAAGTCAGGCAACTCGCGCGCCTGCGCCAGTGCCGGCCTCGGCAAACCAAGGGCAGCCAGGCTCAACGCAAGCAGGCCCAGTGCAAAAGTGCGACGCAGCAGGGGGGCAGGCAAGGCAATCAGGGTGTTTTTCATGGTCTTCTAAATCAACTACGGTCAGGAGGGAGGATCAACGGCGCGCCAGGGCATCGGCGAACTGTTTGAGGGTGGCCATCGGCACGTCACCCACGACAGTGACCCAGAACGCGCCCAGAGGTTGCATCAACGTGTGGGTCGCCCCGAAGGCGCCGCTGCCGGGCCGGTGCCGCTCGGGCCGCAACGGCTCGACGAAGACCGAAACATGGGTCAGCCCGTCGGAGAAGATGGTCTGGACCACCTCGGGGCCCAGCGAGCCCTCGGCGTCGCCGGCCGCTTCAAGGCTGCGCTTGACGCAGCTGACCTGCTTGAAGCCGGCCACCGGGACCGGCAAGCGCCAACCTTCCGCGTCGAGGCCGGTGCGCCGCGGCGTGGTGCGCACAACGCGGTAGCCGTCGAGCTTCTTCATCGGTGCGGTCACCAAGTCGGGCCGGGCCTTGATGCCGACCGTCACCTCCGTGAACGCCGCGCTTTCGATCACGCGCCCGTCAAGCGACAAGACATCGGCGCGCAGCAGCAGCCCCGAGCCCTGATCGGCCCACAGACGCTGTGCAAACCGATGTCCGTCGCGCGGACGCAGCAGGAACACGGCGGCGTCCAGCCCGGCCACCCGTTCGCTGCCTTCGGCAAGCATCTCGTAGCGGTCGAACAACTGCTCTTCGCTGCCGCTCAGCACCGCCGGAAACAGCGCCACCGGATCGCGTTGTTCGAAGCGTGCGACCTTGGCCGCCGGCCACAGCGTTAGCACTTGTTCGTTGTGCCGGTAGACGCGCTGAGGCTGGCCATCGAGCATGTCGACACGCTCGAAGCACTGTTGGCCTTCACAAAAGTGGGCCATGCGCGAGCTCGACATCTGGCCATCCGCGCTCACGACCAAAGTGCCCTGGTAGTTGCGCTGACGGGCCGCCGTGTTGATGCGCTGCAGCCAGGCTCGCGCGTCGGAGCCAAAGGCCGACGCGGCGGCCGGCGCAGAGGCTGTTCCGGCCAGGGCGACAACAGGACCCAGCGCCGCCGAGACGGCGAGCAGCGCCGCCGCCCACCTGCGGCGACTCGGCACGGACCCCGTCAACACCGACACTCAGCGCCCCGGCGCCACGGTCGCGGCCTTGCGCACCGCCCCGCCCGGCGCCGCCAGCGCCGAGGTGGCGTTGTACTGCTGATGCGCAGCCAGGTAGCGATCCAGTTCGGCACTGCGGATCAACTGCCCTGGCGCGCCGGTCACCTGGGATGCTGCGGCCCCGTTACTCACAACCAAGCCTTGCAGGGCCGGTATCCGCTGCTCAGCAGCTGGTGCACTCAATGCAGCCGAGCGCTCGGCCGCCGCACCCTCGGGCGCAGCCACGCGGGTCACGACCAAGACGCCGGCTACCGCCACGAAACCAGCGGCGACCGCCATCGGCGCCACCCAGGCCTGGCGCCAGGCCGTGCGCGACGAAACCGCTTGAACAGAAGGCGCGAGGAGCACGGGCTCAGCGGCCAAGCGTTCGCGCAAGCGGCCGAGGAAAGCGGCGTCATGGCCAGCGTCGGCACGCACCTGGTCGCTGCGCATCAGCTCGCCAACGAGGTGGTAGGCGTGCCAGTCTGCGCGCGCACTGGCATCGTCACGCCAGGCACGGCAGGCCTGCTCGCCCTCTTGACCCTCACCGTCCATCAGGCTGGACAGCGCTTCCTGTTGACCGCATCGCTCGGTCGGTTCATCACGGCTCATGTCGATACTCTCCACATTCCATTTCACCCTACCAGCGCTCGTCAACACGCGTGCCCAGCAGAGGGCGCAAGCGGGTTGCGATGGCTTCGCGGGCACGAAAAATCCGCGACCGAACGGTTCCTATCGGGCAGTTCATCACGGTCGATATCTCTTCGTAACTCAGGCCTTCGATCTCGCGCAGCACGATGGCCTGACGCAGATCCTCGCTCAAGGCATCAATGGCCGCGTTCACGGCAGCTGCGACTTCCTTGCTGGCGAGCAACGACTCCGGGGTCTCGCCGTCGCTTAGTTCGTTCTCCGCACGCGAAGTTTCGTCGCCATCTTCATATGTGGTCTGGGATGCCTGCGTGACCAGCGGGTCACGTTTCAGGTCGACCAGTGCCTTCTTGGCGGTATTGACGGCAATGCGGTAGAGCCAGGTGTAGAAGGCGCTCTCGCCGCGGAACTGGGGCAATGCGCGGTAGGCGCGAATGAAGGTCTCCTGGGCGATGTCTTCCACCAGGTCGACATCGCGCACCATGCGACCGATCAAGCGCTCAATGCGGCGCTGGTACTTCACGACCAGCATCTCGAAGGCCTTGACGTCACCCCGCTTGGTGCGCTCGACCAGCAAAGCGTCTGGTTCGGTGTCGGGGGTCATGTCGGACCGGTGATCGAGGCCACACGCGTGTCTACACCCGGGGCGAAAAGCGCAGCCCGCCAAGCGGGCCACTGGCCGGCAGCCGCGAGCCGCGAGGCCGCCAGCCAGACGCCACGACCCGTGGGCGATGTCGGGCGAACGTGGAGCAACAACCAAGGTCCCAGGTCGATCATCACTTGCACCCGGCCAGGCCACGGCACCCCGTGCTCGGGGGCCCATTGCCAAGCGCTGCCATCCCAGACAAGCGCCCCGGTGGCATCACTGCGCCGCGTCAGCAGGCGCCAGGCAAACGCCGCGGCGGCAACTGTCGCCACCGGGACGACAAAGGCACTCAGGCCCGCGACGCCGTCCGCCCAGGACAGGATCCAGGCCATCAGGTTGGCTGCCGCCAGGCTCGCACACACCACGGCAAAGCCTCGGCAAAGCCGGTCGGGAACAACATGGATGCGCACCGGCGGTGCCGAAGACATGGCGTCGTGCGATGGGCCAGGCGACGCTCAGGCGCGCCGGAACACCAGGGTGCCGTTGGTGCCGCCGAAACCGAAGTTGTTCTTCACCGCCACGTCGATCTTCATGTCGCGCGCTGTGTTGGCGCAATAGTCCAGGTCACACGCAGGATCCTGGTTGAAGATGTTGATCGTCGGCGGACTGACCTGATGGTGCAGGGCGAGCACGGTGAAGACCGACTCGATCCCGCCAGCCCCGCCCAACAGGTGGCCGGTCATCGACTTGGTCGAGTTCACGACCAGTTCGCCCGCGTGCTCGCCGAAGGCCAACTTGATCGCGTTGGTTTCGTTCAAGTCACCCAGGGGCGTCGAGGTCCCATGGGCGTTGAGGTATTGCACAGCATCGGCGTTCATGCCGGCATTGCGCAGCGCCGCCTTCATTGCGCGCTTGGGCCCGTCGACGTTCGGCGCCGTCATGTGAAAGGCGTCGGCCCCCATGCCGAAGCCGGCCAGCTCGGCATAGATCTTCGCGCCTCGCTGCTTGGCATGCTCGTACTCTTCGAGCACCAGCACGCCGCCGCCCTCGCCCAGCACGAAGCCGTCACGGTCCTTGTCCCAGGGCCGCGACGCCGTGGTCGGATCGTCGTTGCGGGTCGACAAGGCGCGGGCTGCGGCAAAGCCGCCGATGCCCAGCGGCGAGACGGTGCTCTCGGCACCGCCGGCAATCATCACGTCGGCGTCGCCGTACTCGATCATCCGCCCCGCCTGCCCGATGCAATGCAAGCCGGTGGTGCAGGCGGTGACGATGGCCAGGTTCGGGCCCTTGAAGCCGTAGAAGATGGAGACATGGCCCGAGATCATGTTGATGATCGACGCGGGCACGAAGAAGGGCGAGATGCGACGCGGGCCGCGCTCGCTGTACTCCTTCTGCGTGGCTTCGATCATCGGCAGGCCACCGATGCCGGAGCCCACCATGACGCCGATGCGCTCGGCCTGGTCTTCCGTCAAGCTGTCGCCCGTGGCCAGGCCGGCATCCTTGACCGCCTGGATCGACGCCGCCATCCCGTAATGGATGAAAGTGTCCATGTGCCGGGCGTCCTTGGCCGGGAAGTATTCCTCGACCTTGAAGCCCTTCACTTCCCCGGCGATCCGGCAGGCCAACGCAGAGGCGTCGAACTTGGTGACGTTGGCAATCCCCGAGCGGCCGGCGACCAGGTTGTCCCAGCCCTCGGCCACACTGTTGCCGACCGGGCTGATCAGCCCGAGGCCGGTAACGACGACCCTGCGACGACTCATGCCTTCAGGTCAGGCTTTTTGGTGGCCGACGGCGTAGTCGATGGCCAGTTGCACCGTGGTGATCTTCTCGGCTTCTTCGTCGGGGATCTCGATTGCGAACTCGTCTTCGAGGGCCATCACCAACTCCACCGTGTCGAGCGAGTCGGCACCGAGGTCGGCGACGAAGGCCTTCTCATTGGTGACGTCGGCCTCGGGAACGCCGAGTTGCTCGGCGATGATTTTCTTGACACGTGCTTCGATATCGCTCATTGACTCCTCCAGGAGTGGGTACGCAAAACGGCCCGAATTCTAAGCGGCGATG
>JANNFB010000342.1:0-6889 GCA_031379365.1 Burkholderiales bacterium
TGATGGCGATGTGCAGCACGGCCATCGTGCGCGCACTGGCGACATGACTGCCCCAAGCTCGCGGTGCTCGCGCCCCCCGGGTCCGGCACGGGCCCCTTCGTGGCCCTTGGGAGCTCGGTCCGCTTCGGAGCGGCCCGGCGCTGCCCGAGGTCACTGCGCGCGCTGACGGTGACAGCAGCACAAGACGCCCACCTGAGAGAAACGCCGGTCCGCGCCGAGACGGTCTGGCGCGGCCGTTTCCTCGATGTGCGGCGCGACACCGTTGCATTGCCCGACGGGGCGCAAGCCACGCGGGAGTACATCGTTCACCCCGGTGCGGTGATGGTGGTGCCCTTGCTGGCCGACGGTCGCCTGCTGATGGAGCGCCAGTACCGCTACCCGATCGGCCGCGTCATGCTGGAGTTCCCGGCGGGCAAGATCGACGCGGGCGAGGCGCCGTTTCGCTGTGCGGTGCGTGAGTTGGCGGAGGAGACCGGCTACCGCGCGGCCGAGTGGGCGCGCGCCGGCATCCTGAACAACGCCATCGCCTATTCCACCGAGGGCATCGAGATCTGGTTTGCTCGCGGCCTGACCGCTGGCGCAGCCCAGCTCGATGTGGGCGAGTTTCTCGAGGTCGTCTCGCGCACCCCGTCGGAACTCGACGCCCTGGTGGCCAGCGGCGAAGTCACGGATGCGAAAACCATGATCGGCCTGCTCTGGTTGCAAAAGTGGCAGGCGGGGCTGTGGGCATTGCACTGGCAAGCGGCGCCCTGAGCGCCGGCTGGCTATCATGAGACCGTCATGAAAGTCATCAACTTGCGCTGCCACAACGGCCACGGCTTCGAGGGGTGGTTCGCCAGCGATGAAGACTTTCTGACGCAGAACGGCGGTCAACTGATTGCCTGCCCGCTCTGCGCCGACACCGTCATCGTGCGCTTGCCCAGCGCGCCGCGCCTGAATCTGTCGGGTGCGCGTGAAGTCACAGCACCCGCGCAGCCAGCGCAACCCGATGCGCAGGCCCTGTGGATGAAAGCTGTCCGGCATGTCCTGGCCAACACCGAAGATGTCGGCGAGCGCTTTGCTGACGAAGCCCGCCGCATCCACTACGGCGAAACCGCTGAACGCGGCATCCGCGGCCAAGCCACACCGGACGAGCGCGAGGCATTGCGTGACGAAGGCATCGAGGTGATGCCGCTGCCCTTGCCGGCGGCCCTCAAAGAGCCGCTGCAGTAGCTAGAGCACGCGCCCGGGGTTGAGCAGGCCCTGAGGGTCGAGGGCCTGCTTGATTGCTCGCATCATCGCCAGCGCCGTCGGATCCTTGCGCCGCGCCAGTTCCTCGCGCTTGAGCACGCCGATGCCATGTTCGGCCGAGATCGAGCCATCGCGGGCGACGACGGCATCGAAGACGACAGCGTTGATCGCGTGTTCCTCCTCGCGCAGGAAGGTTGCGGCATCCTGACCCACGGGCGCCTGCACGTTGTAGTGCAGATTGCCGTCACCGAGGTGGCCGAAGTTGACCAGGCGCACGCCGGGCCAGCGCGCCTCCAACGCCGTCGCAGTCGCTGCGCAGAAGTCGGGGATGCGTGACACGGGCAGCGAGATGTCATGCTTGATGTTCAAGCCTTCTTCGCTTTGTGCGAGTGGAATCGACTCGCGCAAGTGCCACATCGCGCGCGACTGGGCAACGCTTTCGGCAACCACCGCATCGCTCACGGTGCCGGTCTCGAGCGCGGCTGTGAGCAGGCTCTCGAAGCGCGCGCGGGCATGTTCCACGCCCTCGCTGTCGGAGAGCTCGACCAGCGCGGTCCAAGCCCCGGGTGGTAGCGGTTGGCGCAATTGTGGGAAGTGGCGCGCCACCAGTGCGAGGGAGACGCCGTTCATCACCTCGAAACCGGTCAGGCCGGGCCCGAGGTGGCGTTGCGCCGCGGCGAGTAGGGCGGCGCAGTCGGCCAGCGACGCACAGGCGGCCAGCGCGGTCATGGTCGCCGCAGGACGCGGCTGCAAGGACAAGGTGGCCGCCGTGATGATGGCCAGGGTGCCCTCGCTGCCGATCAGCAGGTCGCGCAAGTCGTAGCCGGTGTTGTCCTTGCGCAGCCCCCCCAGGCCGTGCCAAATCTCGCCGCTCGCGGTCACCGCTTCCAGGCCGAGACAAAGTGCGCGCGCATTGCCGTAGCGCAGCACCTGGGTGCCGCCGGCATTGGTGGCCAGGTTGCCTCCCACGGTGCAACTGCCTTCGGCGGCCAGGCTGAGCGGGAAGAGCAGGTCCTGTGCCTCGGCTGCCTGCTGCACCGCCTGCAGCACGCAGCCTGCCTCCGCGGTCAGCGTCAGGTTGACGCGGTCGATCTCGCGAATGCGATTCAGGCGCGTCAGGCTGAGCAACACCTGCGTGCCGCTGGTGTCCGGCACACCGGCACCCACCAGGCCGGTGTTGCCGCCCTGGGCGACCACGGGTGTGCCGCTGGCTGCACAGGCGCGCACCACGGCAGCCACTTCGGCGGTCGTGCCTGGGCGCACCACTGCGAGCGCGCGGCCGCGCCAGCGCTTGCGCCAGTCGACTTCGTAAGCGGAGAGGTTATCGCCGGTGAGCACATGCGCAGTGCCCACGAGACTGCGCAAGCTCGCAAGCAGCGCCTGGCTCATCAGGCAAGCGCCGTGCTGCGCACTGCAGTACTCGACTGGGGAGCGGCCCGGCGGCTCATGTCGGCAAGGCGGCGCGCTGCAGCCGGCGGCGCACATGCGCCACGCAGGCCGTGAACAACAGCAAGGACAAAACCACTTCGGTCAGCGCCAGCCCGGCTTCGAGGCCGGTCGCGCCATAGGCGCGCACCACGCCCTCGGTGAAGTAAAGCCACACCAAAAGGCTGAGCCAGCGGTAGGTGTACAGGCGGTGCTTGAGCAGCCCCACCAGCCCCAGTGCCAGCGGCAGCACCTTGAGCGCCAGTGTGCGGTTGCCGGTGGGTGCCAACCACAACTCCCAGGCCAGACCCAGGGCGATCAAGCCCAGCAAGGCAGACACCGCGAGCAGGCGCAGGCCTTCAATCATAGGTTCGACGGGTGAGCGTTCAGACATGGCTGGCATCATAGGGCGATGAGCATGTCCTTTGTCCTGGCCGGTTGGCGCAACCGTTTCAACGAGCTCTCCACCACCCTGCAGACCTGGCCCTGGCTGGACACGGCGCGCACGCTGCGTGAACGCTTCCGCGAAGACCACCTCGGACTGACCGCGAGCAGCCTGACCTTCACTACGCTGATCGCCCTGGTGCCGCTGGTGACGGTGATGTTGGCGGTGTTCAGCGCCTTCCCGATGTTTGCCAGCTTCCAGGGTGCCCTGGAGAAGTACTTCCTGCAGAGCCTGGTGCCCGATGGCATTGCCAAACCGGTGCTGGGCGCACTGACGCAATTTGCCGCCAAGGCCACGCGCCTGGGGACGGCCGGCTTGATCGTGCTCGTGATCACGGCCCTGGCCTTGATGCTCACGATCGATCGCGCCCTGAGCGCCATCTGGCGCGTGCGGCGACCGCGCTCGATCGCGCAGCGTGTGCTGGTCTACTGGGCCATGCTGACGCTGGGCCCGCTCTTGCTGGGCATCAGCCTGTCGCTGACAGCCACGGTATTGACAGCGTCCAAGGGCGTCGTCGGCGCACTTCCCGGCGGCCTGGGCTTGCTGCTCAACATCATCGAGTTCGTGGTCCTGGCGGGCGGCATGGCGGGCCTGTACCACTACGTGCCGAACACGGACGTGCGTTGGCGCCATGCCATTGCCGGCGGGGTGTTCGTGGCCGCCGGCGTGGAGCTGGCCAAGGCCGGGCTGGCCTGGTACGTTGGCGTGATGCCGACCTATGCGGCCGTCTACGGCGCTTTCGCGGCCTTGCCGATCTTCCTGCTCTGGATCTACGTGACCTGGGTGATCGTGCTCTGGGGCGCCGTGGTGGCGGCTTACGCACCCAGCCTGTCGATGCACATCAAGCGGGTGCGCGTCACGCCCGGGCACCGTTTCGCGCTGGCGCTGGCACTGATCGCGGCGCTGCTGCGCGCCAAGCAGGGAGACCAGCGTGGCTTGACCCTGGCCGAGCTGGCAGGGGCGCTGGCCACCGACCCGCTGCAGATTGAACCCAGCATCGAAGCGCTGATGGCCCTGGATTGGGTGGCGCGGCTGGACGAAGACAGCGGCCAGCGTCTGGTGCTGCTGGTCGATCCCGCCACCACTCCCGTGCGCGCCCTGATTGACGCGATGCTGCTCGAGCCCGAAGCCGCCGTGCAGCGTTTTCGCGACCGCATTGGCATCGAGCGCATGACGCTGGGGGAAATCCTGGCGCCCTAGTCCCCGTTCGCACTGCGTCGTGCTAACCAGCCGCCTCTAGGCCAGCGCGGCGCAGTGGAGCACGCGGTTCTTGCCGCCGCGCTTGGCGGCGTACATCGCATGGTCGGCCAGTTGCAGCAGGCGCAGGGCCTGGGTGGTGTCGCCGGGCGCGATGGCATAGCCGATGCTCGCCGAGACGGGTTGACTGCCGCAGCTGCGCACCGCGCAGTCCTGCTCCGCGCGCAGCAGATGACCCGCCAGTGCGTGGGCGCCGGCCACATCGCGCACGTTGGCCAAGACCAGAAACTCGTCGCCGCCGAAGCGGCCCACCGCGTCTTCGGCGCGCACGGCCTGCTGAAGGGCCTGCGCCAGGTCGATCAGCATGGCGTCCCCTGCGGCATGGCCCAGGGTGTCGTTCAGCGCCTTGAATCCGTCCAGGTCGACGAAGAAGAGGGCCACGGGTTGGGCCGACGATGCGCTCGCGGCCGTGTCCAGGCGCTCCATCATCGTGCGTCGCGTCAAGGCATCTGTCAGGCCGTCGCGCTCGACGGTGCGCTGCAGGCGCTGTTGCGCCTCGGTCAGCTCGTGCACATCGATCGTCACGGTGTAGATGCCGGCAACGGCGCCATCGTCGCCGAAGTCCGGCACGTAGCTGGTGCGCAGCCAGCGCGGGCCCTGCGGCAGGTTCTCGACCAAGCGCGTGTACTGAGCGGGCTGGCCGGCCAAGGCGCGCTCGAAGTAGGCACGGTGCTGAGCCCAGCGCGCCGGGCCGCGCACCACGCTGATGGACTGCCCCAGCAAGTCGGCCGCAGACATGCCGACGGCCTCGATGTAAGCGCGGTTGACAAAGCGCAGCACGAAGTCGCGGTCGACGTAGGTCAGCGGGTAGGGAATGTGCTCGGTAAAGCGATCCAGACGGGTGCGCGCCTGGTGCAGCGCTTCGCGCTCCAACACATCGTCATGGATGTCGAAGGCGATGGTGTAGATCGCCTCGACCTCGCCTTCGACATCGCGGTCCGGGAAGACCATGGCGCGGGTCCAGCGGGCGCTGGCACCCTGGTGCGTAAGCCGCCGCTCGTAGCTCACGGTGCGGCCATTGAAGGCGGCAGCGAAGCTAGTGCTGGCGGCAGCCCAGGCCTCGGTGCCGTAAAGCTCCGCCAGGCTGTGGCCGATCAGTGCATGGCTTGGCTTGCCTGCCCAGCGCGTGTAGGGCGCATTGCAGAAGATCAAACGCGCGTCGCGGTTCCAGCGTCCGATGGGCAGGGCGATGGCGTCGACCAGGCGCTCTACGGGGTTGGCGCTCGGGCGCGCTGCGGAGGCGTCGTCGGGTTTCACGGCTGGGCATGGTCGCACCCGGCGTGCTTGGCGTCATTCACCCGAAAGAGGGAAAGATGCGCCGCCGTGACTTCAACCACGCTCGGCGCCGGCCCTCAACTCGCGTGCAACACCACGAGCAGGGCCTGCGCCACCGTCCGGCCCGGGTTGTGGATGCTGTGCGGCACATCGACGGCATAGCGCGCGGTTTCGCCGTGTCGCAGGCGTGCGGTTTCGGTACCGGCCTGCACCTCTAGCGCGCCGCTTTGTACTGTCAGGTGTTCGCGTGAGCCCGGCTCGTGGGCTTGCGAGGCCAGCCGGCCGCCGGGCTGCACCGTCAGCGCGTACCACTCGAACTGGCCGGCCAACTCGATCGGGCCGAGGATGCGCAACTCGCATCGGCCGTCCGGGTTGGTCAGGGTCGGCGTGGCATGGGCTGGCACCGTGGCCAGCAGCGGCGCTGCGGGGCGCTCGTCACCGAGCAAGGCGCCGATGCCCACACCCAATGCCGAGGCCAGGCGCCAGACCACGGCCACGGTGGGATTGGCTTGGTGGCGCTCGATCTGCGACAGCATCGACTTGGACACCCCCGCCTGGCGCGACAGTTCGTCGAGTGAGAGACTGCGCGCCTGGCGCAGGGCGGCCAGGGCGGCGCCGACGCGCGGCGGCTGCGGCGCGGCTGGCTTGACGGTGGCAACCTTAGGCACGATACTGGACAAGCGTTCGATATACTGCACAAGCGCTGTGTGAATGCACGCTGCATTGTGCCCCAGAGAGAGCCCGAAGACCATGAGTGCTGCCTACCTTGCCCACCTGAGCCGCGAACTCGACAGCCTGCGCGAGGCCGGCCTGTTCAAGCACGAGCGCACCCTGACCACGCCGCAGGGCGCCGTGGTTCGCACTGCCGACGGCCGAGAGGTGATCAACCTGTGCGCCAACAACTACCTCGGCCTGTCCTCGCACCCCGCCGTGATACAGGCCGCGCATGCCGCCCTGAGCAGCCACGGCTACGGCCTGTCCAGCGTGCGATTCATCTGCGGCACGCAAGACCTGCACAAGACCCTCGAGGCCCGGCTGGCGGCCTTTCTCGGCACCGAGGACGCGATCCTCTATGCCGCCGCCTTCGATGCCAACGGCGGCCTGTTCGAACCGCTGCTGGGCGAAGACGACGCCATCATCAGCGACGAGCTGAATCACGCCTCCATCATCGACGGCATCCGCCTGTGCAAGGCCCGCCGCTGGCGCTACAAGCACAACGACATGGCCGACCTGGAGCGCTGCCTGGCCGAGGCGGCC
>JANNFB010000352.1:0-3733 GCA_031379365.1 Burkholderiales bacterium
GGTCAATGCGGCGCCGGGTTTTCGCATGCACGTGGCGCCGAGCGAGGGCACACCGCGTGACGCTGCCGGGCCCGTCATCGACATGCTGTTCCCGCCGGGCGCCGCGTCGCGCGTGCCGATCGCCTGCGTCACCGGCACCAACGGCAAGACGACGACGGCGCGCATGCTGGCCCACATCACCAAGATGGCGGGCTTCACGCCGGGCCTGACCACCACCGACGGCGTCTATATCGATGGCCAACGCACCGTCGAGGGCGACATGACCGGCCCGGTCTCCACGCGCATGGTGCTGGCCGATCCGAAGATCGACATTGCCGTGCTCGAAGTCGCGCGCGGCGGCCTGATCCGCGCCGGCATGGGCGTGCCCTTCGTCAATGTCGGCGCGGTGCTGAATGTGCAGAGCGATCACCTCGGCCTGAAGGGCATCGACACGCTGGCCCAACTGGCCGAGGTCAAGCGCATCGTGGTCGAGGTGGCGCGCGACTGCGCCGTGCTGAATGCCGATGACGACAACGTGATCCGCATGTCGGCCCACACCGAGGCCAAGCACCTCTGCTACGTCACGATCAACCCACAGCATGCGGTGGTGCGCGAGCACATCCGCGCCGGTGGCCGGGCTTGCGCGCTCGAGGCCGGCGTCAACGGCCAGATGATCACGCTTTACGACAAGGGCCGCCACATTCCGCTGATGTGGACCCACCTGATTCCGGCCACGATGGAAGGGCGCGCGATGCACAACGTGCAGAACGCGATGTTCGCCGCGGCCATGGCCTTCAGCCTGGACATCAAGCTCGACGCCATCCGCCAGGGCCTGCGCACCTTCGACAGCACCTTCTTCCAGGCGCCCGGCCGCATGAACGTGTACGACGAGCACCCGTTCAAGGTCATCTTCGACTACGCCCACAACGCCCATGCGGTCGGCGTGATGGCCGACCTGGCGCAGCGCCTGGACGTGCGCGGCCGGCGCATCGTCGTCGTCGCCGGCCCGGGTGACCGGCGCGACGAAGACATCGTGGCCATCGCCGAACAGGTGGCCGGCCGCTTCGACCATTACTTCTGCCGCCGCGACGATTCGCTGCGCGGGCGCGCCAGCGACGAGGTGCCGAACATGATTGCCGCGGTGCTGCGCGCCAAGGGCGTGCCGGACGCGGCCATCACCATCATCCCGGATGAGCAGGAGGCGATCGACGCCGCGCTGCGCATGGGCCGGCTCGGTGACCTGCTGTTGGTGTTTGCCGACGCGCTGACACGGTCGTGGAAGCAAGTCATCAAGTTCAAGCCAGAGGGTGCCAGCGTGCACGCAACGCCCGCCTTCGCACCTCGGCCGGCGGTGGCCGCTGCGGCCTCGGAGTCCGCCGACGAGACCATGCCGATGGCCGCGCCCGATGAGGGCACCCTGCAAGCGGCCGGCTTCGTGCGCGACGAGCGCGGCCTGCGCTTCGTCGGCGAGGCGGGCGACTGAATTTGGACCACCCCCGTAGCGCCTTCGGCGCTTCCCCACAAAGGGGCGCCGCAGGCGGACCGGCGCAGCCGGATCCGCGGCGGCCGCTTGACTTGCAGCGGCGCCACTGAGCATGCGTCGTGGCTGGCGCCAAGGGTCATTGACGTGAGCGTGCCGGCGCCGGACGCGGAGTCGCTTGTTGCCTTCGAGGACTCGCGCCGTCTGATCGGGGCGAACCTGTTCTTCGACCGACCGGCCGTTGTGCTGGTGGCGCAGGGCAGGGCGGTGGGCGACCCGGTGGCGCAGCGCGCCTGGGCCGGTCGCGTCGAGGCCTTGTGTGCAGCGCTCGGTTGGCCGGACCCGCGGCCGCAGGCGCGTGCCCATGCGGGCGGCCTGCAACTCGCCTTCGCAGCGCCCGAAGACAGTTTGCTGACTGCCACCGAAATCAACGAGTGGGCCTGGGAGCGCAGCGCCGATGCCGCGCACCCGCTGAGTGCCGAGGGCATTGCACCGCTGCAGCCGTTGGCGACCGATGCGAGCGCCGTGGTCGGCCTGTTTGCTGCGCGCGGCGAACGCGAGCGGTCGCGCCCGCTCGAGCGCTTGCGACAGGCTGTAAGCCAGCACGGCCTGCCTTGCCTGGTCGACGACGACACGTTGTCGATCGGTGCTGGCCATGCCAGCGTGAGCTTTGCCCGGGCCGCCTTGCCACTGGCCATGGATGTGCCGTGGCAACGCCTGGGCGATGTGCCGACGCTGCTGGTCACCGGCTCCAACGGCAAGACGACGACGACCCGGCTGCTGGCCGCCATGGCCGCGGCTGCGGGGCACGTGGTGGGGTTCTGCTCGACGGAAGGGGTCTTCGTCGGCGCTGAGCGCGTCGTCGCGGGTGACTACGCCGGCCCGGCCGGCGCGCGCGCGGTGCTGCGGCACCCGCGTGTCGAGTGGGCCGTGCTGGAGACCGCACGCGGCGGCCTGCTGCGCCGCGGCCTGGCCCTGCAACGGGCCGATGCGGCCATCGTCACCAACGTCAGTGCCGACCACTTCGGCGAGTACGGCATCGACAGCGTCGAAGACATCGCCGCGGCCAAGCTGGTCGTGGCCCACGCACTGCACGACGGCGGCACGCTGGTGCTCAATGCCGACGACACGGTGCTGATGGGTGTGGCCGCGCGCACGCCGCATGCGATGGCTGCAAGCCGGGCACTGTTCGCCGAGGACCACGCAAACCCGGCGCTGGTGGCCTTGCGCCTGCAGGGTGGCGGCACCTGTGCTCCGCGCGCCGGGCGCTTGGTGCTGGCGCAAGGTGGCGTCGAACACGATCTCGGGGCGGTCGCCGACATGCCGCTCAGCCTCGGCGGCGCGGCGCGCTTCAACCAGGGCAACCTGGCCGCGGCGGCGCTGGCTGCACATGCCGCCGGGTTGCCACCCGCGGTGATTGCCCAGACGCTGGCGCGCTTTGGCGCCGATCCCGCCGACAACGCCGGCCGGCTCGAACGCTGGTCCTGCAATGGGGCCACGGTGCTGATCGACTATGCCCACAACCCCGATGGTCTGGCGCAGTTGCTGGCGGTGGCGCGTGCGCTGCAGCCGCGCCGGCTCGGCCTTCTGCTGGGCCAGGCCGGCAACCGCGATGACGCCGCTATCGCCACTCTGGCCGCTGTTGCGGCTCGCTTCGCGCCCGATCGGATCTGGATCAAGGAGTTGCCCCTGATGCTGCGTGGGCGCGCCCTGGGCGAGGTGCCGGCGCTGATCGAGCGCAGCTTGCGCGCCGCGGGCGTGGCGCCCGAACGACTGGTTCACGAGCCCGACGAGGCCGCGGCGGCCCTGGCTTTGTTGCAGTGGGCGCGCGAGGGCGACGTGATCGTGCTGCCGCTGCACACCCCCGACGTGCGTGCCCGGATCGGCAGGCACATCGCTGCGCAGCGATAATCCGTATCCCAACCTTTAGCCCTCAAAGGACACGCCATGCCCGGCTTGTTGCCCGATCCCGATCCCGATGGCCTGCTCGAGTACTCGGTGGTTTACACCGACCGCGCGCTCAATCACATGTCGCGCAAGTTCGGCCAGGTGATGCGTGACATCTCCGGCGTGCTCAAGGAGGTCTACCACGCGCGTTCTGCGATCCTGGTCCCGGGCAGTGGCACCTTCGGCATGGAAGCCGTGGCGCGGCAGTTCGCCAGCGGCCGTCCGGCGCTGGTGATCCGCAATGGCTGGTTCAGCTACCGCTGGACCCAGATTTTCGACATGGGCCAGATCCCTTCGTCGCACACGGTGCTCAAGGCCCGTCCGCTG
>JANNFB010000354.1:0-4087 GCA_031379365.1 Burkholderiales bacterium
CGGGAGTTTTTCGGCGCGACCTCAGGCCGAGCAGCGCAACGCAGTCGCAGCGAAGCGAAGACCGCTCCAGTGTGAGCCGCCGCCGCACACCGCCAGCCGCGACGCGCAGAAAGACAAAGCAACGCGGCAGCGATCATCAAACACGGGCCGATCGCAAACCACCGTTGCGATCCGTTCGCACCAACCCGCATGGGCGCAAAGGCGCGCGCTCGGCTGTTACTCGCCCGCCGCCAGCACGACGGGCTGTTTGCGCGTGGCGCCACTGCGCCAGAGCGTGACGGTGACGGTGTCTCCGGGTTGGCGCCGCTCCAGCTGCGCCAGCATGTCATCCAGGCTGGCCACCGGCTCGTCGTTGATGGCGGTGATCACATCGCCTTGCACCACGGCGCCACGCTCGCCGCGGCGAAACGCCTGCAAGCCGGCGCGGGCGGCCGGGCTGCCATTGCCGACCTGGACGATGGCCACGCCGGCAGGCAACTTGAGCGAGCGGGTCAGTTCGGGCGCTCCGGCCGTGACGCCCATGGCCGGCCGCACGAAGCGGCCGTCGCGGATCAGGCGCGGCACGATGCGGTTGACCTCGTCGACCGGAATGGCAAAGCCGATGCCGGCGCTGGCGCCACTGGGGCTGGCGATCTGGGTGTTGACGCCGATCAGGCGCCCGGCCGAGTCGAGCAAGGGCCCACCCGAGTTGCCCGGGTTGATGGCGGCGTCGGTCTGCACCACGCCGCGGATGGTTCTGCCGTTGAAGGACTCGATTTCACGGTTCAGGGCCGAGACGATGCCCAGGGTCAGGGTCTGGTCCAGGCCGAAGGGGTTACCGATGGCGTAGACGCGCTGGCCGACCAGCAAGTCGCGGCTGGTGCCAAGGGCCAGCGGCGGCAGCTTCATGGTCTTGCTCTGCGACACGTCGATCTTCAACACCGCCAGGTCGCGGTCGGGGAAGGCACCGACCAGGGTCGCGTCGAAACTGGTCTGGTCGGCCAGCGTCACGCGGGCGCCGCTGGCGCCCTGGATCACGTGGAAGTTGGTGACGATGTGGCCGGCCTCGTCCCAGACGAAGCCGGTGCCGGTACCGCGCGGCACCTGCATCACGTTGCGCGAGAACATGTCGCGCTGGGTGGCCAGCGTGGTGATGTGCACTACCGAGGGCGAGCTGCGCTTGAACAGATCGACGTTGGCCTGCTCATCTGCCGACAGCGGCCCGCGCGGCACCACGGCGCGCGGTGTTGCAGCCGGGGCCTCGGTGCGGGCGCAGGCGCCAGAGGCCAGGGTCAGCGTCAACAGCGCGGCCAGGCACGCGTTGCGCAAAGGAGAAATGGTTTGCATGACGCTCATCATAGGCAATGCGCGCCCGCGGCAAAATGACGCCATGACCATTCAGCAAGTCACGCCCGAACTGCGCCAGTGGATCGTGGCCCAGGCCCAGGCCGGGCACAAGCCGGAGTCGGTGCTGGCCGCCATGCGCGCGAGCGGCTGGCAAGAAGACGTTGCCATCGATGCGATCGAAACGACGCTCAGCAACTTCCTGGCCGAGCATGCCAAGGCGGCGGGCCTGCCGGTGGCCGTGCCGGTGCCTGGCCCCGACTTGTCGGAATCGCCGCTCTGGCTTGATGCGGGGGACCGCCAGGTCCAGGTGCTGATGACGATGGCGCAGCCGCGCGTGGTGGTGTTCGGCAGCCTGCTGTCAGAGGCCGAGTGCGACGAACTGATCGCGTTGGCCCGGCCGCGCCTGATGCGCTCGGAGACTGTGCAGACCGAAACCGGCGGCAGCGAGGTCAACCCCGTGCGCACCAGCTCCGGCATGTTCTTCGGCCGCGGGGAGAACGCGCTGTGCGCCCGCATCGAGGCTCGCATCGCGCACCTGCTGGCCTGGCCGCTGGAAAACGGCGAGGGCCTGCAACTGCTGCATTACCTGCCCGGCGCTGAATACAAGCCCCATCACGATTACTTCGACCCGGCCAAGTCGGGCACGCCGTCGATCCTGGCCCGGGGCGGCCAGCGGGTCGGCACCCTGGTGATGTACCTGAATGCGCCCGACAAGGGCGGCAGCACGACTTTCCCCGACGTGGCCCTGGAAGTGGCGCCCATCAAGGGCAACGCCGTGTTTTTCAGTTACGACCGCCCGCACCCGGTCACCCGCACCCTGCACGGCGGCGCCCCAGTGATCGCGGGCGAGAAGTGGGTTGCCACCAAGTGGTTGCGCGAAGGTCGCTTCGAATAACCCCACGGTCTTGTCAACCGGGGCAAAGGCGCCTTCGTTGTGGGGCCTGAGCGATTTGCTCAGTACTCATTCGAATGACACCATGAACAAGCTCCTGACCGCCCTGGCCGCCCTGGCCTTCGTTGCTGCCGCCCAAGCCCAGACGGCCGCTCCCGCTGCCCCGGCCAAGCCGGCTGCCCCGGCCGTTGCTGCCGCGCCGGCTGCTGACGCCAAGATGGCTGCTCCTGCCGCTGCCGCCAAGCCGGCTGCCGAGGCCAAGATGGCCGCGCCCGCTGCCGACATGAAGAAGGATGCCAAGCCAGAAGCCAAGAAGGCCGACAAGAAGGCCGCCGCCAAGAAGACGGCCAAGGCCAAGAAGGCCAAGGCCGAAGAAAAGAAGGTCTGATCGACTTCGTTTCACCCCAGGAAACCCGGCTTCGGCCGGGTTTTTTGTTTCCGGGCTGAGAGCTCAGCGCCGAGGCGGCTGAGTCCTGACGGTTTCGGCGGCCGGCAGGCACCGATTGCGTTCGATCTGGGCCCACTTGCGTTGCTCCCAACTGTGGGGGCCTTCCAGGGGCCACTGCTCGATGACGCCGCTCAGGTCTGCCCAGGGCAGGCGCGCCCAGCCGGGCGGCTGCCGGCGCAGCGACCAGGCGCCGGGCAGCAGCCGACGCGGCAGGCGCGCATGGGCTTCGTCCACCCAATAGACACACGGACGTTGCATCCAGAAACTCTGGCGCTCGAAGTGCACGCGCCCGGCGATGCCGCTGGCCGCGGGCAGCAGGATGCAGTCGATGGGCGTCTGGATGACCGCAAAGCGCAGGTTGGCCGGCGCGTCACCGCCGCGGCAGACCAGGATCACCCGGCCAATGTCGGCGGCGCGGATGCGATCCCGCTCAATCTCGTTGCACAGCACGAGCAGGTCGCTGCCCTCCCAGCGGGTCTCGATGGACTCTTTGCGCATGACGTGGCTCCTGAACGGCAAACGACGAAGCTAGTCGTTGCGTCGCCATAGCGGTGTCAGCAGGCACGACAAACTGCAAGCAGATCCTTGCCATGTCACCGAACCACAGGGCCGGCCGTGGGCGGCCGCGCGCCACGTGGGGGTGCGCTTCAACACCCCTCAGTGCCGAGGCGGTGCAGCGCTGCCGACTCGATGATCTGGACCGGCGGGCCAGGCTGGCCCATCGCGACGCACAGGGCCCGTGCCACGACGGCAGCAGCGATCGGCCGCACGCGTGCGGGCAGCAGGCGGCCGATGGGCGCCAGCAGGGTCAGGGCCAGTTGCTCACCGAGACGCGAGGGCTGACCCAGTGCGCTGCGCTCACCGGCCAGCAGCGACGGCCGTGCGATCACCAGGCGATCGAAACCGAGCGCCGCCAGCTGCGTTTCCATCTCGCCCTTGACGCGGTTGTAGAAAACGCGCGAGCTCGCGTCGGCGCCGAGCGCGGAGACAACGGCCACGCACGTCACGCCGGCGGTGCGCGCGGCGCGGGCCACGTTGACCACGGCGTCGAGATCGACGGCGCGAAAGGCGGCCTCCGAACCGGCCGCCTTGATCGTCGTGCCGAGCGCAATATAGAGCTCACTGGCGGAGGGCAGGGTGCCGGGTCGGGCAAAGTCGATCACCTGGCTCGACAACGCCGAATCACTCGGGAAGTCGGGCACCGCCCGGCGCAACAGCGCGTGGACGTGGGTTTGTGGCTGCGCCAGAAGCTGGGCCAGCAACGCTCGCCCGACCAGGCCGCTGGCGCCGGCCAACAGCACGCTGGTGGATGTCGGGGGTCGTGCCATGCGCGGGACTCTATCCCGCGCAGGAGACTCAGCGCTTGGGCTGGGTCAAACGCGTGCCGGCTGGGCGCGGGCCGCCATCGCGGCGCGGTGCAC
>JANNFB010000026.1:0-68852 GCA_031379365.1 Burkholderiales bacterium
AAATCACTTGCGCGCCACCCCCATCGTCCACGATCACGCTGAAACGGCGTCCACGATCAGACTGAAACGCCGTCCACGATCACGCTGAAATACCGTCCACGATCAGCCTGAAATGCCGTCCACGATGGGCTGAAATACGCAATGCAGCAACGCCACTGGCTTGCCGCGGCGCCACACCGCCATCTGCAACGAGCTGCGAGGTCATGCTGGCCTGCATCGACCAGCCAGCCACACGGCGCGAGTACAGATCGAGCACGACGGCCGCGTACAGCCAGCCCTCGGCCGTCCAGATGTAGGTGAAGTCAGCCAAACACGTCTGGTTGGCTCCGTCGGCCTGGAACTGTCGATCGAGCACGTTGTCGGCAATTGCGCTGCGCGCACCGCGATCCTGCGGCGAGCCTCGACCTCTCGGTCGGGCGCGTAGCGCCTGCGCATGCATGAGTCGCTAGATGCGATGCAGGCCACAGCGATGCCCGAAGGCAAGCATGTCGTGCCACACACGTCGCGCACCATACGTGCGGTCAGTGCCCATGAAGCTGTGGCGCACCGGACTGCCGAGCACTTCGTCGGCCAAATCGCGTTGGCTGGGCGGCCTCGTCAGCCAGGCATAGAAGCCGCTTCGCGAGACACCGAGCGCCTCGCACATCATCAGTACCGGCAAGGCCCCTCGCTGCTTCGCCACGAAGCCGACCTTCACATCGACTCCTTCGCGAAGTAAGCCGCGACTTTTTTCAGGATGTCGCACTCTATCCTGAGCGTCGCGTTTTCCTTCTTCAGCCGTGCAAGCTCAGCCCGCGCGGGCTTCATTAAGCCTTTAACAGGGAATGCATGCCGCGGATCGCCCGCCAGCTCCCGCATCCACTTGCGCGGCACGTTACCGTGCACGTCCAGGTCGCGTGAGGCTTGCGCCAACATCACGCCCCGGTCCTTGACTAGCCGCACGGCCTCGGGCTTGAAATTCCACACGAGTACCCGGCGTTCCACAAGGTCCTGCCATACTAGAGATTCTTCGTAGTTGAACTTTCTTCTCCGCATCGCCGCTCCTGATGAAGATCTGGACCCCCGCGAGCGGGCAGCCGCAGTTTCGCGGATGAGTACATGCCAGAACACATCAGGGCGCTGATCGTTATCTTGGTGCTGCTGGCAGTAAGCATGGCACTCATGCGCAAGCCTGCGCTGTTGCTCGGGATCGAAGCAAAAGACTACACCCGACGCTGCGGCTCTTGGCTTTGGGTCACGGCAGCAGGGTTTCTTGCGCATAACTTCTGGTTGTTCTTGCTGGCCGCCGCTGTTTGGTTGTGGATTGCCGCAAAACGCGACCCACATTCTCCGGCTCTGTACCTCTTCCTGCTGTTCGCGTTACCACCCCTCTCGGCATTTATCCCCGGGTTCGCTGGGCTGCAGCAGCTGTTCGAACTGTCCTACGCGCGCCTGCTGTCTTTGCTCGTGCTGCTTCCGGTGTTTGCCATGCACATGGGGGTGCGCCGTGCGAGTCGGCAGAGCTATGGTGTAGTCGACTGCTTGCTTGTTGCATACATCAGCCTCGGCTTGATTCTCCAGCTTTCGGTTGACACGTTTACCAACACACTTCGATATGCGTTTTACGCATTCGTCGATGTGTTCTTGCCATACTTTGTGCTAAGTCGCTATGTTGTCACGCTAGAAGCCCGGCGACAGGTGGTCTTGGCGTTTGTAATGGCAATGCTGTTGATAGCGCCAATTGCGGTGTTCGAATTCTTCAAGGGTTGGCTCCTCTACACCAGCCTGCCGGGAGCACTTGGCATACCGGTTCAGGAGATACCAGCCTACATAGCTCGCGGAGACTCCTTACGGGCGGTGGTGTCGTCAGGTCAACCAATTGTGCTTGGCTACATGATGGTTATTGCAACTCTCCTGTATGCCGCGGTGGATCGCGACGGTGTCAAGGCAAAAAACTGGATATGCGGTCTGGCAGTGCTCTTGGCCGGAGTTGTCGCACCTCTATCTCGCGGCCCGTGGGCCGGCTTGGTTGCTGGCCTGCTCCTTTTGGTTCTGACGAGTCCCAAGCCGGGCTATTGGTTCATGAAGCTTGCTGTCGGTTCGTTGGTGGCCATTCCCGTTCTGGCCATGACAGGTGCTGGGACCAGCATCATTGATCATTTGCCGTTCGTCGGTACTGTTGACAGTGGGAACGTTGACTATCGTTCGACACTAATTGATGTTGCCTTGCAGGTTGTCTGGCTAAACCCCTGGTTTGGAAGTTTTGACTTTCTACGTAACTCTGCGTTCGGGGCTCTCGATCAAGGTGGGGGCGCGGTAGACGTTACGAATACCTATGTCGGGATCGCGCTTTCCTACGGACTTGTCGGGCTAACACTGTTTGTCGGAATATTCCTCTTTGTTAGCTTTCAGTTGCTGAGGGCTTTGATCGCGTTGGGGCGGCGTGATATCGAACTTTTTGCCCAAGGCCGTGCCCTGTTGGCGGCGGTTGGTGCAACACTGGTCACGATCGGTACTGTGAGCAGCATTTCATTCGTTCCAGCTGTGTATTGGTGTCTGTGTGGTCTGGCGGTGGGTTACGCGCATCAAATCAGTACGGAGTCGCGCCCACTTCGTCCGCGATAATATTTCAGAAAATCTATTATATTACTCTTCCCTCATTATTGAGCTGGCGTCATTGTGCCAATTAACTGATAACGAAAAGCTTGCAATCAACCTTAAGCAAGCACATTTGTTATAGAAACATGGGCTCAAGAGATAGTATAGTATTCAAATAGATAGCACCCGTTTGGTGGATTTCAGATCACTTCAGAAGATCTACGGCAAACGAGCAGCAGAACCCCTATATTCCTTCCAAGTCTTAAGACGAGCGTACAGACGGGCCATCCGCTGCCTAACTAGAAATTTTATCGGTCTCGTCTTTGCAAACAACAGCTCCTCGTAGACTTCACAATACGCTCGTCGATAGCTTCTTCCGTGCTTACTGAAAAAATAGGCAGAGAAAATTTCATAGTTTTCCATTTGATTGATAGCAGTGCTTACAGATATTTCATTGACTCGATAGTCAAACATGACATCATCAATAAAGTGGAATAGTGCACCATGCTCATGGAGAGCTAACCAGAAATCCCAGTCCTCGTTTCCTTTGAGCCGCGCATCATAACCATCTACCAACTGCCACAGGGACTTTCTGTAGACCGCCAAAGTGTCTATATAGTTTCTGAATAGAAGTAACAGTGGATCAAACGACTGTCCAATACTCTTCTGGTTGTCGGATCCGAAACGATCGTGTTTCCCGTAGACAACACCTACCGACGCATCTGCCTCCATGATGCCGACTGCCAATTCAATATACTGGGGCCTTATTTTGTTGTCGGCGTCGAGACTTAGAATATAGGGCCCAGCTGCTCGAGAGATTCCAGCGTTTCTGGCGGCGCACTGGCCCATGTTAATTTGGTGAATGACGGTATGACCCGCACTCGCCAATTTATCGAACTGGAGAAGGGTATTTGAATCCGTCGAGCCATCATTAACAATGATGATTTCAATGGGCCGATAGCTCGAGGTCACCACACTGTCGACGGCCTCTTGCAAGAACTGGCCGTGGTTGTAGCAAGGGATGACGACAGACACGGTTGGAGCGGACATCTGGAGAGCTTGGCGCGTTGATCGAGTTGGCAGGTGCATCGCGTAGCGGCGAGGCGTTGCCTGTCAGGCAGTGGGGTAGCTTGGTGGAGCAGAGCCACCAGAATTCGTTTGAAAGCTTACATTGACGTTCGCGCAGGTCATTCCGTGGTACTGGCGACTAAGCTGACGCACGCCATAGATGGGAGTCTCAGCGACCTCGAATGGATACGGTAGCTTGCATTCACAGAACAGCAGTCGGCCCTGATCCTTGAGGCACACGCGCAGGTTGTAAGCCCCAGGGACCAGGGGCAGGCTATTGATCGAGATGAGGCAGTGAACGGTTTCACCCTCGCTGGTACGGCGCGCGGTGTCAATGTCAATCGTGTCGATGCCCATGATCAGGGTGCCGAACACATCCTCGATGTAGCAATGGACGGCTACGGCGAAGCACGCCTGATGCGTCGTGAACCTAATCCGGACTGTTGCGGGCTGCAGGGGGACCGGTTCACGGCCCTCTGGCCCAACGACTTGCGCGCTCAGACATTCAAATGGCCCCGCGTGCTGGGACTCCATCTGATCGGAACCCTGCACCGCTACATCAGAATAGTGGCGAATAGCGGTCTCCACCTCTCCGCAGAAATCAACACGGCCATCTCGCATTACAACCGCACGACTACACAAAGACTGCACGGCCGCCATGTTGTGGCTGACGAAAAGGACGGTGCGTCCAGACCCCGTGGAAACTTCCTTCATCTTGCCGAGGCACTTCTTCTGAAACTGCGCGTCGCCCACCGCGAGTACCTCGTCGACGATAAGTATTTCTGGTTCTAGGTGGGCTGCCACACCGAAGGCCAACCGGACATACATACCGGAGGAGTATCGTTTGACAGGGGTGTCCAAAAATTGCTCCACCTCTGAAAAAGCAACAATCTCGTCGAATTTACTTTGAATTTCGGCGCGGCGCATACCCAACATGGCGCCGTTCAGAAAGATGTTCTCGCGCCCGGTAAGCTCAGGATGAAATCCTGTACCCACCTCCAAGAGTGAGGCTACGCGGCCCTTGAGATGAATACGCCCTTCGGTCGGCGGGGTGATGCGCGATAGGATCTTCAGGAGAGTCGACTTACCAGCTCCGTTCCGACCGATGATACCGACGACCTCGCCTGCCCGAACGTCAAAGCTGACGTCACGTAGCGCCCAGAACTCTGTGTCGCCTCCGCCATCGCGCATTTCTCGGAAGCGGCGAAACGGATTGGTCAGCGACCTACTGACGGCCTCTCTAAAGCTCGCCGGGCGTTGCTCAGACCCCAAGAGATAGCGCTTGGATATACCTTGGACTTGGATAGCGTTGTACACCATAGAGCCGTTAAATGACATCTGCGAATTTTTGCTCTGTCTTGCGAAACTTGTAAATTCCGAACATGAACAGCAGCACTGAGATACAGCACGAAACACCGAGTGTTGTGAAGTTCCAAGCCTTCCCCAAGATAGCAGAGCGAAATCCGTCGATCAAGCCGGCCATTGGATTTAGTGCGAGTACCCAGTGCCACTCGGCTGGAACGATACTAACTGCGTAGACAACAGGCGACAGGTACATCATCGCCTGCATCATGAAAGGGACGGCAAACCGGAGATCCCTGAACGTGACAGTAAGGGCGGAAAGCAGCAACCCCAGACCAAGCGTCGCGAGGATGACGAAGAACAGTAATGCTGGTAAGAACACGATCTGCCAACTGGGCACCGTCCGGTACCAGACAAGTAGTGCGACAAACAGCACAGAGGCGATCGCAAAGTCAACGAGGCAGGTTCCGATAGCGCTAACCGGCACGAAGAGTCGCGGAAAGTAGACCTTCGTCAGTAGATTTTGTTGATTGACGAGGCTGAGGCCCGCAGTCGAGACCCCGCTGGAAAAGAAGTTCCAGGGCAGCAACCCTGCGAACACAAACAAGGCGAAGGGGAAGCCCTCAGACGACAGCCCAGCGAGGCGTCCAAAGATGATGGTGAACACCACCACGCTAAACATCGGCTGGATGACTGCCCACGCCACGCCGAGGATAGTCTGCTTGTAGCGGATCTTAAAGTCGCGCCAAACCATGAAGTAGAGCAACTCGCGATAGCGAATCAGCTCTGACCAGCCCAAACCGCCCCATCCGCGGGGGGACTCGATAAGGAGTTCCGGCAATTCGGTCTCACGCGCAGCGACGAGTGCGGCTGCGGATCCAGCTGACGTCATGGTGTTTCCCAATTAGCGAAGAGCGTCAACAGGCTCATCTGGTGAGCCACTGAGGGTGATTGATGGGTTCGCTGCGACTGGAGGCGAACCATGACGACTAGCCGAGTGCAATTTCAACCAGGCGTTGCGAGGGCCAAGTTCACGACCTGCTTCGGCAGCGACGCCAAGTGCGAAGTCACACTGTGAGGAAGTCGCGGCAGGGAAGCCAAGTTCATCGGCCCGTTGGAACTGCCGACGGCGACACAGTGCTGTCGAAGAAAATCCGCGCCAAAAGCGTGTCCAGTGCAAACAAGAACATAAGCGCCACCAACATCAGCACCATGCCCGCCGCGCCATGCACAAAACCCTGCCCCGCCTCGTCACCGAAGTGGTAGGTCACAAGCACAAGCACGATGACGCGCACGCCGTTCGAAATCAAGGCAATCGGGATGATCGATGCCAGCATCCATGCGTTGTGCCACCGGTTCCGTCGGCCCATGATGTAGATGAACAAGGTACCGAGCGCAGATAGGCTGAACAGCGAGTGCAGGCCCGAACACGCATCGGCCACCAGCAACTGGTACTGCCCTATCGTGATCATCACGCCCGACCGAGCGATCGGGTAACCCAATGCATGCATGAACTCGGTGACCACGACCGAGATACCGTGCTTCAGGGGCCCGGTAAGCAGGTCGACAAGCGTGCCGGGCAGGGGCACCATGAAGACCAGATAAACCACAGGGAACCACGCTGCGCGCAGCGCACCTGGGCCACGCAGCAGCACCAAAATGGAAGCGACGACGATGGGTTGCGACAGGAACTCGGCGCTGGAAATGCCAAACGCCCGCCCGAACAAGTAGAGGAAGACGCCGAGCGCGAGCAAAGACCACGCCCAGGCTGAGGAGGGCTCGACAGGGGCGGAGACCAATTTCTCTCGAACCGACCAAAACAGCCACACCGCAACCGCCAGCACGATCGGGCCATGGCCGAAGTCTTCGGTGTTCCAGAGGCCGTGCGCAGCGGTCCAGTAGCTCGGCAGGTACATCGCAGCGAGGCCAAGCGCGGTGATTAGCCAGGGCGTTGCCTCTGCACCGACCAGCGACTTGGGGAGCACAGCGGACACTCAAGTCTCCTTGACCAAGGAGGCGTTCTTTCGTGCCGGCACGTCCACCAGCACGGACCCAACGACATTGATACCGCCGCCCGACATGGCATTGACGGCTTCGTTGAAGTGCGCCATGCGGGTCATGTTGGTGCGAGCGACAAACAGAGCCGCGCCGGCCGTTCTGGCCAGCATCATGGCATCAGTTCCGCTGGATATCGCCGGCGTATCGACCACCACGACGTCGAAGGTCGACATGCTCTGGTGAAAAATGCGCGCCAACGCCGGCCGGCTGAGCAACTCGGCTGGGTTCGGCGGCGTCGGCCCTGAAGGAAGCACCGCCAAGCCGGGGATGCCGTAGACAAAGGTCACGACCTGCTCCTGCATGCGCCCGGCCAGCAAGTTGGACAAGCCACTCTGATTCTCGATCTTGAACAACTTGTGTTGTCGCGGCTCGCGCAGGTCGGCGTCGATGAGCAAAGTTCGTTCGCCGAGTTGGGCGAAAGTCACCGCCAGGTTAGCCGCCAAGTAGCTGCGCCCTTCCCCACGTGATGTGCCCACGATCGCCAAGCTGGTGCGCTTGCCGGCCTCGTCGAACCATCGCAATTGCAGTTGGCTGCGCAAGGCGCGCAAGGCCTCGCCTTCTTGGCTGAAGGGGCGATAAGCCGCGACCACTTCGCCACTGATAGGCCTGTTTGGACCGGGCTGAAGGTACGGGTAGTCGAACTGCAGCGACAGTGCATACAGCACGTCGCCTTCGGTGATGAGTCCCAGTTCGATGCCCGCTTCGCCGAAGCGCAGGGACGCCTGACGCTGGAAGTTGATGATCCGCTCAGCGTCGGCAGCAGCGAGCCGCCCCGCGTCGATCAGGATTGCACCGATCGACCGGTCAGCGTTTCTGACCTTGGTCGACAGCATCGTCACAGGCGTCATTGAACGCCCCGGTCCAACGTAAGCTGTGGCGGCATCGGCGGCCCGCGGCGCCGGTCGAAGGCCAGACGCGGCGAGAAGCCCTGCTTGCTGGCACGCGCCGACATCACGGCCAGCACGGGCACGTTGGCATCACTGTTGAACAAGTCCTGCGCGCTGCGAACGCGCCGATCGATCAACTCGAGCAGAAAGGCCACGCCGAGCCCAGCCAACACACCCAGCATGGCACCTGCCGTGAGATTCTTCGGAATGTTGGGCCTGGAGTGCGTGAGCGGCTCGGTGGCAGGGCTCAGCACCCGCGCTTGCGCCTGCTCGGCCTGGCTCTC
Source organism: Burkholderiales bacterium (assembly GCA_031379365.1). Taxonomy (GTDB): domain Bacteria; phylum Pseudomonadota; class Gammaproteobacteria; order Burkholderiales; family Burkholderiaceae_C; genus CADEEN01. The sequence continues at coordinate 8,177 of JANNFB010000026.1, forward strand.
ATTGGCCAGTTGCGTGCGGCGCTGGGCAACGGTGTCGAAAGCGCGCTGAGCCGTCTCGACCTCGCGCAACAACCCGCCAGCCTCGTCGCGCTGCGTGCGCAGGTTAAGCACAGTGCGTTTCTGGCTATCGACCATCGAGCGCAATTCGCCAACCCGCTGCGAAGCGATGCGATTGACCGTCGTCGTGGTGCCAGAGACCCGGCGCATCTCTGACGCGACCTGCTGCTTCAACTCGGCAATTCGGGTGTCAACTTCTATTCGCAGCGGGTGATTGCTGCCGTAAGTTGCGCTCAGCTCGCTCTGGCGGGTTTCGGCTGTCGAGAGCGCTGCTTTCAAGCTCTGAACTGCCGCGCTCTGTTGCACGTCAACAGAGGTCTCGGTGCCAGCATTGCGTTGCCGGCTGGATGTGTCAGCAGAATCGGCCAGGGCCGTCGCCAACGCCCCTTCGAGCGCATTTAAGCGGGACATCTCCTGGTCCATCCGTTCACTGGTCACAACGATGCCGCGCTTCTGCTGAAACACCGACAAGCGGGCCTGCGCCGATTCGAGATCGTCACGCAAGGACTTCATGCGTTCGTCGAAGAACGTGGCGTACTCGCGGGCCGGACCGACACGCAACTCGACGCTCAAGTCAATGTAAGCGCGCGCGAATGTATTCGCCACAGCCGCAGCGAACTTGGGGTCAGTCGCGGTGTAGGCCACTGTCATCAGCGCGCTGCCGCGGCCAGGCTCCACCACCATGCCCCGCTGCATCTGATTGCCAAAGTAGGTCTCGAGAGGGACGCGGCCCTCGGTGGCCTCGCGCCACTGAGCAACCGCAGCTGGGTTCTGCGCCAAGCCCAACATCTTGACCACGCGGCCCGAGACCCGATCGCTGCGGATGATCTCGACCTGCGTCGCAATGTAGGACGCAGAAGCCAGCGACGGCATCAGCGTGGCCAACAGAGGGTCAGACTTGATGTCGAGAAGAATCGATGTTTCAGCGCTGTACTGCTTGGGCATCTTCAGCGTCACCGCCACTGCGGCACCAAACACCAAGACCAGCACGCCGACGATGACCCACCAACGCAGCCGCAGGACAAGCAGGATCTGGTGAAGGTTCATGTTCATGGCTATTCCTAGAACACTGACTCGCGAACGAACACCACGTCGTCAGGGCGAAGCGTGTCGGTCATCGCAGGCTCCACTTCACGCAAGGTGCCGCTGGCGTCCTTGCGGCTGACGCGCAGGCCTCGTGCAGTGCCGCGCTGCGTCAAGCCACCCGCACTGGCCAAGGCCTGCATGACTGTCATGTTGCGCTCCAAGCGCATCGCGCCTGGCCGCTGCACTTCGCCATACATGTAAATCTGCGGCGATCGCTCGACCCAGATCACATCGCCGTTCTGCAGCAGCACGTCGGCACTGCGACGGTTTGGACTGAATACGGTGGGCAAGTCAACTTCAGCCCGATACGCCTGGCCTCCCCGCGTGCCGACCACGACGATGATGTCACTGCCCCCCTGCGGCACGCCACCAGCTGTGGCCAACATGTCGGTCAAACGAACCTCGCCCGTCTCGAGCGGGTAGCGCCCTGGTCGACCGACCTGGCCCAACACTGACACCTGATTGCCTCGCGCCGTCACGACGGTGATTGACACCTGGGGTTGCTTGACGAAGTTGCCAGTGCGCAGGCCATTGGCAATGCGCTGCTCCGCCTCGGCCACGGTCAACCCCGCCAGATTCACGCTGCCCAGAAGCGGATAGGAGATGACCCCGGCTTCGGTGATGCGCGCTTCCAATGACAGGTCCGGGCTCTGGAACACAGTGATGCGAATGCTGTCCCCGAGCGCCAACCGGTACTGGGCCGCCGCAGCGGCAGCAGGTGGCGCAGCCTGCGCGAGAGCCGGCGATGGCACCAAGGCGCCCGCTGCCCAGAGCAAAGAGCTTGCGGCCACCACTGCACGCAGCATAGAAACGGTGGTTTTCATTTCAGGCCCAATCCTTTGCTGACGGACGATGCGTCTATGCCACTGGCCGGCTTCACAGCAGCATCCGCCGCATCGGCTGCGCTTGCCGCGCCCGTTGAGGCCTTGATGCCCAGACCGTCAGAGATCGACTTGGTGTCCAGCGTGGCCGCCGCCGAGGCCGCAACTTCTGCCGGCGTCGGCGCCCGCTCGACCTCTGCCGCTGCAGGCGCCGAGGCCGCGTACTTGCCGGCGTAGGCAATCTTGGCCGAGCCGCGCAGTGCCTTCAGGTCGTCGGCGATGACCTTGCGCTTGCGCTCGTTGAGCAGAAACTGCTCGATGGCCTTGCTGGCGCGTTCTTCGTCGACCGCCTGCGCGCGAGAACCCGCGAGCATCACGACCTGGGCGCCCGTCGGGGTGACGTTCAGCATGGCCTGCCCATCCTTCATCTTGGCCAAGGCAGGCAGCGCAGCAAGAGGCAGTTGTTCTGCAGCGCGCACGGCCTGGTTCGCCGCGTACTTGAAGTTGTTGGCCTTCAGGTACTCCACGAACTCAGGCAGGTTCTTCGCGGCTTGGAGTTTGGCGCGCAACGCGTCGATCTGCCCAGGCGCGGCCTCGATCGCCAACTCCTGCAACTGATAGACCCGGCGCTCCTTGAACAGTGCCGGATTGACGTCGTAGTAGGCCTTGATCTCGGCCGGCGCCGGCTTCGTGGCCCCGTCCCCGATCTTCTCGACATAGGCACGGGCGATGATCTCGCGGCGCGCTGCCTCAACGGCTTGCACCACCCGCGGCTCACGGTCGATTTTCAACTCGGCCGACTTCTGCACCGCCAGTTCCTGGTCGATCAATCGCTCGAGCGCACGGCGGCCGGCTTCTTCGGCCTGCTCCGGCTTGAGCCCACGTTGTTGTTGCAACACCGCGTTGATCTGGTGGACGGTGATCTCTTCCTTGTTCACCTTCGCGGCCGTCTGGGTGGCCGGTTTTTCCTTGTCTTTCTTGTCGCCGCAACCGGCCAACACGAAAGCCAGAGCAACGGTTGCCAAGAGCGCAATGCGGATATTCATTTCTGAGGATCTCCTGCCCACAAGGACACTTTCGCGAGTGTAACGACTGCAGTTGAAGCGTCTTCACCCCTGCACACGGGAGTCACCCCGCGCCATCGACGCAACGCGTGAAATCCGCACGCGGCCGGGCACCACGCGGCGCACGGAGTCTGAAGGTTGACCGAAAAACGTCTGTGCGGTTCCGCACAAACCCCCATCCAAGGGGCGCTCAGCAGCGCACGCCCACGTGCAGCGCCACCACGCCGCCAGCAAGGTTATGCACATCGACGTGACCAAAGCCGGCGGACTTCATCATCGTCTTGAGTGTCGCCTGGTCGGGGTGCATGCGGATCGATTCGGCGAGGTAGCGGTAGCTGTCACCGTCACCGGCCACCCACTGCCCGAGCTTGGGCAGGACGTTGAAGGAATACCAGTCGTAGGCCTTGGCCAGCGGCGCGGCGACCTTGGAGAACTCCAGCACCAGCAGTCGCCCGCCCGGGCGCAGCACACGGGCCATTTCAGCCAGGGCCCGATCCTTGTGCGTCATGTTGCGCAGGCCGAAGGCCACGCTGACCAGGTCGAAGGCGGCGTCGGGCAGGGGCAATTGCTCGGCGTCGCAAATCAGCGTCGGCAGCACCAGGCCCTCGTCGAGCAGCCGGTTGCGGCCCTCGCGCAGCATGGCTTCATTGATGTCGGTGTGCAACACCAGGCCGCTGGCGCCCACTTGGCGCGCGAAGGCGCGGGCGAGATCTCCGGTCCCGGCGGCCAGGTCGAGCACTTTGTCCCCCGGGCGCAGGTTGGCGACAGCGACGGTGTAGGCCTTCCAGGCCCGGTGCAGGCCCAGCGACATCAAGTCATTCATGACGTCGTACTTCGAGGCCACCGCGTCGAACACGCCGCGCACGCGCAGCGCCTTTTCGGCTTCGGCCACCGTTTCAAAGCCGAAATGGGTCTTGGCTTCGCTGTTCATGTCAGTGCGAATGCCCGCAACTGCCGCCAGCGGCCACCACCATCGGTGCGTCGCGGGACATGCCGGCGGTGGTGAGGCGCACTTCATAGTCGCGCCACAACTTCTCTTGTTGCGAGCCGAGGAAATAGAGGTAGTCCCAGGAAAAAATGCCGGTGCTGTGGCCGTCGCTGAAGGTCGGCTGCACGGCGTAGTGGCCCACCGATTCCAGGCCGTCGATGCCGACCTCGCGCTTGCCGGTCTGCAGCACTTCCTGGCCGGGGCCGTGGCCTTGCACCTCGGCCGAAGGCGAATACACCCGCATCAACTCGAAGGGGATGCGAAAGCTAGCGCCGTCATCGAAACCAACCTCGAGCAGCTTCGATTGCTGGTGCACCGTGAGTGCCGTGGGACGCGGTTTTTCAGCCATGCGGCAGTGTAGCGGCAGGGGATGGGCGACTTCCGTCACGCAGATTGCTGCGCGACCTGCCACGCGGGCCCACAGAATCGCAACGACAACGGCTTGCCACATCGCGGCGAGCCGACCGTGCGTCTGCCGCGTTGAACCGGAGCCCCCTGTGACCTTTCTCCACAGCCTGCTGAACGCCCTTGGCACTTTCGTGCCGAGTGCGTTGCTGCTGTGGTTGGCCAGTTCATTGGCCTTGCAAGCGCGGCGCGATCAGGTGGCATGGGACCGTCGCCTGCGGGCCATCGCCATCGGCGTGGCCGCGATCGGGATCTGGTGGCCGCTGGAGCAATCGGCGGCCACGGCGGCCATCGGTGGCGCCAGTGGGCTGCTGTGGCAGCTGGGCCTGGTTGGCCTGGCGATCGCCTTGCCAGTCGCGGCCGGGTTGGCGGCCACGGGAGACGACCCGTGGAGAAGCAGCCGACGCGTCGGCGCCGCAGCAGGCACCCTGCTGCTGGCGGTACTCTGCATCACCGCCGTCTCGAGCGGGCCGGGCGAAGGCGCCGCGAGTGTGTTGCTGCGCAGCGCCATGGGGGCCGCCCTCCTGGCCGCTGCGCTGGTGTACCTGGCAGTCCCGAACCTGACGCTGCGCCATGCCGTTCCATTGAAACTCGCGGCCGTGGTCGCGGCCAGCGCCGCGCTCAGCTTCGCCCCGGTTCCGCTGCGCACCGTCGCCGGCAGCTGGGCGCACCCGGCTTTGCTGCCCGTTCTGGCGCTCTTGCTGATGGCCGTGGGCCTGCTGGGCCTGGTGCGCGAACGCCAGCCGGCGGCTCGCGTCAGCGCCCGGCTGCCCGCCACGCCAGCAGAGCCGCTCGAAGACGCGCTGACCCGCCTGCCGACGCGCACCCACTTCGAAGCGCAGCTCGCCGCCATGGTGGTGCGTTGCGACACCAGCCAGACCAAGCTCGCCCTCTTGTTCATCGACCTGGACGGCTTCAAGCCCGTCAATGACACCTTCGGCCACAGTGCGGGCGACCGCGTGCTGCAGAGCGTGGGCAAGCGCCTGAAGGAGTGCGCCCAGAGCGGCGACGTCGTGTCCCGCGTGGGAGGCGACGAGTTCCTGGTGCTGATTGCCGACGCCGGCTCGCAGGAGGGGGTGGCCAAACGCGCCCAAGCCATCGTGGACGCACTGTCGCAGCCCTTTGAGCTCGAGGACCGCCAGGTCGGCATCGGCTGCTCGATCGGCATTGCCTTCTACCCTGACAACGGCCAGCACGCGAAGATCGTGTCGCGCGCCGACGCGGCCATGTACGCGGCCAAGCGGGCCGGTGGCGCCGGCTTCTGCTTCTTCGTTCCGGCCATGGAAGACGATGCGCGCGAGCGCTTCGACTTGCTGCGCGACCTGCGCCTCGCGCTGGAGAACAACGAACTCGAGCTCTACTACCAGCCCAAGATCGATGCGACGTCAGGCAAGGTGACCGCCGCCGAAGCCCTGCTGCGCTGGCAGCACCCGACCCGCGGCATGGTGCCGCCGGGGGTTTTCATCCCCATCGCCGAGCGTTTCGGTCTTATCCGCAGCATCGGGCAATGGGTGATCGAAGACGCCTGCAGGCAGGCGCGGGTGTGGCTCGACAAGGGGCTGAAGATGCGCGTGGCCATCAACTTGTCAGCCGTGCAGATGCGCCAGGAGGACATCGTCGCGCGCATCGAAGGCGCGCTGGCGCGTCACCATGTCGACCCGTCCTTGCTGACATGCGAAATCACCGAATCCGTGGCCATGGAAGACACCAAGTCGACGCAGGCCACCTTCCGCGAACTCGGCGCCGCCGGCATCCACTTGTCGATCGACGACTTCGGCACCGGCTACTCGAGCCTGGCCTACCTGCGCAAGCTGCCGGCCGAAGAGCTCAAGATCGACCGCAGCTTCGTCATGGACGTGGAATTCAGCGCCGACGCCCGGGCGGTGGTGGATGCTGTCGTCAAGCTGGCCCATGCACTGAGCCTGAGGGTGGTCGCTGAAGGCGTCGAGAACGAACGCCAGCAACGCATTCTGGTGCAGCTCGGCTGCGACGAGTTGCAGGGCTTCCTGTTCGCCCGACCCATGACAGCGCGCGCTCTGTTGCTCTGGGCGATGGACGACCGCAAGGAAGAGGCGCAGCACTTTGCCACGTCCTTGTTTGCCAGTACCCGCGGCGGCCTGGACACCTTCCAGCCAACAGACGTGGACCCCAACGCACGCGCCTTCGCCGATACCGCCAAGTCACCCCTGGTGCCGGAGTTTCAGCCGACGCAGGTGGTGCACTGAGGGGCGAAGGCAGATTGACGGCGGCCGCAGGCCCGAGCCTACTGGGACGCCACCAGCCCACTCAGCCGCGCACGATCGCCGGGTGAGACTGCGGCCAGCAGTTCATTGGCGAATCTGTCGTGTGCGCCGTATGCCCGGTCTGAGTTATCGTCGATCGAGGACACGCGAAACAGCAGGCCGTAAGGCACTTGCCCGGTCAGTCCAAGCCGAATCTCAGCCATCCGATGCTCGAAGCGCGTGCTGACAGCCCGGTCGCCCACCGCAAACCAATAGGTCACCGGTTCAATGCGGGAACCCAACTGCGTGCCCAGGCGCCGACCTGGAACCTTCCCGAACGCGGTCTCAATGTCGTCAGCGAAATTCTTTGTCAACGTGAAGCCCTGCGCCGGGTAGCAAACCTCAGGCTTGTGCGCCTGCAAGCCACCACGCTGATCGTCGCCATAAGCCAAAGACAGCATGATGCGGTAACCCTGCGCATCGACGTAGGTGCGGGTCAGCACTTGGCTGTAGAGAGTGTCCAGAAACTGCTGTGTCTGCGGGTTGACGACGGCAACGACGCGCGACTCCTCTTCGCGCCATTGGCCAAACTGCTTTGGTATGGAAGAGTCGAGTTGAATCTTTGGCACCCGATCCGCGTTAGCAAGAGACGGCGTGGCCAAGTACGCAACGGCAGATGCAGTGCACATGACCGCGGCCAGTGCAATTGCCACCTTTATCGAAGCCATCTGAAACCCTCCTGGATCTTGGATCTGGATTGTGCATTCTGCCGCTCCCCGTGGCAGAAACGCCGATCCGCCAGAGTGGACAGACGCCGCATGGATCCATCGATCATCGCAAGTAAGTCACGATCGCCTAGACCAACACCCGCTCGATGCCCCCCGCATTGGCACGCGCCACGTACTCGGCCAGCCAGTTCTCACCGAGCAGCTTTCTCGCCATCTCGACCACGATGTAGTCGGCCTCGAGCAGACCGTTCTGCAGGTCGCCCTCAAACCGCTTGAGGCCCTGCAGGCAACTCGGGCAGGAGGTCAGGATCTTGATGTTCTCGGCGGGGCCGAGGCTCGCGGCCACCCGCAATGCGGCCTCGCCCTGCCTCAGTTCCTCTTCCTTGCGGAAGCGCACCTGGGTCGAGATGTCGGGGCGGGTGACGCCGAGCGTGCCGCTCTCGCCGCAGCAGCGCTCGTTCTTCAGCACGTTGTTGCCGACGAGGGCCTTGACCGTCTTCATCGGCTCCTGCAGCTTCATCGGACTATGGCAGGGGTCGTGGTACAGGTAGGCCGCCTGGTCCTGCAGCACGATGCCCTTCTCGAGCAGGTACTCATGGATGTCGATGATGCGGCAGCCAGGGAAGATGTCTTCGAAGCGGTAGCCCTGCAGCTGGTCGTAGCAGGTGCCGCAACTCACCACCACGGTCTTGATGTCGAGGTAGTTCAGGGTGTTGGCGACGCGGTGGAACAGCACCCGGTTGTCGGTGATGATCTTGTCGGCCTTGTCGAACTGGCCGCTGCCGCGCTGCGGGTAACCACAGCACAGATAACCAGGCGGCAACACCGTCTGCACGCCGGCGTGCCAGAGCATGGCCTGTGTGGCCAACCCCACCTGGGAGAACAGGCGCTCTGAGCCGCAGCCGGGGAAATAGAACACCGCTTCGGTGTCGGCCGTGGTGGCCGCCGGGTTGCGGATGATGGGCACGTAGTCGGCATCTTCGATGTCGAGCAGGGCTCGCGCGGTCTTCTTGGGCAGGCCGCCCGGCATCTTCTTGTTGATGAAGTGGATGACCTGTTCTTTGACCGGTGCGCGGCCGACCGTGGCCGGCGGCGCCCGGGTCTGCGCCCGCGCGGCCAGTGCGAGCATCTTGTTGGCGAAGCGCTGCACCTTGAAGCCGACATCGACCATCGCCATGCGCATCAGCTTGATGGTCTGCGGGTTGGTGGCATTGAGGAATAGCATCGCCGCGGCATTGCCCGGGCGGAAACTCTTCTGCCCCATCTTGCGCAACAGGTTGCGCATGTTCATCGAGACATCGCCGAAGTCGATCTTCACCGGGCAGGGGCTCAGGCACTTGTGGCAGACGGTGCAGTGGTCGGCCACGTCCTCGAACTCTTCCCAGTGACGTATCGACACGCCGCGCCGGGTCTGCTCTTCGTACAGAAAGGCTTCGATCAGCAACGACGTGGCCAGGATCTTGTTGCGCGGGCTGTATAGCAGGTTGGCGCGCGGCACGTGCGTGGCGCAGACCGGCTTGCACTTGCCGCAGCGCAGACAGTCCTTGATGCTGTCGCTGATGGCGCCGATGTCGCTCTGCTGCATGATGAGCGACTCGTGGCCCATCAGGCCGAAGCTGGGGGTGTAGGCGTGGCTGAGGTCGGCCGCGTGGGCCATGGACGACAGGCCCCCTGCCCCGTCGCCGCCTTCACCGACCTCGTAGCGCAGCAGCTTGCCCTTGTTGAAGCGGCCCTCGGGGTCGATGCGCTGCTTGTAGGCGGCAAAGTCTTTCAGCTCGTAGGTGGTGAGGAACTCCAGCTTGGTGATGCCAATGCCGTGCTCGCCCGAGATCACGCCGCCCAGGCTGCGCGCCAGCGCCATGATGCGCACGACGGCGGCGTGCGCCGACTGCAGCATGGCGTAGTTGTCGCTGTTGACGGGCAGATTGGTGTGCACATTGCCGTCGCCGGCATGCATGTGCAGGGCGGCCCAGACGCGGCCGCGCAGCACTTCCTTGTGGATGCGGCGGCACTCGTCGAGCAGCGCCGTGAAGGCGGCGCCGGCAAAGAGTTGCTGCAGCGGCTTGAGCACCTGGGTCTTCCATGAGGCGCGCAGCCGGGTGTCTTGCAGCAGCGCGAAGAAGCTCGCGCCGGCATGATCGGCCTGCGCCGCGTCCAGCCCGGCCAGCCAGCCGGACCACAGCGTGCGCACGTCGGCCAAGAGCGCCAGCGCCTGCTGCACGCGGTCTTCGAGCAACTCTGCGCTCGGGATCTCGCCGGCGTCGTCGCCCTTGCCCAACGGCAGTGCGCTGCGGGCGAAGAAGTGCTCCAGCGCGTCGATCAACTCGAGCTTGTTGCGCAGGCTGAGTTCGATGTTGATGCGCTCGATGCCGTCGGTGTACTCGCCCATGCGCTCGAGCGGGATGACGACGTCTTCATTGATCTTGAAGGCGTTGGTGTGCTTGGCGATGGCCGCCGTGCGCTTGCGGTCGAGCCAGAACTTCTTGCGCGCGTCGGCGCTCACCGCCACGAAGCCCTCGCCGTGGCGGGAGTTGGCGATGCGCACGACTTCGCTGGTGGCGCGCGCCACAGCATTCTCGTCATCGCCGACGATGTCACCCACCAGCACCATTTTCGGCAGGCCGCTGCCCTGCAAGCTGCGCTTGCTCTTGGTGGCGTAGCCCACGGCTTTCAGGTAGCGATCATCGAGGTGCTCCAGGCCCGCCAGCTTCACATCGGGCTGCGCGAACAAATAGTCCTTGATCTCGACGATCGACGGCACGGCGTCCTTGGCGTTGCCGAAGAACTCCATGCACACCGTGCGCACATGCTTGGGCATGCGGTGCACGATCCAGCGCGCACTGGTGATCAGGCCATCGCAGCCTTCCTTCTGGATGCCCGGCAAGCCGGCGAGGAACTTGTCGGTGACGTCCTTGCCCAGCCCTTCCTTGCGGAAACTGCGGCCGGGAATGTCCAGGTGCTCGGTGCGCTCGAGCTTCTTGCCGCTGGCGTCGAAGTACTTCAGCTCGAAGCTGGCCACCTCCACGTCGTGGATCTTGCCCAGGTTGTGGTTCAGCCGCGTGACCTCGAGCCACTTGGCCTCGGGCGTGACCATGCGCCAGCTGGCCAGGTTGTCCAGCGCGGTGCCCCACAGCACGGCCTTCTTGCCGCCGGCGTTCATGGCGATGTTGCCGCCGATGCAACTGGCCTCGGCCGAGGTCGGGTCCACAGCGAAGACGAAGCCGGCACGCTCTGCCGCGTCGGCCACACGCTGGGTCACCACGCCGGCCTCGCTGAACACCGTGGCCACCGGCTCGGCCAGACCCGGCAAGGAACGCATCTCGACCTCGCTCATGGCCTCGAGCTTCTCGGTGTTGATCACAGCGCTGCGCCAGGTCAGCGGAATCGCGCCACCGGTGTAGCCCGTGCCGCCACCGCGCGGAATGATGGTCAGGCCGAGCTCGATGCAGCCGGCCACCAGCGCGGCCATTTCGGCCTCGCTGTCGGGCGTGAGCACCACGAAAGGCATCTCGATGCGCCAATCGGTGGCATCGGTGACGTGCGACACCCGGGACAGGCCGTCGAACTTGATGTTGTCCTTGGCAGTGCAGCGGCCGAGCACGCGGCGGGTGAGCTTGCGCAAGTCCCAGACGGCGCGGAAGTGGGCGGCGATTCGATCGACCGCCGCCCGCGCGGCCAGCAGCAGTTGGCCGACCAGGACATCGCGCTCAGCCGCGTCGCGGTCTGTGCCCGGCGTGCGCCGCTTCTCGACTTCGGCCAGCCGGTGCTGCAAGGCTTCGATCAACTGAGCGCGGCGCTTCGGGTTGTCGAGCAGGTCGTCTTCGAGGTAAGGGTTGCGCTGCACCACCCAGATGTCGCCCAAAACCTCGTAGAGCATGCGCGCCGAGCGGCCCGTCCGGCGCTCGTCGCGCAACTTGGCCAGCAGGTCCCAGGCCGGCTCACCGAGCAGGCGGCGCACGATCTCGCGGTCGGAGAACGAGGTGTAGTTGTACGGAATCTCGCGCAGGCGCGGCGCGGCGGATTCGTCGGCGACGAGGCCAAGGTGCAGGGGCAGGGGTGCGTTCATCGAAGCGGGTCGCGGGTGGTCGGCGCGCCTTCGGCAGCACTCGATCAACGATCGTACCGCAGCGCAACAAAACAACCCGAGGGTCGATGGCACGGCCCGCGCGGGGTTATCCCCGTTGCCTTGCTCCGCCGTTCATGACAAAAACTGGGCTGTCACAAACAAGCGCCACAGTGTCGGGGCGCGCGCCTCGGCGCAGGTCCTGATTCAACACGGAGTCCCCATGAAACTGCAATCGCTCGCCCTCGCCTCCCTCCTCGCAGTCGGCGCCGTCCCAGCCCAGGCCCAGACCGAAATCCAGTGGTGGCACTCGATGACGGCCTTCAACAATGAGTGGGTCAACACCCTGGCCAAACAGTTCAACGAAAGTCAGAAGTCCTACAAGATCGTGCCGATCTACAAGGGCAGCTATGACGAATCGATGACGGCCGCGATCGCCGCTTACCGGTCGGGCAATGCACCGCACATCCTGCAGGTGTTCGAGGTCGGCACCGCAACCATGATGGCCAGCAAGGGCGCCATCGTGCCGGCCGGCAAGGTGATGGCCGATGCCGGCAAGAAGTTCGACACCAGCGCCTACATCGCTGCGGTGGCGGGCTACTACACGGCGCCGAACGGGCAGATGCTGTCCTTCCCGTACAACAGTTCGACGACGGTTTTCTACTACAACAAAGACGCGTTCAAGGCCGCGGGCATGGACCCCGAGAAGGCGCCGACCACCTGGCCCGAGGTCGCGCTCGCCGCAGCCAAGCTCAAGGCCAGTGGCCACAAGTGCCCGCTGACGATCGCCTGGCAGGGCTGGACCCAGCTGGAGAGCTTCTCGGCCTGGCACAACGTCGATTTCGCGACCAAGCGCAATGGCTTGGGCGGCATGGATGCGCGCCTGGTTTTCAACTCGCCGCTGCATGTGCGCCACATCGAAAACCTCGCCAACATGGCCAAGCAGGGCCTGTTCATCTACAAGGGGCGCCGCAATGTGCCCGAGCCGTCGTACATCTCGGGCGAGTGCGCGATGGTGACGACGTCGACCGGCTTCTACGGCAACGTCAAGCAGAACGCCAAGTTCAGCTGGGGCATGGCGACCCTGCCCTACTACCCCGACGTGCCGGGCGCGCCGCAGAACACCGTCATCGGCGGCGCCAGCCTGTGGACCCTGGCGGGCAAGAAGCCCGATGACTACAAGGGCGTCGCCGCCTTCTACGACTTCATCGCCCAGCCCGAAGTCGCCGCGAGGACGCACCAGGCCACCGGCTATCTGCCAGTGACCAACGCCGCCTACCAATTGACCGAGAAGGCCGGCTTCTACAAGAACAACCCCGGCACCGATGTCGGCCCGAACCAGATGATCCGCAAGGTCACCGACAAGTCGCGCGGCATCCGCCTGGGCAACCACGTGCAGATCCGCGACATCATGGACGAGGAGTTGGAACAGGTGTGGGCCGGCAAGAAGGGTGCGAAAGAGGCGCTCGACTCGGCCGTCAAGCGCGGCAACGAACTGTTGGAGCGCTTCGAGAAAGCGAACAAGGCGACCAAGGGGTAACTTGATGACGGCTGCCAAGCTCGCTGCGCTCGCAGCCGCCTCAGGGCGGCCCGGCGGCGGCTGATGGCCGTCGAGAAGCGCGTCGTCTTTCGCTCCGGCTGGCTGCCGTGGGCGCTGCTCGCGCCGCAGGTCTTCATCATCGTCGCGTTCTTCTTCTGGCCGGCGCTGCAGGCGCTGATGCAGTCGTTCCAGCAGTCCGATGCCTTCGGCACCTCGGTCGAATGGGTCGGGATGGAGAACTTCGAGCATCTGTGGAACGACGAGACCTACCTGGCGTCGTTCAAGACCACGGCGGTCTTCTCGCTCCTGGTGGCGGTGATCGGCTTGTCCGTCTCGCTGCTGCTGGCGGTGTTCGCCGACCGCGTGATCAAGGGCGCGGCCATTTACAAGACGCTGTTGATCTGGCCCTACGCCGTCGCGCCCGCCGTGGCCGGCGTGTTGTGGCTGTTCCTGTTCGCACCCGGCATGGGCATCGTGGCCTATGCGCTGGGCAGGATGGGCTTCGAGTGGAACCACCTGCTCAATGGCACGCACGCGATGACGCTGGTGGTGCTGGCCGCCGTGTGGAAGCAGATCTCCTACAACTTCCTGTTCTTCCTCGCCGGCCTGCAGTCGATCCCGAAATCGTTGATCGAAGCCGCAGCGATCGACGGCGCGAAGCCCTGGCGGCGCTTCTGGACCATCATTTTCCCGCTGCTGTCGCCGACGGCCTTCTTCCTGCTCGTCATCAACATCGTCTACGCCTTCTTCGATACCTTCGCCATCATTGACGCGGCCACGCGCGGCGGGCCGGGCAGGGACACGGCCATCCTGGTCTACAAGGTTTACTACGACGGCTTCAAGGCGCTGGACCTCGGCGGCTCGGCCGCGCAATCGGTGGTGCTGATGGTGATCGTCGTGGCCCTCACCGTGGTGCAGTTCCGCTTCGTCGAGAAGAAAGTGAACTATCGATGACGAGCCCCCAAGCTCACTTCGTTCGCTGCCCCTCGAGGGGGCGCTCAGCGCCCTCCAGGCGGCAGCGCGGGCGCTGAGATGGTCGAGCGCAAACCGATCCTGACGGCGATCTCGCATCTCGTGCTGATCATCGGCGTGCTGATCGTCGCCTTCCCGGTCTACATCACCTTCGTCGCCTCGACGCACACCACGACACGCATCGTCCAGACGCCGATGCCGCTGCTGCCGGGCGATCAACTCGTCAACAACTACACCAAGGCCCTGTCGGGTGAGCGCTCCGGCCCGGGCACCAAGGTGGCAGTGAGCCGAATGATGACGGTGAGTCTGATCAGCGCACTGGTCATTGCGATCGGCAAGATCTCGATCTCGTTGCTTTCGGCCTTCGCGATCGTCTACTTCCGCTTCCCTTTTCGGCAATTCTTCTTCTGGGCCATCTTCGTCACCCTGATGCTGCCGGTGGAGGTGCGGATCGGTCCGACCTACAAGGTGGTGTCGGACTTCGGCATGCTCAACACCTATGCCGGCCTCACGGTGCCACTGATCGCCTCTGCCACCGCGACCTTCCTGTTCCGCCAGTTCTTCCTCACCGTGCCCGACGAACTGGTCGAAGCGGCGCGCATCGACGGCGCCGGGCCGATGCGATTTTTCAAGGACATTCTGCTGCCGCTGTCGACGACCTCGATCGCGGCCCTCTTTGTGATCCAGTTCATCTACGGCTGGAACCAGTACTTGTGGCCGCTGCTCATCACCACCGAAGAGCGCATGTACCCGGTGGTGATCGGCATCAAGCAGATGATTTCCGACGGCGATGCGACGAACGACTGGGCCACCATCATGGCCACCGCGATGCTGGCGATGATCCCGCCCGCGCTGGTGGTGATGCTGATGCAGAAGTGGTTCGTCAAGGGCCTCGTGGATACCGAAAAGTAGAAAGACAAGCATGGGTGCCATCTCACTTCGCAAGGTCGAGAAGTCGTACGGCTCGGGGGCCAAGCTGAACAAGGTGATCCACGGCGTCGATGCCGAGATCGCCGACCACGAGTTCGTCGTCATCGTCGGCCCCTCGGGCTGCGGCAAGAGCACCCTGCTGCGCATGGTGGCGGGCCTGGAAGAGATCACCGGCGGCGAGATCCATATTGCCGGGCGCATCGTCAACCGTCTCGAGCCATCCGAGCGCGACATCGCGATGGTGTTCCAGAACTATGCCCTGTACCCGCACATGACGGTGTTCGACAACATGGCCTACGGACTGAAGATTGCCAAGGTGCCGGTGGACGAGATCAAGGCCCGCGTGGACAAGGCCGCGGGCATCCTGCAGCTCGCACCCTACCTCGCGCGCAAACCGCGCGAGCTCTCGGGCGGCCAGCGCCAGCGCGTGGCAATGGGCCGCGCTATCGTGCGCCAGCCGGCCGTCTTTCTGTTCGACGAGCCGCTGTCGAACCTCGACGCCAAGCTGCGCGCGCAGACGCGCCTGGAAATCCAGAAGCTGCATGCCGAGCTCGGCGTGACCTCGCTCTTCGTCACGCACGACCAGGTCGAGGCGATGACGCTGGCGCAGCGCATGATCGTGATGAACGCCGGCCGCATGGAGCAGATCGGCACGCCCGATGAGGTCTACCACCGCCCGGCCACGACCTTCGTTGCCGGCTTCATCGGCAGCCCGCCGATGAATCTGCTCGAAGGCCAGGCCGATGGGTCGCGCTTCACGGTCGGCGGCGTCACGCTGGCGCTGCCTGCGCCCGCGCCACGCCCGGGCCCGCTGCTGCTGGGCGTGCGCCCCGAGCATGCCGACGGCGCCGACACAGGCTGGGCGATGAAGGTCGAGGTGGTCGAGATGCTCGGGGCCGAACGACTGGTCTATTGCCGCCTCGGCGACACGCCTTTCACGGTGCGGCTGGACGCGACGCTGCCGGTACCGCCCAACGGCAGCACCTTCACTGCGGCGGTCGAGGCCAAGCACCTGCACTGGTTCGATCCCAAGACCCAGCAGCGGGTGGGATGACAGCCCCTGGCTCGCTTTGCTCGCGTCCCCCGGGGGGAGCACAGGCCGCTGGGGAGCGGCCCTGCGCAGGCCTGTGATGCAGCTCGACCCCTGGCCCTACCCGGCGTGGATCGCCCACCGCGGCGCGGGCAAGCTGGCACCGGAGAACACCTTGGCGGCGTTTCGCCTCGGCGCGCAGCACGGCTATCGGGCCTTCGAGTGCGATGTGAAGCTCAGCCGGGACGGCGTGCCCTTTCTGCTGCACGATGACAGGCTGGATCGCACCAGCGGTGGCCACGGCGACGCCGCCGCGCACACCTGGGCTGAGCTGTCGACGCTGGACGCCGGCAGCTGGCACAGCCGCGCGTTTGCCGGCGAGCCGCTGGCCAACTTTGCGGCCATCGCCGCCTACTGCCTGGGCAACGATCACCGTCTGAACATCGAGATCAAACCCTCGCCGGGGCGCGAGCGCGAGACGGGCGAAGTGGTCGCCCGCGAGGCGGGCAGGCTGTGGGCCGGCGCACCGGTCCCACCCCTGTTGAGTTCGTTCAAACCCGATGCACTCGAAGGCGCCAGGGCGACGACACCGATCCTGCCGCGCGCCCTGCTGCTCGATACGTTGTGGGCGGGTTGGTTCGAACGCGCCCAGGCGCTGCAGTGTGTGGCCGTCGTTGCCAATCACCGGTTGTTCGATCGCAGCCTGGTCGAGCGCCTGCACGGCGCCGGCCTGCGCGCCCTGGCGTACACCGTGAACGATGCGGATGTCGCCCACGCCTTGCTGGGTCTCGGGCTCGACGGCTTGATCACCGACGCCGTCGACCGCTTCGCCCCAGGCTAACGCGGCAAGGCGACCAAACCTTCCGCGCCGAGCGGCGCCTCGTCACGCTCGGGCACGGGCAGCACGCGCTGAGCCCGCAACACCGGATGGCGCCAGGCGACGAAGGACAGCAACAGGGCGCCGCAACCGGCAAAGACCAGCGGCGCGCGCAAGTCGACGTGCTCGCCCAGCCAGCCGCCGATGAGTGCGCCAGGACCGGCGGGCAGCAGGATCAACCAACGCATCGTGCTGGTCATGCGCCCGAGCAGGGGCGTGGGCGTCACCGCCTGCCGCAGCGCCAGGAAGTTGATGAAGATGAGCACCGCCCCGCAGCCGAAGCAAACCAGCATGGCGGCGAACATCAGCGGGCCGAAGGCGTTGGTTGGGGCCAGCGCCAGGAGCAACCAGCCCCCGCCGCACACCGCGACGCCGGTCAGCAGGCAGGGGCCGGGGCCGATGCGCGCCGAGAGGCGGTTGCCCAGGATGCTGGCTGCGATCGTGCCCAGGCCCAGCCCGACGAAGGACAGGCCGATCTGCGACTCGTTCATGCCCAGGGTGCGGGTGGCAAACAGGATCTGCACGACGATCGCGGCGTGGTGGCACATCTGCCACAGCCCCACCGTGATCGCCATCGCCACCAACAAGGGCGTGCCGCGCACGAAATGCAAACCAGCCCGCAGGTCGCGCCAGAACTGCCTCTTCGTGGGCGGCGGCACAGGCTCCATCACCTTCACGCCGCGCAGGATGACCACCGAAGCCAACAGCATCAGGCCGTCCAGCAGCAGTGCCACTGGCGCGCCCACGGCCTTGATCAGCGCCCCGGCGAAACCGGGCCCGGCCACTTCAGCCCCAGAACTGGCCAGGGCGTTGCGTGCGTGCGCTTCCACGAGCCGCTCTCGCGGCACGACCTGCGTCAGAACGATCTGCGCAGCGGAGCCTGCAACGACGTAGACGCAACCCATGACAAAACCGACGGCGTACATCCAGGGCATCGTCAGCCAGCCCAGGCTCCAAGCCAAGGGCACGCTGGCGACGATGAAGCCGAGCGCAGTTTCACCAGCAATGTAGACCGGCAGTTTGCGCACGCGGTCGAGCCAGACGCCGCTGGGCAGGCTGAACAGCACAAAGGGCGCGATCTCCATCGCCACCAGCAGACCCATCTGTGTGGGTGTGGCGTGCAGCAGCACCACGGCCGTGAGCGGCAGCGCGAGCATGGTCACCTGTCCGCCCAGGGAGCTGATCAGGATCGAGCTCCACAGACGCCGGAAAACGGCGTCGCGCAGCAGGTCGTCGGGCGGCAGCGCAAAACGCTGCCTGAGGGATTCGCGGAATCGGCGGAACATGAAAGTCTCTTCGGCAAAACGGTCTTGTGAACCGCGGTGCAGGCGCCAGGCCGAAAAAACGAAGGGCCTGACGCCGAGGTCTCGGCGCAGGCCCGGATGGGGCGAAGCCGAGGACGTCTAGTGCGCAGCCACCGATGCACCCAGCACCGGCATGCCGCGGCGGCAGCGTCGGTTCGGAATGTCGTGGGTGGTCATGGGGAGGTCTCGCGCTTTAACAATCTGGCAATGATGCTAGCAGTCCGCACCCGGTCGCGGCAAGCTCACGACACGCAGGCGACGCTCAACTTCGGTAGTCGGCGTTGATACTGACGTAATCGTGCGACAGATCACAGGTCCAGACCGTCGCCTGCGCGGGACCACGGTGCAAGTCGACCCGGATCGCGATCTCGGCTTGCTTCATGACGCGCTGGCCCTGGGCTTCCTGGTAGTCCGGGTGCCGCCCGCCCCTGACGACGACGTGCACGTCGTCGAGAAACAGGTCGATGAGTGACTGATCGAGATCATCGATACCGGCGTAGCCCACCGCCGCCAGGATGCGGCCGAGGTTCGGATCGCTCGCGAAGAAGGCTGTCTTCACCAGCGGTGAATGGGCAATCGCGTAAGCCGCCAAGCGGCACTCCTCAGCGGTGCGCCCGCCGTCCACTTGCACCGTGATGAACTTGGTGGCGCCCTCGCCGTCGCGCACGATGGCCTGGGCCAGCTGGCGTGACACCTCGAACACGGCCTCGCGCAGCCGCTTGCCATCGGGGTAGCTCAGCTGCGTGATGGGCGCATGGCCGGCCTGCTGCGTCGCGATCAACACGAAAGAGTCGTTGGTGCTGGTATCGCCGTCGATTGTGATGCGGTTGAAGCTCTGGTCTGCCGCCTCGCGCACCAAGGTCTGCAGCGGCCCGGGTGCAATCACCGCATCGGTGGCCACGAAACCGAGCATGGTCGCCATGTTCGGGCGGATCATGCCGGCGCCCTTGGCGATGCCGGTGACAGTGACCGTCTTGCCGCCGATTTGAACTTGCCGCGAAGCCGCCTTGGGCAAGGTGTCAGTGGTCATGATGCCCTGCGCCGCCTCGAGCCAATGGTCGGGCGCGGCATCCACCAATGCTGCTGGCAGTCCGGCAACAAGGCGCTCGACCGGCAGCGTCTCCATGATCACGCCCGTCGAGAACGGCAGCACTTGCTCGGGTGCGAGGTCGAGTTGCTGTGCCAAAGCGATGCAGCTGGTGCGGGCGCGCACCAGCCCATCCTGACCCGTGCCGGCATTGGCGTTGCCGGTGTTGATCAGCAATGCGCGAACGCCGAAGCCAGCATTGAGGTGTTCTCGACACACCTGCACTGGCGCCGCGCAGAAGCGGTTGGTGGTGAACACACCTGCGACCGCGGAGCCCGCCGCCAGCTTGAACACCACCAGGTCGCGGCGATTGGCCTTGCGGATCCCCGCCATGGCCGTGCCGATTTCAAGCCCCCGCACGGGAAGCAGGTCATGTGCAGTCGGAGGGATCAGGTTCACGGGCATCGGCAGAGTCCGGCGGCGCAGCAGGGGTACTGGCGGTCGATTGTAGGATTCGCCACCTCGACGCCGGTCTTACACGATGCATGTCCTGCGGTTGGCCATGGCTGCAATGATCGCCCTTCCCCCGCTGACGACGATGGCCGCGCCGGCACCGCCCGAGAGGATTTTCATCTCGGGTCACAGCCTGGTCGACCAACCTTTGCCGAGCAACCTGGCGGCCATCGCTGCCAGCCTCGGCACACCGGTTCAGTGGAATCGCCAGTACATGGTGGGCTCCTCGCTGCGGGCGCGGGCCCGAGGGCCGTCGGCACCGGCCCACGCCACCGGGTGGGAGGGCTACCGGCAGGGCGAAAACCGTGACGGCCGCGTTATGGATGTGCTGGCGGAGCTGAGCTCGCCAAAGACGGTAACCGGCGGTGCTTACGACGGCCTTCTGATCACTGAGCAGCACGGCCTCCTGGGCACGCTGCTCTGGAACGACAGTGTGCGCTATCTGCGTCACCATCACGACCGCTTCATCGCGGCCAACGCCTCCGGCAGAACCTGGTTCTATGAGTCTTGGCTCAGCCTGGACAACAAGGCCGACCCACGGCGCTGGATCGCGTACGAGCGGGCGGCGTCGCCGATCTGGCAGTGCATGGCCACGCGGGTGAACGTCTCTCTGGCCGCAGAGCGGCGCAGCGATCGCATTCAGCCACTGCCCGCTGGCGCACTGCTTGCGGGCCTGATCGAGCGGGCCACGCAGGGACCGGGCCTGCCCGGCATCACAGTGCCGGGCGTGCGTGAGACGGCCGACCGCCTCGTTGCGGACCAGGTTCACCTGACGCCAATGGGTGCGTACTACATGTCACTGGTGACCTATGCAACGATGTTCGAAAGGAGCCCCGTCGGCGCCTGGTCGCCCGCAGGCATCGACGCAGTGGTAGCAAGGTCCTTGCAGACTGTGGCGTGGGAACTGGTCGAGGCCGAGCGCCAAGGCCGCCGCCTTCTCACCTTGGACGAGTGCCAGGAGAAGCTGCAGTCGTCGTTCATCGCCACGTACTGGGCCTACTCGCGGGACGCGTACTGGCGCGAGGAAATCGGCGCGGCTAGGGCGTGGTTGCGCTGGGCGAAGCACCGCCTGCAGTGGCACTGGCGGCTGCGCAAGGGCGGAAGCGACAACCCTTTTCGCTACGACGCTGCGACCGACCGCAGCCACTGGCTGCCGCCGCCCTGAAACCTCAGGCCAGCTTGCCGTGGCAGAGCTTGTACTTCTTGCCGCTACCGCACGGACAGGGGTCATTGCGGCCGACACGCGGCACTTCCGCTACCAGGGTTGACGGGTCGGTCTCCTGCGACACACTGCCGTCTTCGTTGGGGTGGGTGTAGGTGACATTGGCCACCTGGGTGGCGCGCTCCTCGATGGCCTCGGCGGCCTGAGCCACTTGCTCCTGCGTCTGGACGCGCACGGTCATCAGCACCCGCGTCACCTCCATCTTCACCACGTCGAGCAGCTGTGAGAACAGCTCGAAGGCTTCGCGCTTGTACTCCTGCTTGGGGTTCTTCTGCGCGTAGCCGCGCAGGTGAATGCCCTGGCGCAGGTAATCGAGCGCGGCCAGGTGCTCGCGCCAATGGCTGTCGATGGCCTGCAGCAGCACCATGCGCATGAAGGGCGTGAACTGTTCTGCGCCGACGACCGCCAGCTTGGCCGCAAACACCTCGTCGGCGGCTGCCACGGCCTTGTCGACGATCTCGTCGTCCGTGATCGAGTCGCTGCCTTCGACGAGGGCCTTGAGAGATACCTCGAGCTGCCACTCGTCACGCAGCGTCTTCTCCAGACCGTCGAGGTCCCACTGTTCCTCCAGGCTCTCGGCCGGCACATAGGTGCGCACGACATCGTTGATCGTGCTCTTGCGCAGGTTGGCGATCTGCGCGTCCAGTGAAGTCGCTTCGAGGATCTCGTTGCGCTGCTGGTAGATGACCTTGCGCTGGTCATTGGAGACGTCGTCGTACTCGAGCAATTGCTTGCGCATGTCGAAGTTGCGCGCCTCGACCTTGCGCTGCGCGCCTTCGATGCTGCGAGTGACGATGCCGGCTTCGATGGCCTCACCCTCGGGCATCTTCAAGCGGTCCATGATGGCGCGCACGCGGTCGCCGGCGAAGATGCGCATCAGCGGGTCTTCGAGCGAGAGGTAGAAGCGCGACTGGCCCGGATCACCCTGGCGGCCGGAGCGGCCGCGCAACTGGTTGTCGATGCGGCGGCTCTCGTGACGCTCGGTGGCAATGATGCGCAAACCGCCTTCAGTCTTGACCTTGTCGTGCAGGCCCTGCCACTCGTCATGCAACTGCTGGATGCGGCGCGCCTTTTCGTCGGCGGGCATCGCCTCGTCGGCCTCGATGAACTTGACCTGGTTCTCGACGTTGCCACCGAGCACGATGTCAGTGCCGCGGCCAGCCATGTTGGTCGCTATCGTCACCACGCCGGGGCGGCCCGCCTGGGCCACGATCTCGGCTTCCTTGGCGTGCTGCTTGGCGTTGAGTACCTGGTGCGGGAGCTTGGCTTTTTCGAGCAGGCCCGAAATCAGCTCGGAGTTTTCGATCGATGTCGTACCCACCAGCGTCGGCTGGCCGCGCGTATGGCAATCGCGGATGTCTTCGATCACCGCGTTGTACTTCTCGCTGCCGGTCTTGTAGACGAGGTCCAGATCGTCCTTGCGGATCGTCGGCCGGTTCGGTGGGATCACCACGGTCTCGAGACCGTAAATCTCCTGGAACTCGTAGGCTTCGGTGTCGGCCGTGCCCGTCATGCCGCCCAGCTTGGCGTACATGCGGAAGTAGTTCTGGAAGGTGATCGAGGCCAGGGTCTGGTTCTCGCTCTGGATTTGAACGCCTTCCTTGGCCTCGACGGCTTGGTGCAGGCCGTCGCTCCAGCGCCGCCCGCTCATCAGCCGGCCGGTGAACTCGTCGACGATGACGACTTCACCGTTCTGCACCACGTAGTTCTGGTCGCGGTGGTAGAGGTGCGTGGCGCGCAGCGCGGCATACACATGGTGCATCAAGGTGATGTTGGCGGGGTCATACAGGCTCGCGCCTTCCGCCAGCAAGCCGGCCTCACCGAGCAGGCGCTCGGCGTTCTCATGCCCATCTTCCGTCAGAAAGACCTGGTGACCCTTTTCGTCGAGGGTGAAGTCACCGGGCTCGATCACACCCTCGCCAGTGCGCAGATCAAGCTCGCCGATCTGCTTCTTCAACTGCGGGATCACGGCGTTGATCCGCACGTACAGCTCGGTATGGTCCTCGGCTTGGCCGCTGATGATCAAGGGCGTGCGCGCCTCATCGATCAGGATCGAATCGACCTCGTCGACGATGGCGAAGTTCAGGCCGCGCTGGGTGCGGTCGGCCACCTCGTAGACCATGTTGTCACGCAGGATGTCGAAGCCGAACTCGTTGTTCGTGCCGTAGGTGACGTCGGCCGCATAGGCCGCCTGCTTCTCCTCGCGCGACATCCCAGGCACATTCACGCCGACGCTCAGGCCCAGGAAGGTGTACAGACGCCCCATCCACTCGGCATCGCGTCGCGCTAGGTAGTCGTTGACGGTGATCAGGTGCACGCCCTTGCCCGACAACGCGTTCAGGTAGACGGGCAGCGTGGCCATCAGCGTCTTGCCCTCGCCGGTGCGCATTTCGGCAATCTTGCCTTCGTGCAAGGCCATTCCGCCGACCAGCTGAACGTCGAAGTGGCGCATCTTCAACGCCCGCTTGCCCGCCTCACGCACCGCCGCAAAGGCTTCGGGCAAGAGCTCGTCGAGGCTCTTGCCGTCTACCACGCTCTGGCGCCACTCGGTGGTCTTGCCGCGCAGGGCATCGTCGTCGAGGGCTTCGAAGGCCGGCTCGAGGGCGTTGATCTTCTGCACCACGGCGCGGTACTGCTTCAGCAGTCGGTCGTTGCGGCTGCCGAAGATCGAGGTGAGGAGTTTGGGCAACATGCGGCGTGGCTTCTTGTCGTGGGTGTGCGTGGCCAGGAGGAGATGGGGCGGCTTGGCCCCATCGCAAGGGGCTGGCGCTCAGGACTGCCGGGGCAGCAGGCGCCCGGCCTTGCGTCCAACGCACAAGGCGCGAGATTTTACCCGGCGCTCAGCGCGAGCGCGCCGCGCTGCGAGACGCCCCGCCCTCGCCTGCTTTGCCTGCGAGGAATCGGGCCGGATTCTGCGGCACCCCCTCCACCAACACTTCGAAGTGCAGGTGGGGCCCGGTCGAGCGCCCGCTGTTGCCAACCTCGGCGACCTTCTGGCCTCGCTTGACCAGGTCGCCGGTCTTGACCAGAACGCGCGAGGCGTGGGCATAGCGCGTCAACAAGCCGTTGCCATGGTCGATCTCCACCAGGTTGCCATACGCCGGGTGTGGCTCAGTCGAGACCACCACGCCACCGGCGGCCGCCATGATCGGGGCGCCAATGTCGGCTGGGAAGTCCAGGCCGGTGTGCAGGGCAGCGCGCCCGCTGAACGGGTCGGGGCGGAAGCCGAATCCGGACGTACTGGGAGCGTCGACGGGGGCAGAACTCGGCACCATCAACTGCGTCAGCCGGCCTTCCAGCAGGCGGGACTCGATCAGGGTGAACAGGTCGGTGGTCTGGTCCGTGCGCTCGTCGAGACGGCCAGCGTAAGCGCTCAGGTTCTCGAGCGCTTGCACGCGGCCCGCACGGGTGGTGTCCGGCACGAAAGGGCCGCCCTGGCCACCCCGGCTGCCCGCCAGCGGTGCGGACGCGGCTGCGCCGGGCCGCAACAGCGGCTTGAACTCCTCGGCCTTGACGCCGGCCAAGCCCGAAACCCGGTCGCCCATGGCCTCCAGCTTGAGCAGCTTGGCCTGCAACTCGCCCACCTTCTGCGCCATGGCGTCCAGGTTCTCGCGCAAAAAGCGGTCACGTTGCGCGGTCTCGTCGCGAATCACGAAGGAGACGATCTGGCTGACGATCGGCCAGCCGTCACGCGCTGCCTTGAGGAAGATGAAGTGATACATCGCAGCAGACAGCAGCAACAGCAGCAGCGAGGCGGCGGCCAGGGCTGCGCCGAGTTGCCAGCGGTTGAACTGCAACACGCGTGACTTGGCAATGCTGCCGTGGGTGATCAGGATCTGCATCCGCCTAAACTCCTTGCCATGGCCACCGCCAAGTCATCGTCTTCGTCCGTGCCGCTGGGTCTGCCCCTGGCGCGGGCGCTGGACCAGAACACCAGCCTGGCCAACCTGACACGTCGGCTGGCGCAGTCGAATGCGCGCTACGCCGCAGTCCGTCTGCAGTTGCCCGAAGCAATGCGTTCGCTGGTGCAACCGGGTCCGATCGACGAGGAAGGCTGGTCGCTGCTGGCCTCCAATGCGGCTGTGGCCGCCAAGTTGCGTCACCTGCTGCCGCGTCTGTCAGACACATTGCGCGAGCAGGGCTGGCCGGAACTGCCGATTCGCGTGCACATACGCGCGCGCTGACCGCTCCGGGTTCGGGGTGGTGCCGACTGTCCGAATCGAACGGACGACCTTCCGCTTACAAGGCGGGTGCTCTACCAGCTGAGCTAAGTCGGCACGGTCCGCAAGGATTCTAGGCCGGCGTGCCAGGCACCACGTTACTTGATGCGCTTGAGCGAGGGGCGTGCGCCGCCGGGCGCGGGCGGCGGCTCCGGTGGCTCGCCCGGCGGCACGATCTGGCTGACCGTGGCGCTTGGTGTCGGCGCAGGCGCGGGCGAGTTGACCGCTGTCAAGCGTGGGCCAGCGCGGGCCACCGCATCGCCGGCAGACAAAACCGCAGGCCCGGCAGTGCTCGCACCACCCGCGCCCGTCGGCACCGGAAACGCCATGCCCTGGCCGTTCTCTCGAGCGTAGATGGCCACGACATGGTCGATCGGCACGACGATCTCGCGGGCGCTGCCGCCGAAGCGGGCCTTGAACTCGATCTGCTCGTTGCCGAGCTTGAGGCCGCTGGTGGCTTCGAAGCCAACGTTGAGCACGATCTCGTTGTTCTTGACGTACTCCTGTGGCACCTGCACGCTGGCGTCGACGAACACCGCGACATAGGGTGTGAAGCCGTTGTCGGTACACCAGTCGTGCAGCGCGCGGATCAGGTAGGGCCGCGTCGAGCTGCCCTGGCCTTCGGGGGATAACGGTATCGTGGCCATCTCACACAACCAAGCAAGCGGACGCCGTGGAACCGGCTTTGCCGGGCCACTGGCGTCGCCCCCCTGGAGGGGAGCGGTGAAACCGCTTCGGGGAAGTCATTTACTTCCGCATGACTTTCTCGGACGGGGTCAGCGCTTCGATGTAGGCCGGACGCGAAAAGATTCGCTCGGCGTACTTCAGCAGTGGCAGCGCGTTCTTCGACAGGTCGATGTCGTAATAGTCCAGGCGCCAGAGCAGCGGAGCAATGGCCACGTCGAGCATCGAGAAGTCATCGCCGAGCATGAACTTGTTCTTCAGGAAAATCGGCGCCAGCTGGGTCAGGCGGTCGCGAATCTGGCCGCGTGCCTTCTCGAGCTGTTTCTCGGTGCCCTTGACGCCGTTGCGTGCCTCGAGGATGTTGACGTTGGCGAACAACTCCTTCTCGAAGTTGAACAGGAACAGGCGCACGCGGGCGCGGGCCACCGGGTCGCCCGGCATCAGCTGCGGGTGCGGGAAGCGCTCGTCGATGTACTCATTGATGATGTGCGACTCGTACAGGATCAGGTCGCGCTCGACGAGGATGGGCACCTCGTTGTACGGATTCATCAGTGCGATGTCTTCGGGCTTCGCGAACAGGTCGACGTCGCGGATCTCGAAATCCATGCCCTTCTCGAACAGCACGAAACGGCAGCGGTGCGAGTAAGGACAGGTGGTTCCGGAATAAAGCACCATCATGGTGGAGGCTCCCTTGCTGGTGATCAGAAAATGGGGATGTCTGAGACAGTCTCAAAAACACGAAACGCAGTGGACCCGTTGCCGGCACCCACTGCGCTGCAAACGGCGTTCAACTACTTGATGTCTTTCCAGTACGCGGCATTCAAGCGCCATGCGATCACGGTGAAGATGCCCAGGAACAGAAGCACCCAGGCGCCCAGCTGCTGGCGCGTCTTTTGCGCTGGCTCGCCGGCCCATTGCAAGAATGCCACCAGATCCGCCATGGCATTGTCGTAGGCCCGCGCATCGAGGGTGCCAGGCTTGGTAACTTCCCAGCCGCTGACGACCTCGACCTCTTTGCCATGCTCGGTGGCCTTGGTGAAGATCGGTCGGCGTTCACCCTGCAGTTCCCACAGCACATGGGGCATCGCCACATTGGGGTAAGCCAGATTGTTCCAGCCTGTCGCCTTGCTGTCGTCGCGGTAATAGGTGCGCAAGTAGGTGTACAAATAGTCCGCACCGCTGCCCTGGCCCGCCGCCGAACGTGAGCGCGAGACCACAGAAAGGTCTGGCGGCACGACGCCGAACCACAGCTTGGCCTGCTTCGGATCGAGCGAGACCTTCATCGTCTCGCCCACCTTGTCAGTTGCGAACAACAGGTTCGTCTTGATCTGCTCGTTGCTCAAACCGATGTCGTTCAACCGGTTGTAGCGAACGTAGGAGGCCGCGTGACAGTTCAGACAATAGTTGACGAACAGCTTGGCGCCATTCTGCAAAGAGGCATTGTCAGTCAGCTTCTCGACCGGAAACTTGTCCCAGGCGATGCCACCGCCTGCCGCGTGCGCAGCACCGCCAGCGAGCAGGAGAGAGACCAGCAGAGAGTGCAGGATTCGTTTGATCATGGTCATCGTCCGCTCAGTGCGCGCTGAACACAACGCGCTCGGGCACCGGCTTGAAGGTGCCGAGTTGGCTCCACCACGGCATCAACAGGAAGAAGCCAAAGTAGTAGACCGTGCCGATCTGCGCCATCAGGGTCTTGGTGTCCGACACCGTCTCGATGCCCAGCCATCCGAGGATGAAGAAGACCACCACGAAGACCGCATACACGGCCTTGTGCCAATCGGGGCGGTAACGGATCGACTTGACGGGGCTGCGGTCGAGCCAAGGCAGCACGAACAGGATCATCACGGAAGCACCCATCACGACGACGCCCCAGAACTTGGCGTCGAAAGTCTTGAGCAGGGCGATGGCCACCACGGCCGCCACCAACACGCTGCCCTTGATCATGGTCGGCAGCTTGGCCTTCCAGGCGGCCATCAGCGCCGACACACCGATGATCAGGCAGAACACATTGACCATCGGGTCGGTGGTTGCGCGCAGCATCGAGTAGTAGGGCGTGAAGTACCACACCGGGGCAATGTGTGCCGGCGTCTTGAGCGGGTCGGCCGGGATGAAGTTGTTGTACTCGAGGAAGTAGCCGCCCATCTCGGGGGCGAAGAAGATGATGGCCGAGAAGATGATCATGAACACCGACACCGCCAGGATGTCGTGCACCGTGTAGTAGGGGTGAAAGGGGATGCCGTCGAGGGGGATGCCCGTCTTGGGGTCGCGGTGGTCCTTGATCTCGATGCCGTCAGGGTTGTTCGAGCCGACATCGTGCAGCGCGAAGATATGCGCCACCACCAACCCCAGCAATACCAGCGGCAACGCGATCACGTGGAAGGCGAAGAAGCGGTTCAGGGTCGCGTCGCCGACGACATAGTCACCGCGGATCAGCAGTGCCAGGTCGGGGCCGACGAAGGGGATGGCGGCGAACAAGTTGATGATGACCTGAGCGCCCCAGTAGCTCATCTGGCCCCAAGGCAACAGGTAGCCCATGAAAGCCTCGCCCATCAGGCACAGGAAGATCGCCACGCCAAAGATCCAGACCAGCTCGCGCGGCTTGCGGTAGCTGCCGTAGAGCAGGCCGCGGAACATGTGCAGGTAGACGATGACGAAGAAGGCACTGGCGCCGGTCGAGTGCATGTAGCGCACCAGCCAGCCCCAGGGCACATCGCGCATGATGTACTCGACCGAGGCGAACGCCAGCGCCGCGTCGGGCTTGTAATGCATCACCAGGAAGATGCCGGTGACGATCTGGATCACCAGCACCAGGATCGCCAGCGCGCCAAACACGTACCAGATGTTCTGCGCCTTGGGCGCGTAGTACTCCGCCATGTGGACGCGGTAAGCGTCGAACGCGGTCGGGAAGCGGTTATGCGTCCAGAGCGTCAGTTTGTCGACGACGGACGCCCCCGCTGGCGCCACCTTGAATTCAGCCATGTTGTGTTGCCTCGGCAATCGTTGGGGGGATCAGGCCTTCTTGTCCTCGCCGATCAGCAAAGTGCTGTCGCTGAGGTACATGTGGGGCGGCACCTCGAGGTTGTCCGGCGCCGGCTTGTTCTTGTAAACGCGGCCAGCCAGGTCGAAGGTCGAGCCGTGGCAGGGGCAGAAGAACCCGCCCTGCCAGTCGTCAGGCAGGGAGGGCTGGGCGCCGGCCTCGAGCTTGGCCGAGGGCGAGCAGCCCAGGTGGGAGCAGATGCCCACTGCGACCAGGATTTCAGGCTTGCGTGAACGGTGTTCGTTGCGCGCGTACTCCGGCGTCAACTCGTCGGGCTTGCGCAAGGACTGCGGATCGGCGACCTGGCCGTCGGTCTTCTTCAGAGACGCCACCTGCTCGGGCGTGCGCTTGAGAATCCAGACGGGCTTGCCGCGCCACTCGACGGTCTGCATCTCGCCCACCTTCAACGCACTGATGTCGACCTCGACGGCGGCGCCAGCGGCCTTGGCGCGCTCCGAGGGCGCAAACGTGGATACAAAAGGCACGGCGGTCGCGACGGTCCCGAGGGCACCCGCACCACAAGCGATCCCGATCCAGGTCCGGCGGCCCGGATCGACGGCGTCATTGCTCATTCAATTCCTCGCTGGGAAGACGAAGTTCATAGGGTCAACCCGGGATTCTAGCGGACAGCTCCGCGCAGGACCTTCCGCATTGACAGGCTTCCCAAGTGGGCAATACTGCGTGGCCGGACACCAGCAAAGTCCGGTGTCCGCCACCGATCCCACACTTCCGGAGGAACACAAGATGAGCTTTACCAGTGAATTCAAAGAATTTGCCATGAAGGGCAACGTCGTCGACCTCGCCGTCGGCGTGATCATCGGCGCCGCCTTCGGCAAGATTGTCGATTCCATCGTCAAGGACCTGATCATGCCCCTGGTCGGCAAGGTCTTTGGGGGCCTGGACTTTTCGAACTACTTCGTTCAGCTCGGCAACCTGCCAGCGGACTACAAGGGCGCCATGACCTACGAGGCCCTGAGCAAGGCCGGCGTGCCGCTGTTCGCCTACGGCAACTTCATTACCGGGGCGATCAACTTCATCATTCTGGCCTTCATCATCTTCATGATGGTCAAGCAGATCAACCGCATGAAGGCCGAGGCCCCACCCGCGCCGGCGCCGGCCTTGCCTGAAGACGTGTTGTTGCTGCGCGAAATCCGCGACTCGCTCAAGAGGTAGGCAGCGCCGGCCCACGGGTTTGGGCCCATACTTTGAGATGTGCGGCGGCGCTAGCGCGAGGCTGGGCGCTCTGCCAGGTTGTCGTTGCACATGCCCGAGCGTCTAGCCTGCAACCCTGCCGATGAATCCACCGCTGCCGCGCCTGCCTGCCGCCCTGACTGCGGCGGCGCAACGAATCAAGGTGACTGCCCGCGAGGCGGCGCAACGCTGCGTCGACGCCCTGGGCGTGGCGGCGCTGGGCAGTGCCAGCACGGCTGAACGCGAGGATTTGCTCGCCGCGCAATTCGAACTCAATCGCAAACAATCGGCGTTTGCGATGTCCTTCAACGAACGTCTGGACGACAGCCTGGCCGCCGACATGCGCCGCCGCGAGGGCACTGCGCGCACCTCGACGATCGGCTCTTCCTGGCAGTCCCTGACCCTGGTGGATGACCGAGAAGTCGAGATCCAGGTCAGCGCGGAGCGCTTCGCCCTGACCTTGCAGCATGACTGCGAGTGGGAGTTGCGCGACCTCGACGCCCTGATGACGGGATTGCTGCACAACCCGCACGGCAACCGCAATGAAGCCGAGGTGCGCAACCCTTTGCGCCCCGAGGTGATCGGCAAGGCCATGGTCGCTGCCTGCGACGCGATCAGCGATCGACCCACCGTGCGCAAGGCCATGGCCGACCAGATGGCGCGCAGCCTGGCCAGCGCCATGCCGGCGCTCTACAGCACGATTGCGCAAGAAATGAAAGCCGCTGGCGTCAAGCCGCCCGAGATGGCGGTGCGCACGGTGCAAGGGCCTGGGAACGAGCTCGGCCAGTTCACGAACACCGGCTACGACACCCTGGGCAAACCGATCGGCGTGGACGCGCCCGACAGCGGGCCGGGCCGGTTGCCCAGCGGCAGCGGCGGCCTGAGCACGCGCTCGGGCAGCGGCACGCTGGCGCCGCAGCAGGCCACGATCGGGCAAGTCGATGGCGAGGTCATGAACCTGATCCGCCGCCTGGCCATGCTCGGCAACATTGCGGTCGACACGCAGATGGACGCTGCGCGCAGCTTGAACGGCGGGGGTGGGTCGGCGGCGGGCGCGCTGGGCGCGATGCCGAACCTGATCGTGGCCAATCGCGAGGAGTTGCGGCGCACGGCGACCGGCTCGCTGGACCACATGGTCATCGACGTGGTCGGCAGCCTGTTCGATCAGATTCTGGCCGACCCCAAGGTGGCGCCGCAGATGGCGCGGCACATCGCCCGCCTGCAGCTGCCCGTCTTGCGCGCCGCGCTCGGTGACGCCACCTTCTTCTCATCCAGGCGCCACCCGGTTCGCCGCCTGGTCAACCGCATGGCCTCCCTGGCCGTGGCGTTTGACGACTACACCGCCGGCCCAGGCCTGCACTTCCTCAGCCTGGTACGCGACCTGGTCGACGACATCGTCAGCGGCGATTTCGACCAAATGTCGCTCTACGAGCAGACGCTGGACAAGATCGAATCCTTTGTCGCTGCGCAAGCCCAGCGCGATGTCGAGGAGAACAGCAACGCCTCGGCCCTGCTCGACCAGAAAGAGACCGACCTGTTGCTGCAACAGCGCTTCATGCAGCAACTGCATGCCGCCCTGACGCCGGTGCAGATGGAGGACTTCCTGCGCCAGTTCCTGGCCCAGGTCTGGAGCCAGGCGCTGATGAAGGCAACCACCTTGCATGGTGCCGACAGCGACGCCGTGCAGCGCCTGCGCGTTGCCGGCCGCGACCTGGTGATGAGCGTGCAGCCCAAGGGCTCACCGGCCGATCGCAAGGCCTTCCTGGTGCGCCTGCCCCACTTGATGCGGGATCTGAACGAAGGCCTGGCCCTGATCGGCTGGCCGGAAGTCGCCAAGAAGGACTTTTTCGACAAGCTGATGCCAGCGCACGCGCAGTCGCTCAAGGGCACGTCCCTGCGCACGCTGGACCACAACTTGCTGGTCAAGCAGCTCGACACGATTTTGGCCGCGCCGCTGCCCCGACCGGAGGACAACGTGCGCGGCACGAGCGCCATCCCGGTGCTCGAAGACGTGGTTTCCGGCCCCGGCTTCACGCCCGAAGAAGCGGCCCGTATCGGTCTGGTGGAAGAGAGTGCCATCGACTGGAACGGTGAAGTCGACATCGACCTCAGCGCCGAGCAGGAGGGCGAGGGTGAAGTCAACGCCAGCGACATCGACATCGAAGGCCTGCCGGCACCCGAGCCCGTCGAGCCGACCAAGGGTGCGTCGCTGGCCGATCACGTGCAGATCGGCTTCTCGTACCGCATGCACTTCGAAGACCAGTGGCACAAGGTGCGTCTCTCGCACATCAGCCCGGGCCGCACCTTCTTTGTCTTCACGCGCGGCAGCAAGCACCAGCATGCCATCTCGATGACCGCGCGCATGCTCTACCGACTGTGCGAAACCGGGCGCCTGCGCGCCTTCGAGAACGCCTACCTGATCGAGCGCGCCACCGCCAGGGCGCGCAAGCAACTGGCTGCGCTCGGCGGCAGCGGCCACTCGACCTCAGGCGCGCCGCTCACCCGCCATTGAGCGGCCCGGCGGCCACCACCGCCCGCCGGGCCCAGCGAATCGCCGCTTCCAGACTCGCCGGGTCGGCCACGCCGCGCCCGGCGATGTCGAACGCGGTGCCGTGATCGGGGCTGGTGCGCACGAAGGGCAGGCCCAGCGTGACGTTCACGCCCTGCTCGACGCCGAGGTACTTGACGGGGATCAGTCCGTGGTCGTGGGTCATGGCGACCACCAGGTCGAACTCGCCCCGACGCGCCCGCATGAAGACCGTGTCGGGCGCGAACGGGCCCTGGGCTGCAACACCTTCGGCAACGGCTGCCGCGATCGCCGGCGCGATGATGCGTTGCTCTTCGTCGCCGAACAAGCCGTCTTCGCCGGCATGCGGGTTCAGGCCGGCCACCGCGATGCGCGCAGCAGGCTGGCCCCTTCCAAGCATGTGCGCCTGCGCAATGCGCAAGGTCTCCAGCACGGCGTCATAGGTCACGGCATCGATCGCCGCACGCAAGGCCAGGTGGATCGTCACCAGCACGACGCACAACTCCTCGTTGGCCAGCATCATGCGCACCGGCAGCAGCGGGCCGCCCCGCGGCGAGGCGAGTGCCTGCAGCATCTCGGTGTGTCCGGGATGCGCAATCCCGGCCGCGGCGAGTGCCGCCTTGTGCAGTGGCGCCGTGACCAGGCCCGCCGCCTCGCCGCGCTGCACAGCGCCCACGGCTGCCATGATGCATGCCGCCGCAGCGGCCCCCGCGCGCGCGTCGACCCGGCCCCACGGCAGTTGCTCGAGCGCTGCCGGTAAACCCGGGGGCTGCCAGATCGGCACGCAGCGCGGCGGACAGGCGTGCCAATCGGCCGGCGAATCGAGGCACGCCAGTGGCCAGCCGTCGGGGGCCAGGGCCATGGCGCGTCGGATCACGCCACGATCGCCGACGACGACACAACCGTCCGCAGCGCCGCGCCGAAAAGCCTGCACGATGGTCTCGGGGCCGATCCCGCATGGGTCGCCCATGGTCAGCAACAGAGGTAGCGGCTTGGGGTCCATCGCCACCATTGTCGGTGCAGCCGGGAACCCCTTTCGATGCCGCTCAGGCCGGGTTGGCGATCTCGATGAAGCGATGCTCGAGCGCGAAGCGTTCAGCCACGTGACTGGCCAGCGCGGGCGCGCCGAAGCACTCCGTGGCGTGGTGGCCGCAGGCCAGGAAGGCCACGCCCGTCTCCCGTGCCAGATGAGCCTGAGGCTCCGAGATCTCGCCCGTCAAGAAGGCATCCACGCCAGCTGCAATGGCCGCCTCGAAGTAGCCCTGCGCGCCCCCGCTGCACCAGCCGATGCGCGTCAGCGCGCGGCCGTCGCCGGGCAGCACCAGCGGCGCGCGCCCACCCAGCCCCGCCTGAACCCGGGTCGCCAGGGCAGCCAGTGTTGCGTTGTCCCCCGCCGGACCGGCAAAGCCAAGCGCCTGCTCGCCGAAGCGGTCATCCGCAGCCAAGCCCAGACGCAGGCCGAGTTGCGCGTTGTTGCCCAGCGTGGGGTGCGCGTCCAGGGGCAGGTGGAAGGCAAACAGATTGATGCCGTGCGCCATGAGGCGCTTGACGCGCTCACCCAGCCAGCCCACCAGGCGCCCATCCTGGCCGCGCCAGAACAGACCGTGGTGGACCAGGATCGCGTCGGCGCCGTCCGCAATCGCCGCGTCGATCAAGGCCAGGCTGGCCGTCACGCCCGAGACGATGCGCCGCACCCCGGTGCGGCCCTCGACCTGCAAACCGTTCGGCCCATAATCCTTGAAGCGGCTCACCTCCAGCAGCGTGTTGAGGTAACTCTCGATCTCGTCGCGTCGGTGTGATGTGGCCATCGAGTCCTCAGCTTTTCCCTATGCGCAGAATCTGGTTGATCTTCTCGCAGGCCGTCACTGTCGCGGTCGCGCTCTTGTTCGTGGTGGCAACGCTCAAGCCGGAGTGGCTGGGTCGCGCCCCCGGCAGGATGTTGCCGCAGATCGTGTCCATCGCCACGTCCCCCGAGACCCCCTCGGGCTCGGCCAGCGCGGCGGCCACCGGCTTTCGCAGCGCGGCCCAGCGCGCCGCGCCGGCCGTCGTCAGTATCGTCGCCAGCAAGCTCAACCCGCGCCAGCCGCACGCCGACGACCCCTGGTTCCGCTTCTTCTTCGGCGACCGCAGCCCGCAGGACCAGCCGCAGCGCGGCCTCGGCTCCGGTGTGATCGTCTCGCCCGAGGGCTACCTGATCACCAACAACCATGTGATCGAAGGCGCCGACGAGATCGAGGTTCAGCTCGCCGATGGACGCCAGGCCACCGCCAAACTGGTCGGCACCGACCCCGACAGCGACGTGGCCATCCTGAAGATCGAGCTCGACAAGTTGCCCACGGTCAGCTTCGCCAACACCGACCAGTTGCAGGTGGGGGACGCGGTGCTGGCCATCGGCAACCCCTTCGGCGTCGGTCAGACCGTGACGGCCGGCATCGTCAGTGCGCTCGGTCGCAACCAGCTCGGTATCAACACCTTCGAAAACTTCATCCAGACCGATGCAGCCATCAATCCGGGCAACTCGGGTGGCGCCTTGGTCGATGCGGGCGGCAACCTGGTCGGCATCAACACGGCCATCTTCTCGCGCAGCGGCGGCAGCCTGGGCATCGGTTTCGCGATCCCCGCCAATACCGCGCGCATGGTGATGGAGAGCCTGATCCGCGACGGCAAGGTGACGCGCGGCTGGATCGGCGTCGAACCGCGCGACCTGACGCCCGAAATGGCGGAGTCGCTGCGCCTGCCGGTGAAGGCCGGCGTGCTGATCACCGGCGTGCTGCAGAACGGCCCGGCGGGCACGGGCGGTGTGATGCCAGGCGACGTCGTGGTGAAGATCGCCGGCCAGCCGATTGCGAACACCGCGCAGTTGTTCAACGCCGTGGCTGCGCTCAAGCCCGGCAACACCGCCCTGATCGCGGTGCAGCGCGGCGAACGCGCCCTGGAACTCAAGGTCCAGGTGGCGCTGCGCCCGCCCTCGAAGGGCTGAAGGGGTCCACCCCCAAAGCAGCTGCGCCGCTGCGCCCGCTTGGCAGGCAACGCAGTGCGCCGTCGTGATTCGTCCACGCTGCTCTGACTTCACGCGCACTTCACAAAGCAGCGCCTTTACTTCCTAGTCCCTTCGCACAGACGCGCCACTCTTGCGGCACGCCACCCAGCCGGTGGTGCAACGCGCAGGAGAGCGCTCATGAACCTGGACTTCCATCTGCTGCGGCCGCACTCGAACGTCGGCCGCGTGATCCTGGCCATAGCCAGCTCGTTGTTCGCGGCGCTGCTGATCGTGGCGTGGTCTCCCGCGCTGGCAGCCGACAGCGAGGCCACGCCGGCCGAGGGCCCCTACTTCCACATCGCCAGCGACGACCCCGCACTCGATCGCCTGCCCTTGAAGTCCACCCGCGTCGAGGCCCGCGTGGCCGGCACCGTGGCCGACGTGCGCGTGACGCAGGTCTATCGCAACGAAGGCTCGCGCACCATCGAGGCGCGCTACGTCTTCCCAGGCTCCACCCAGGCGGCCGTGCACGGCATGACGGTGCGCATCGGCGAGCGCGTTCTGAACGCCAACATCCGCGAGAAACAGCGCGCCCGGGTCGAGTACGAGGCGGCTAAGAAGGAAGGCCGCACCGCCGCACTGCTCGACCAGCACCGCCCCAACGTGTTCCAGATGAATGTGGCGCACATCCTGCCAGGCGATGAGATCCAGGTCGAGCTGCGCTACACCGAGTTGCTGCTTCCCACCGAGGGGCGCTACCGTTTCGTGTACCCGACCGTGGTCGGGCCGCGGTACCAAGGCAGCGCCGGCCGCACGGACGCCGCCAGCACGGCGCTGGCCTTCCCTGCGACGCCGCACCTAGCGGCCGGCCAGCGCTCGGCCACCGCGTTCGACCTGCAACTGCGCTTTGCTTCGCCGCTGCCGGTGCAGGAGATCACATCCCCCACGCACCGCATCGAAGTCGTGGGCGAAGCGACGGCGCAGGCGGAAGTTGCCCTCGGCAACGACGGCGAGTCCGCCAACAACCGCGACTTCATCCTCGAGTACCGCCTGGCCGGCGCCGCCACCGCCGGTGGCATCACGCTGTTCAAGGGCGCCGAGGACGGTGAGAACTTCTTCCTGGCCCTGGTCGAGCCGCCCAGTGCCATTGCGACGACCCAGATCAACCCGCGCGAATACATCTTCGTCGTCGACATCTCGGGCTCGATGCACGGCTTTCCGCTCGACACCGCCAAGGCCCTGCTGCGCGACCTGATTGGCGGCCTGCGCCCAAGCGACCGCTTCAATGTGATGCTGTTCTCGGGCAGCAACCGTATGCTCAGCGAGAGCCCGGTGGCGGCCACGCGGCAAAACATCGAGCGCGCGATCGCCACCATCGAACAAATGCGCGCCGGCGGCAGCACCGAGATCGTGCCGGCCCTCGAACGCATCGCAGCGCTGCCGAAGAACAGCGATGTGTCACGCAGCGTGATCGTCGTCACCGACGGCTACGTCGCGGTGGAAGACCGCGTCTTCCAGCTGGTGCGCAAGAACCTCGGCCAGGCCAATGTGTTCGCTTTCGGCATCGGCAGCTCGGTCAACCGGCACCTGATCGAAGGCATCGCGCGCGCCGGTCAAGGCGAACCCTTCATCGTCACCCACCCTGCCTCCGCGCCAGCCCAGGCCGAGCGCCTGCGCAAGATGATCGACTCACCGGTGTTGACGGGCCTGTCGGCACGCTTCGATGGCCTGGAGGTCTATGACGTCGAGCCGGCGCAGTTGAACGCCTTGCCCGACGTGCTCGGCGGCCGCCCCGTGGCGCTGATCGGCAAGTGGCGCGGAGAGCCGCGCGGCCAGCTCGTGCTGCGCGGCCAGAGCGCCAACGGCGATTGGCAGCAGGTGTTGCCCGTCCCGGCCCCGGATGCCGAGGCGCAGGCGTTGCGCCAGCGGTGGGCGCGCCAACGCATCCAGCAGCTCGGTGACGACGAAGCCCTGCACGGCGGCAGCGTGCAGCGCGAGGCCATCACGCGGCTGGGCCTGCAGTACAGCCTGCTCACGCACTACACCAGCTTCATCGCGGTGGACCAGGTGGTGCGCACGGCAGCCACGGCGTCGACGCCAGTCAACCAACCCCTGCCGCTGCCGCAGGGCGTCGGCAACAGCGCGGTCGGCGCGGCCGTGCCCAGCACACCCGAGCCCGCGGCCTGGATCGCGCTGTTGATCGCCCTGGGGCTGGTGGTGGCTGGCGTGGTGCACCAGCGCCGCCACCACTGAGCCGGGGCAGCCAAACGCCATGAGCAACGCCCGCTTGTTGATCTGTCGGCCGGTGCGGATCGCCCCGTGGGCCTGGCTGGCCCTGCACGCCGCGGCCCTGTGGCCGCACGGGCACTGGGCGCTGCGGCGCCTGCTCGACGGCTCCGACGACCCGCTGGCAGGAGCCGCAGTGGCCGCGCTGGTGCTGTGGCTGGTGCGCGCCGCGTCGCTGCTGCGGGTGCAGCCTCGGCTGACCTGGCTGGCGCTGGCCGCCGCCCTGACGGCGGCAGCGACGGCCGCCTGGGGCTGGGCCCCGCCGCTCGTTGCGGCCTTGCTCGCCATGCTGGCGCTGGCGGCGCATCTCGCCGCCTGGTTGCCCGTGGGGGTGGCGCGGACGCCGCTGCTGGGGCTGGCGGTGCTGGCCCTGCCACTGCTGGCGTCGCTGCAGTTCTACCTCGGCTACCCGTTGCGGGTTTTCACCGCCGCCTTCAGCGCCTGGCTGTTGCAGGCCGCCGGCCTGGCCGCCGAGCGCAGTGGCGCCGCGATGACCGTCAACGGTCAGCTGGTGATCGTCGATGCGCCCTGCTCCGGCATCCAGATGGCCTGGTTGGCCTACTTCGCCGCCTGCACGACCGCCGCTTTCGTTGGCCTGCAGGGCCAGCGCTTTCTGCACCGGCTGCCGCTGGTCGGCCTGCTGGCGTTAACCGGCAACGTGATTCGCAACAGCCTGCTGGTGGCACTCGAGGCGCAGCCCGCCGGGCTGAGTCGCGCGGGGCACGAGGCCATCGGCCTGACCCTGCTGGTGATCGTGGTCGGCCTGACGGTGCGACTGATGAGCCCGCTGTCCCAGGGAGTAAAACCATGACCACCGTCCTGGCAACCGGCCTGCGTTGCTGGGCCAGGGCCCATTGGCCGCCCGCCCTGGGCGCGCTGCTGCTGCTGTGCGCGCTGGTGCCGCTGGCCGGTGCTGACACGAGTACCCCGACCCACGTTGCGTTGCCTCGCGACGCGGCCGAGTGGCCGCGCGAATGGGCGGGCCAGGCGCTGCAACCGCTGTCTCGCTCGGCCGTCGAAGCCCGCTTTGCGAGCCACTTCCCAGGCCGCATCGCGCGCTTCCGCATGGCAGACAGCGGCGATGAACTGGTCCTGCGCGAGGTGGATCGGCCCACCCGCATGCTGCACCCGGCTGCTGACTGTTGGCGCGCCATCGGCTGGCAGGTGGATGCCGCGCGCCTGGTGCGCGACGATGCATCATCCGAAGGCCTGCTTTGGCGCTGCTTCGAAGCCCGCCAGGGTGGACAGCGCGTGCGGGTCTGCGAGCGCATCGTCGATGCCGATGGCCAGGCGTTCACCGACACCTCGGCCTGGTTCTGGGCCGCGTCGCTGGGTCAGAGCCATGGGCCCTGGCAGGCCGTGACCACGGTTCAGGGGCTCTGAACATCATGCGCAAGCTGCCTGGGCTGCGCGGGGGACGGCTGTGCCTGGCGGCGCTGGTCGGCGCCTTGGTGATGGCCGTGACGGCCGTATTGGCCTTGTTGGCGACCCTGGCGGTCCTCGCGCCAGGCACTGCCGCGTGGACCGTGCCGCTGAGCTCGAGCGTGCTCGGCCAGCACTGGCAGTACCGCGTCAGCGGGCCTGTGCTGCTGCGCCTGGCCAGTCACCCCCTGGCGGCGCCGCTGATCGACGGGCGCCGGATCCACACCCCTCACGGCCGCTGGCGCCTGACGGCGCGGCCCGGGGAAGGCTTGAGTGCGACCTGCGCGCCATGCGAGTTCAGCGTCGCAGCGCTCGGCCCGGCACCTTTGGTCCTGGCACATGTCGAGCTGCGCTTGCACGCCGATGGCGCCGACCACTACAGCGGCAGTGTCCAACTCGGTTCCGCGCCGCACCGTCTGGTGCTGACCTGGCGCGGCCATGTCGAGCGCAGCGGCAGCCTGCAGCTGGACGCCACCTTGGCGCCCAGCGCAATTCAGGACGCCGTCAAGGTCTTCGGCGCCACACTGCCAGAGCGCGACGCGGTGCAGGTCGACGGCACCCTGGCTCTGCGCCTCAGCGCCCGCCTGCCGGGTGGCCCGTGGCGCGTGCAGCCGCAGCTCGAAGGTTTCACGGTGCGCGGCCTCGGCACCGAACGCCTGCTCGACCTGCGACTGCCGCCGGCTTGCCGCGACGGCCGCCGGCTCGATGTGCCAACCGCCACGGGTTGGCTGCCACGCGCCGTGATCGCGGCCGAAGACCAGCGCTTCTTCGAGCACCCCGGCTACGACCTCGTCGCGCTCACCGACACCCTGCAACACAACCAGCAAGCCGGGGCCGTTCTGGGCGGTGCCAGCACGCTCACGCAGCAACTGGCCAAACGCTTGTTCACCGGTGACGACCGCAGTGCTGCACGCAAGCTGCGCGAGCTGCTCTATGCCGTGGAAATGGAACGCACTCTGGGCAAGCCACGCATCCTGCAGCTCTACCTCGCCCTGGCGCCCTGGGGCCAGGGCGTGTGCGGCACCGAGCGCGCCGTGCGTGTCCACCTGGGCTTGCGCGACGCTGCGGCCGTGGGGCCGGTCGGCGCTGCCTGGTTGGCCAGTCTGCTGCCGCAACCCGACGCCTTGTTGAGTGCGGAACAGCAAAGCGGTCAGGTCGATGCCGAACGGGTCGCACGCGTGCTCCGGGCCATGCGACCGATGAGCCCGGAACGGCGCGCGGCCGCCCTGGCCGCCCTGCCCTCGTGGTCGCCCCCCGCGGTCGGGCCACGCGAGCAAGCGGCGCCAACCCAACGGCCAATCGCAACCCCATGAAACACCGCGATCTGCGGCCCCGGATGCCGCGACAATGGCGCCCCCTGCCGCCGACAACCCATTGCTCGCGCCCGCCACGCCGACACGCCACCTTGCTGTGACCCCTCGCCCTGTTCGCTTCGCGCCCTGCTGGCGCCCCGTCACCCTCGGTCTTTGCTGGCTGGCCCTGCTGGCCGGCTGCGCGACCCCCCCTGCGCCCACGCCAACATCCGGCGCGCCCGCGCCAGGCGCTGTCGCGCTGCCGCCCGCAGCGCCGCGCGCCACGCCGCCTGCCGCGGTGATCTCGCCGCTGGCCAGCGAACAACGCTGGTTCGAGGACTTGTTTCGCGGCACGCCGGTGGTCATCGTGCTGGTTGATGCCAACACGCTGGCGGTGGATGTGCCCCTGGCCAAATCCTTCGATGCGGGCAAGAGCGCCGTCAAGCCTGCACTGGCCAAGGTGCTCGAGTACGTGGCCACCAGCCTGAGACGCCAGCCGGCGATGCGGCTGTCGATTGCCGCGCCCGCCGACGCGACAGCAGGCAACGTGGCCCTGGCCGCCGCACGCGCACAGCAGGTGCGCGAGGCTTTGCTGGCACGGGGGGTCGCGGCCACACGCCTGGCCGGCGTGGGCACGGCCCGCGCCGGCGCGCCAGTTCAGTTGCGCCTGTTGATTGCGCCGCAGGGCATCAGCCGGCTTGACGACGCGACGCTTCCGCTGCCGGTGCCTGGCAACCGATCGGCGTCGTCCGCTTCTGCGGCGGCAGGAAAACGCTGACGCCCGTGAGGGCCGCTCAGGCAGCCATCAAGGCGCCGAACAACGGATCCTGACGAGAGCGCGGCCGGTAAGCCGACACCTGGCGCGCGATGGCGGCAATGTGCTCGGGCGTGGTGCCGCAGCAGCCGCCGGCGATGTTGAGAAAGCCGCTCTTCGCAAACTCCGCCATCAGCCCCGCCGTGACCTCCGGGGTCTCGTCGAAGCCCGTGTCGCTCATCGGGTTGGGCAGGCCGGCATTCGGATAGCAGGAAACGAAAGTGTCGCCGGCCACCTTGGCCAACTCCTCGATGTAGGGCCGCATCAGCGCCGCACCGAGGGCGCAGTTCAGTCCGATCGCCAGCGGCCGCGCGTGGCGCACGGAGTGCCAGAACGCAGCCACGGTCTGGCCCGACAGAATCCGCCCAGACGCGTCAGTGACAGTGCCTGAGATGATCACTGGCAGTCGCTCGCCCGTCTCCTCCATCAACTCGTCCAGGGCGAAGATGGCGGCCTTGGCATTCAAGGTGTCGAAGATGGTCTCGACCAGGAACAGGTCGGCACCGCCTTCGAGCAGGCCCTCGGCCTGCTCACGGTAGGCGGCGCGCAGCTCCTCGAAGCTGACATTGCGCGCCCCGGCGTCGTTGACATCCGGGCTGATGCTGGCGGTGCGCGGGGTCGGGCCCAGGGCGCCGGCGACGAAGCGTGGCTTGTCCGGCGTGCTGGCCGCATCGGCGGCCTGACGCGCGATGCGCGCCGCAGCGACATTCATCTCGCGGGCCAGGCCCGACAAGTCGTAGTCGCCCTGGGCGATCGAGGTGGCGCCGAAGGTGTTGGTCTCGATGATGTCGGCGCCGGCAGCCAGGTAGGCAGCGTGGATCTCGTGCAGCACGTCCGGCCGCGTCAGCTGCAGCAACTCGTTGTTGCCCTTCAGGTCCTTGGCGTGGTCCTGAAAGCGGGCGCCCCGGTAGTCCGCCTCGCCCA
Source organism: Burkholderiales bacterium (assembly GCA_031379365.1). Classification (GTDB taxonomy): domain Bacteria; phylum Pseudomonadota; class Gammaproteobacteria; order Burkholderiales; family Burkholderiaceae_C; genus CADEEN01. The sequence continues at coordinate 50,403 of JANNFB010000026.1, forward strand.
GCTTGTAGCGCTGGATCATGGTGCCCATGGCGCCGTCGATGATGACGATGCGCTGGGCTAGCAAGGCCGGCAAGGCGCCGCCGCGGGTGTAGGCCAGGGTTGGGTTCATGCGAACATTGTAGGAACGATGAAACACCTGACTCCCCTGGAGGCCTATGCCTACCTGCAAGGCCGGCGCGAGACCTTGTTTGTGGACGTGCGCATGGAGATCGAGTATCTCTACGTCGGCCACCCGCCCGGCGTCGTCCATGTGCCCTGGTACGAGTACCCGGAGATGCACGCCGACCGCGAGCGTTTCGCGGCGAGCGTGCGGCGCGAGGCCGGCGGCAACACCGAGCGCCCGGTGATGTTGATCTGCCGCTCCGGCAAGCGCACGCTGGAGGCTGGCGAGGCCCTCGAGGCCGCCGGCTTCACCGAGGTCGTCAACGTCCTGCACGGGTTCGAGGGCGAACTCGACGAGCACTTCCAGCGCGGCCGGCTCAACGGCTGGCGCTTCGACGGACTGCCCTGGGAGCAGCTCTAGCTAGCGGGCCTGCCCGCTACTGCAAGGTCGGCGGCTCACCTGGCAACGGCGCAGGCTCGCGCGGCACGGCGCGCTTTTCCACGAACAGGCGGGTGCTCTCTTCGCCAGCCGCCCAAAGCGCCAAGCGATCGGCGTCCATCGGGCGGGCAAAGAGGTAGCCCTGGAACTCGTCGCAGCCGAGGGTTTGCAGAATATCGCGCTGGCGCTCGGTCTCCACGCCCTCGGCCACCACGCGCAGGCCCAGGGCGTGGGCCAGGCGGATGACGGCATCGACGACGGCCATGGCATCGCCGCTCACGCCGAGATCGGACACGAAACTGCGGTCGATCTTGAGCTGCCGCGCAGGCAAGGTGCGCAGGTAGGCCAGGCTGGAGTGGCCGGTACCGAAGTCGTCGATCGCCAGCGACGCACCGGCACGCGCCAATTGCGCGAAGGAGCGCAGGGTGGCGTTGGTGTCCTCCATCGCCACGCTCTCGGTGATCTCGAAGGTCAGCAAGGCGGCGTCGACACGGTGGCGCGCGAGGGTGTGACGAATGCGCTGCACCAGGTCGTCCTGGCGCAACTGGTGCGCAGACAGGTTGACGGCAATGCGCATGCGCAGGCCAGCGACCTCCCAGGCGCGGATCTGACGGCAAGTCTCATCCAGCACCCACTCCCCGACCGCGCCGATCAGGCCAAAACGCTCTGCCACGGCGATCAGCTCCGTGGCGCCGACGGCGCCCCGGCTGGCATGCTGCCATCGCACCAGTGCCTCGGCCCCGGTGAATTCGCCCGTGCGCGCGTCGACCTTGGGTTGGTAGTAGAGCGACAACTCGCCCTGCTCGATCGCTTGCCGCAGATCGTTCTGCAACGCCAACTGATCGGTCACGTCGAGCTCCATGCGGGGCTCGTAGAAGGCATAAGTCGAGCCGCCGGAGCGCTTGACCGCGAACATGGCGGCGTCGGCATTGGCGATCAAGCGGTGGGTCGGTCCATGCTCGGGGAACAGGGCGATGCCGATGGAGCAGGACAGACGGGCCTCGCGCCCGCCCGACAGGGCGTAGGGCGAGATCAAGGCGTGGTGTGCGCTCTGGGCCACTGCCGCCGCGGCCTCATGCGAGCCCGGCGCGGCCACCAACAACACGAACTCGTCGCCCCCGACGCGCGCTGCGGTGTCCTGCGGTCGCGCCAGTCCCGCCAGACGCCGCCCCACTTCCTGCAGCACCTCATCGCCCGCCCCATGACCGAAGGACTCGTTGACGGCCTTGAAGCCATCGATGTCGATGAACAGCACGGCCATCGCCGAAGGGCTGCGGCCGACATGCTCCAGCAGCGCCTCCAGCCGCTCCTCGAAGTGACTGCGGTTGGGCAAGCCGGTCAGGGCGTCCTGGAAGGCCAATTGCCGCAGGCGCTTGTTGGCCGCCTGCAGCGACCCCGACAGGGCCTGCGCGCGGCGGCCGGTGCGTGAGTCGACCAGCACGCAAACCAGCCCCATCGCGAGGACGAAGGCGCCAAAACTCAGTGCCAGCAGCAGCAGACGCGCGTCGATCGCACCGGCGGGCATGGCGCCGAGCAAGCCATCGGCGTCGGCAGGTGTCACCAGGCTGAGCTGGGGCGCGGCGGCCAAGCCGAGCAGCTCGGCAATCAACCAGGCCATGGCAAACACACCGGCGCCCGCGACCCGTTGCGACAGCGGCCAGCGAAAGCCAGTGCGAATCGGGCCATTCAGCAGTTGTAGTGCCAGCCACAAGCCGAGCGACAGCGCCACAAGGGCGCCGAGCGTGGGACCGGCGGCCAGGGCTTGCCAGCTCGGCGGCGCGGACATGGCCGCACCCAGGGCCACGAACACGCACGCCAACAGGGGCACCAGCAAGAGCACCGCGAGCGAGTTCACGACCCGCGGCGAGGGCAACCAGCGGCTGACGAGCAGGCCGCAGGCGCATGCGCCGACAACAGCGGCCCAGCTCGTCACCACCAGCGGGCCGTCGAACCAGAGCGCCGTCAGCTCATGGCTCGCCTGCCAGATGCCGAGTTGCAAGGTCACCAAGCCGGTGCCGACGGCAAAGGCGCCGCCGAAGCCCCAGCCCAGGGCCACCACCCAGTCTTGCGAGCGGGCCTTGCGCAGGGCATGCGCCAGGATCACCGCGATGGCCGCGGCACTGCCAATGAGGAGCGCCACCGTGGCCAGGCTGATGGGCGGAGAAGGCAGCGGGCTCAAGGCCATCAGTGCGGTCGGAGCGCCTTTGCGAGCATCGGCCGATTGTTGCAGACCGCGCGCCCGGCGCTGCGCGGGTTAGCGCGCAAACGCACACCGATTTCACGGCGACGGTGGCCGTGTTCACGGCGTGGTCGTGAAACCGATCGAGCGCCGCTCGCGCACGCCGGGCTTGACGCGGTGCTCGCTCTCCAACTGCGCCAGGAAGGCATCGGGTTCGAAATCGGCGCCGAGGATCTCGACCTGGCGCTTGACCGACGCGAAGTCACCCGGCGCGAGCTGGTCGAGCAGCGCCAGCCGCTGGCGCTGTTCTGCCGTCAACAACAGTGCCTCGCCGCCCAACGCCTCTGCCACGAACATGGCCAGGCGCTGCGCCGCCTGCAGCGGCTTGAAGCGGACCTTGAAGGTGAAGCGGCGCAAGGCCGCCTCGTCGAGCGCATCGAACAGATTGGTGGTGCAGATGAACAGGCCGGCGAAGCGCTCCATGCCCTGCAGCATTTCGTTGACTTCGCTGACCTCGTAGCTGCGCTCGGCGCGCTGGCGGCTGCGCAGGAAGCTGTCGGCCTCGTCGAGCAGCAGCACCGCCCCTTCCGTCTGCGCCTCCTCGAACATCTTGGCCATGTTCTGCTCGGTCTCGCCGACGAACTTGCTCATCAGGTCGCTCGCCTGGCGCACCAGCAGCGGCTTGCCCACGGCCTGCGCGATGTGTTCGGCCAGGGCCGTCTTGCCGGTGCCGGGCGGGCCGTGGAAGCACAGGGTGCCGTGGCCGCGGCGGCGCAGCGCCTCGACGATGCGCGGGATCTCGAACTGCGATTCGACATTGAGCAGGGCCAAGTCATAGGTCGTGACGACGCGCCGCGCCTTGGGTCTCAAGTTGTCCTGGCCCAGGGCCTTGTCGGCGTTGCCCAGCTGACGCTCGATGAGGGCCTCGACACCGCAGGCGTTGCCGTCGTGCACCTGTGCCAAAGAGGCAAAACGCACCGCGGTACGGATCTGCGCCGGCGTCAGGCCGCGCCGCTCAGCGAGCTTGGCCGCGAAGCCCTCGCCGACACCGATGCCCACCAGCGCGCGTGCGACCAGGGCCTCGCGCGCCCCGGGGGGCGGTGACTTGAGTTCGAGGTGGTACTGGAAGCGGCGCCGGAAGGCCGGATCGATCTGCTCGATGCGATTGGTGACCCAGATCACCGGCACCGGATTGGTCTCGAGGATCTGATTCACCCAGGCCTTGCCGTTGACACTGGCCGAGGGCGGCGCATCGCCAGCATCGAGCCGCGAGATCAACTGGGCCGCATCCGCAGAGATCGGTGGGAACACATCCTCGACCTCGTCGAACAGCAGCGCGACCTGGGCGCTGGCCTTGAGAAACACCTGGCTGATCTGCAATGAGCGGTAGCGGTCGCGCCCGGTCAGCGAGTTGCCATCGCGGTCGGCATACTCGACCTCATACAGCTCGAGCCCCGCCGCCTGTGCGCAAACCTTGGCCAGCTCGGTCTTGCCAGTGCCCGGCGGGCCGTAGAGCAAGATGTTGACACCGCTGGCCCGCGCGGCCACGGCGTTCGACAGCAGGGTGGTCAACACCGCCACATCGTCCGCGACGAAGGCGAAGTCGCTGCCGGACAAGCTGCTCTTGGTTGCCGGCCGGGTGAACACCGCCATCAAGTCGGTCGGTGCCGGGTACTCGCGCATGAGAACCGGCGGCAACTGCTCGCTGACCTTCATCAGATCGGCCAGGTCGGTGATGTTGTGCTCCGAGATCAGGTTCTCGACCATGCCGGTACGCTCCAGGCGCGAGCCCGCGCGCAGGGCCTCGGCCACCTCCTGCTCGTTGACGCCGGCCACGGCTGCGATCGCGGCATAGGCCTCCTGCGCGCTGCCGACCTTGAACTCGACCAGCAGGCCGCGCAACTCGCGTTGGTAGCGCGCCAGGGTGCCGTACAGCAGCAACGCGCGCTCGGCCGGGTTGAGTTGCAGCAGACCGGCCAGCGCGTCGATGTTCTTCTGCACCAACGTCGACTCTTTCTTCAGGCTCTGCGCCAGCCAGTCTGCGGTGGCGCCGAGCACCGCCAGCAGGTCCTTGGGCGCGTCCTTGACGAACTCGTCGATGTAGAAGAACAGGGTGCCTTCTTCGTAGGCCCCGCGCCAGACACCGTGGCGCTGCATGAAGGCCTCGTCGCTCAAGGCCTCATGGCCGCGCCATTGGTCATTGCCCTTGCAGCGACGGCTGAGAAACTCACGCAGGCGATGCAGCGCGGTGCTCGGCCATGCGAGGTGGCGCCCGGTGAGCGACAGCAGGCTGGCCCAGTCGCGGCGCAGGTTGAAGCGCGCCGCATTGCGCAGTGTGAGGGCCAGCACGAACTGCGAGCACATGCGGTCGAGCACTGGCGCTTCGCGCAAGCCGGGCGACAACACGATCTGGACTTCAGCGCGACTTCTCACAGCGCAACCTCCGGCAAGACAAAGAGCTCCAGATGGCCCCCGGCTCCGCGCCATCTTGGCGCACAGGCGCAGCGGGGGCAAGCCCCGCGCGTCAGCTGGGGCTCAGTGCAACACCAAGGGTTGCTGTGCGAGCGTGGTGTAGCTGCCGATCAGGTCGTCCAGCTCTTCCTCACTCGGACCGGTCTGCGCCAACGCGTCGATGGCGGCCTTGAAGTGCAAGCCGAGGGCGCCGTCGAGGTAGATCTCCTTGCGCGCGAACTTGTCCACGATCTCGAACCCGCCGCGCGAAGGCGTCGCGTCGCTCGCAGGGCTGCCGCCGAGGTCGAACTGCACGACGGCGAAACTGTCCGAGTTGTAGAGAATCATCATGCAGGCATCTCCTTGGCACTGAGCCAACCTGAGTGCTGCAACGCGAAATTCAAGTGCGCGGATGACACACGGCTCAGCGAGCCACGCGCAGCAGCTCGGTGGCGGCGCCGCCCCCGCTGGGCGTTTGCACGGTGCGCAGCGGCATGAAGTGTTCGGACGGATCGAGCCAAACCTCGACGCGGGTGTCATACAGCTGGCGCGGCTCGCGCACCAGCTTGAGCGCCGGCGTCTGGCCGATCGACTCGGGGCCCTGGACCACGAAGGTCCAGATGTCACCCCCACCGCGCGCTCCGGCCACGAACAGCAGGATGCTTGCGCCGGCCCCGAAGCGCTCGGGCGCCGCCGCCACGATCGCCGGCAGTTGCAGCATCCAGCTCAGGCGGTCCTGGACCCCCGGCAGCAGTGGCAGTTCATGCGTGGGACCAGAGAAAGTGATCTTGCCCGGCTCGCGCTGAAAGTTCGCAGCCTGGCTGTCGCGGCCGCGCCGGCGCACGGCAAAACGGTCGGGCGCGATGCCGGCCGCATCGATCTGTCCCTGGCTGGCCCAGTCCATCAAGGTCACGCCTGCGACCCGGCCCTGCAGTTGCAAGGCATAGCCCCCAGCGCCGGTCGGCGCCCAGTCCAGCTCGGCCTCGCCGACCATCAAGCCGCGCTGCAGGCGGTAGTGCCAGCGGCCTGCGGGCACCAGCTGAGTCGGGTAGACAGGAACCTGAAGCGCCGATGACACCGGCTCGGCAACAAGTTCCGCTACAGCCTCGGCAGGGGTCACGGGTGGCGCCACGTCGGCGGCGCGCGCCGGGCCGAGCGGCGGCGCGCCGAGCCTCGGCGGCGGGGCCGCGCTTCGCGTTGGCGTTCGCGCCGGCGCGGCCATCGCATCGACGGTCGCCGGCGGTGGTGCCCCTGTGATTGCCCCGGGCGCGACACTTCGCACTTGCAAGCGCACCACCGTGGCCGGCGCGTCGTCCGGGTCCAGCCACAGCGGGCCGATGACGAGCAACGCCAGCGCATGCAGTGCGAGAACGAGCGCGCCGATGGCGCCCAGCACGGCCCAGCGGCGGCGCTGTACGGTGCTCACCGGGTCGCCTTGCCCGCGGTAAATCGCATCACAATAACGCCATGAAACTAGCCACCTACAAAGACGGCTCGCGCGATGGCCAGCTGGTGGTCGTGTCGCGCGATCTCGCCACCGCGCATTTTGCGACCGGCATCGCCACGCGCCTGCAGCAGGTGCTGGACGATTGGAACTTTCTCTCGCCACAACTCGAGGATGTGTACGTTACGCTGAACCAGGGCAAGGCGCGCCATGCCTTCGAGTTCGTGCCCGAGATGTGCGCCGCGCCGCTGCCGCGCGCCTACCAGTGGGCCGACGGTTCGGCCTACCTGAACCATGTCGAGCTGGTGCGCAAGGCGCGCAAAGCCGAGGTGCCCGCGAGCTTTTATGAAGACCCGCTGATGTACCAGGGCGGCAGTGATGACTTCCTCGGCCCGCGCGACGATGCGCCCTTTGCCGACCCGGCCTGGGGCATCGACTTCGAGTCCGAAGTGGCCGTGATCACTGGCGACGTGGCCAACGGTGCCACACCCGAACAGGCCCTCGAAGGCATCCGTCTCGTCATGCTGGCCAACGACTGGAGCCTGCGCAACTTGATTCCCGGTGAGTTGGCCAAGGGCTTCGGCTTCTTGCAAAGCAAGCCCGCCACCGCCTTCAGCCCGGTGGCGGTGACGCCCGACGAGCTCGGCGAAGCCTGGCAAGGCGGACGACTGCACCTGCCCTTGAGCTCGCACTGGAACGGCAAACAAGTCGGGCTGTGCGATGCCGGGCCGGAAATGAGCTTCCACTTCGGCCAGTTAATCGCTCACGTGTGCAAGACCCGACGCGTGCGCGCCGGCTCTGTCATCGGCTCGGGAACGGTCAGCAACAAGGACTGGACCCGGGGCTACAGCTGCATTGCTGAGAAGCGTTGCATCGAGACCATCGAAAACGGCGCACCCCAGACGCCCTTCATGCAGTACGGCGACACCATCCGCATCGAGATGAAAGGCCGCGACGGCCAATCGATCTTCGGTGCGATCGAGCAGAAAGTCGTGGCCGCTGCCTAGCGCTTCCTGGCCGCGGGCTTCGCAGCAGACTTTGCAGCCGGCGCCACGGGCGCACTGGGCTGCAAAGCCGCCAGCATGCCAACCAACACGCCGCTGGCCATCGCCGCGTAGCCCTCCGCCAGCGCCTGGGCCGCGCGCATGCCGGCGGTACGGCTGCCACGCAAGCCTGCCTGCATCTGGCTCGCGAACTGCTCGACCGTGGTCGCCGCCGACGTGCCAGACAAGGTGCCACCGGCTTGCATTTTCTCGAGCATCTGCTGCCACGGTTGCATCAGCGGGCCCGCCTGGGCCGCGGCCTTTTTCACCGTACCGAGCAAGGTGGCCTCGAATTGGTCCAAGTCGTCGAGGGCCTTCTTCAGGTGCTTCTCGCGCAGATCGGCGCCGCGATCGACGAACTGCTGCAATGCCGCCCGGTTGGCCTGCACCGCCTTGAGCAGCGCATCGTCCATGCCCTGCACCGCCTTGTCGAGCAAGTTGCTCGCGTCGACGCCGGCCACGTTCAGCTGCGCGCCCTGGCTCACTGCCGCTGTCACCGTCTCGAGGGCATTGCGGATGTTCTTCAGGGTCAACTTGCGCCCCTGCAGCCCGGCCAGCGTGGCCTGTTCGACAGCCTCCCGGAGCTTGGCACCGCCACGCCCGCTGGCGCTCTCGAACATCGATATCAGCGCATCGGCATCGAAGGCGGGCTGGACCATGGCGTCGCTCCCAGAAAAAAGACGATCGGGTTTGGTAGGCCGTGTTGGACTTGAACCAACGACCAAAGGATTATGAGTCCTCTGCTCTAACCAACTGAGCTAACGGCCCCTTCGGTCGATTCTAGAGACCCATCGCGCTGCGCCCGCTGATCACGCCGAGGGCTGCCCTTGAAGGGCCAGATCACGGCGAGGTGCGACGCACTCTGCGCGCCGGCTCGCTGGCTTTCTGGCGCACCGATGGGCGCACCGACGGGCGCAAGGGCAAGGGTGCGATTTCGCCGACCAATCGCTCGCCCTCTGCCAGCAAAAACTGCTTGAAGGCCTGGGCGACGGGCGGCAGGCGCTTGTGCCGGCGCTGCACGACGTACCAGTTCAGCATCAAGGGGAAGCCCTGGACCTCCAGCACCGCCAGGCTGCCGGCGCTCAACTCGCGGCTGACCGTGTGCGCCGACAGGAAACTCACGCCCATGCCGGCCATCACCGCCTGCTTGATGGTCTCGGTGCTCTTGATCTGCATCGCGATCTTCAGGCGCGCCATGTGGCGACCGAAGCCGTCGACCATGGACTGCCAGGTGTCGGACCCTTGTTCGCGCACGATGAAGGGCTCACGCAGCAGTCGCGCCATGGGGATCGCTGCCTCGGCGGCCAAAGGGTGGCTGGCCGCGGCGACGATGACATAGGGATGGGGCGCAAACGCCTGTTGTTCGGTGTCGGCGTCCAGCGGCGGGCGCACCATCACCGCCAGGTCGGTGAGGTTGTCGTCCAGGTGAGTGAGCAGGTCCGCGCGGTTGTGCACCGACAGGTTCAGGGTGACGCCAGGATGGCGGCCGGCAAAGTCGACCAGCAGTCGCGGGAAGAAATAGTCGCCCGCGCTGATCACCGCCACGTTGAGCTTGCCGCCCGCCACCCCTTTGAACTGCGTCATGGCCGCCTCGGCCTCGGCGAACTGGCCGATGATCAAGCGGCTGTGGTGCAGCAACTCGGTACCGGCGGGCGTGAGAAAGATCTTCTTGCCCAATTGCTCGAACAAGGGCAGGCCGGCATGGCTTTCGAGCTTGCGGATCTGCGTCGACACCCCGGGCTGCGTCAGGTGCAACTCCTCGGCAGCGCGCGAGTAGCTCAGCAACCGGGCCACGGCCTCGAACACGTTGAGCTGGCGCAATGTGGCGTGCTTCATCGACGGACAGCCCCTCCATACATTACCAATGAGTAATAGAAACAATCACTTCATTTAATTATCGCTTATTGATGGGTCCCCCTACCATTCGCTTCGAACTTGATTCAACCGCCACCCAATGCCCAGGAGTCCTGTGATGGCAAACCACCACCCCGCCGAGCACCGCGAAACCGAGCGCAGCACGTTCAACGCCGCCTTCCACGACCTCGGCCTGCGCTGGCAGTGGTGCAGCGACACCTATGCCAGCCTGGCAACGCAAGCCTGTGAGCGCGAGCGTGTGCTGGGCTACCTGCAAGCCGAACAAGCCCACCTGCTGCGCGCCTACGATGCCGGCTTCCTGACCGACGCCATCCTGGCCGCCAAGCAGCGCCGTGGCAGCGTGCAAGGTGCCGACCCGGTGGCCGCGGCAGACTCCCGCTTCGAGTGGCCCGAGACCTGCGCGGGCCAGGTCGGCTTCTAAGCGCCCAAGTGCGCGCCGGTGGGCGCGGCGAGACAACCTGGGTGCGATGGGCACAATGCCCACCGCACCGACCGGGCCACGCTACACCGCGGGCCCTCCCCAACCCCTGACTGCGAGTAGCAAGCATGAAGATTGCCATCATCGGCGCCGGTGCGATCGGCGGCATGGTCGGCGCCAAACTGGCGCTGGCCGGCGAAGACGTGACTTTCCTGGTCCGCGGCGCCAATCTGCAGGCGATCCGCAACCAGGGCATGACCCTGGTGATGCACGACGGCGAGCGGCACGTGGCGCGCAACGTCAAGGCCACCAACGACTACGCCGAAGCTGGCGTGCAAGACATGGTGGTGTTGGCCATGAAGGCGCACCAGGTGGAAGCGGTGGCGGGCGAGCTGCCGAAGTTGCTCGGCCCCGAGACAGTCATCGTGACGATGCAGAACGGGATCCCTTTCTGGTACTTCCACGGCCATGGCGGTGCCCTGGCCGGCTCGGTGGTGACCAGCGTCGATCCGAGCGGCCTGCTCGCCCGCACCATCCCGGCAGAGCGCATCATCGGCTGTGTGGTCTACCCGGCGTCGGAGCTCACCGCACCGGGCGTCGTCAGGCACATCGAAGGCGACCGCTTCCCGGTCGGAGAACTCGACGGCAGCAGTTCGGAGCGGGTCAATCGCGTCTCACAGTGCTTCACGAACGCCGGCTTCAAGGCGCCTGTGCTCGACAACATCCGCTCCGAGATCTGGCTCAAGCTGTGGGGCAACCTCACCTTCAACCCGATCAGCAGCCTGACACACGCCACGTTGGTCGACATCTGCCAGTTCCCGCTGAGCCGCGAGCTGGCCGCCAACATGATGCGCGAGGCGCAGGCCGTCGCGCACAAACTGGGCATCGAGTTCCGCGTCTCGCTGGAGAAGCGCATCGCCGGCGCCGAAAAGGTCGGCAAGCACAAGACCTCGATGTTGCAGGACGTCGAGGCGGGACGCGATCCGGAGATCGACGCCCTGGTCGGCTCCGTCGTCGAACTCGGACGCCTGACGGACACGCCGACGCCGCACATCGACACCGCCTACGCGCTCGTCAAGTTGTTGGCCAAGAACATGAGTGAGCAGCGTGGCCAGGTGCGCCTGCAAGCCATCGCCCAGGCGGCCTGAGCGGGCTTAACCCTACAGAGAAGCGGAAACCGACACATCATGAGCAAAGCCCTCGAAGGTTATCGAATCCTCGACTTCACGCACGTGCAGTCGGGCCCCACCTGCACCCAGCTGTTGGCCTGGTTCGGCGCCGACGTGATCAAGGTCGAACGTGCCGGGGAAGGCGATGCCACGCGCGGCCAGCTGCGTGACATCCCCGATGCCGACAGCCTGTACTTCACGATGCTCAACCACAACAAGCGCTCGATCACCATCGACACCAAGAAGCCGCAGGGCAAGCAGGTGCTGGAGACGCTGATCAAGCAGTGCGACGTGCTGGTCGAGAACTTCGCGCCCGGCGCGCTCGAGCGCATGGGTTTCGGCTGGGAGCGCATCCACGCGCTGAACCCGCGCATGGTGCTGGCCTCCGTCAAGGGTTTTGGCCCGGGCCAGTACGAGGACTGCAAGGTCTACGAGAACGTGGCCCAGTGCGCGGGCGGTTCGGCCTCGACGACGGGCTTCGACGACGGCCCGCCGATGGTCACGGGCGCGCAGATCGGCGACAGCGGCACCGGCTTGCATCTGGCACTCGGCATCCTCGCGGCGCTGCTCCAGCGCGAGCACAGCGGGCGCGGCCAGAAAGTGCTGGCGCCCATGCAGGACGCCGTGCTCAACCTGTGCCGCGTCAAGCTGCGCGACCAGCAACGCCTGGAGCGCACGCACACCCTGCACGAGTACCCCCAGTACCCCGACGGCAAGTTCGGCGACGCCGTGCCCCGCGCCGGCAATGCCTCCGGCGGCGGCCAGCCCGGCTCGATCCTGAAGTGCAAAGGCTGGGAAACGGACCCGAACGCGTATATCTACTTCATCACCCAGTCGGGCGTCTGGCCCGCAGTTTGCGAAGTGATTGGCGAGCCCGATTGGGTTCACGACGAGGCCTACGCCACGCCGCAGGCGCGCTTGCTGCACCTGAAGCCCATCTTTGCGCGCATCGAGCAGTGGACGATGACCAAGACCAAGTTCGAGGCCATGGAGATCCTCAACAAGTTCGACATCCCCTGTGGGCCGATCCTGTCGATGAAGGAGATCGCCGAGGACCCCTCGCTGCGCGCCAGTGGCTCGATCGTCGAGGTCGATCACCCGGTCCGCGGCAAGTACCTGACCGTGGGCAACCCCATCAAGATGTCGGACAGCCCGACAGAGGTGACGCGTTCGCCGCTGCTGGGCGAGCACACCGAAGAGGTTCTCGCGGAACTCGGCTACACGCCCCTGCAGATATCGACCCTGCGCGAAGAGCGCGTGATCTGATCGCCGGGCTCCTCAATGACCAACACATCGAGCCACTGGGCCCGCTTCGAAGCCGCCGGCCAGGTTGGCTTCGGCAAACTCGACGGCGAGCAGATCACCGAGTACCGCGGTGACATGTTCGGCACGCCCGAGGCGACCGGTCGCGTGCTGGCGCTGAGCAGCGTGCGGCTGCTGCACCCGACGCAACCGACCAAGGTCCTTGCGCTGTGGAACAACTTTGCGGCCCTGGGTGCGAAGCTCGGCCTTGCCGTGCCCCCGGAGCCGCTCTACTTCCTGAAGGCACCGAACGCCTATGCCCACCCCGGGGACGTGATCCACGCGCCGCGCAGCCTGGGCAAAGTGGTCTTCGAGGGCGAACTCGGGATCGTGATCGGCAAGGCGGCCACAGCCGTGAGCGAAGCCGAGGCGCTGGACCACGTCTTCGGCTACACCTGCGCCAACGACTTGACCGAGGTCGACATCATGAACCGCGACCCTTCGTTCACGCAGTGGACGCGGGCCAAAGGCATGGACCAGTTCTGTCCGATGGGGCCGGTGATCGCGACGGGGCTGGACCCTGGCACGCTGGTCGTCAAGACCTGGCTCAACGGCGAGCTGCGCCAGAACTACCCGGTCAGCGACATGCGCTTCTCAGTGCCACGCCTGGTCAGCCTGATCTCACACGACATGACGCTCTATCCCGGCGACGTGATCCTGTGCGGCACCTCGGTCGGCGTCGGATCGATCAAGCCTGGCAGCGAGGTGTCGGTCGAGATCGAGGGCATCGGCAAGCTCACCAACCGCTACCAGACGCGCTGAGTGCCGCCCGAGGCCCTTCAGCGAACGGCAGTCGCCGCCGCCCCGAGCGCCTGCCCGCCGCCGTAGCTGCCTTGCTGCGGCGCTTGGCCGCCCTTGTGCACGCGGATGGCGCAGTACTTGAACTCGGGGATCTTGGCGAACGGATCGAGCGCGGCGTTGGTCAGCTTGTTGATCGCCGCTTCGTAGTAGCAGAACGGGACGAAAACGGCGCCGCGCGGCGTGCCGTCGTCGGCACGGGCATACAGCGACACGGTGCCCCGGCGCGACGCGATCGTCACCACGTCGCCCGGCTTGGCGCCCATCGCCGACAGATCGAGCGGATGGATCAGTGCCGTCGGGTCGGGCTCGAGCGCGTCGAGCACCGTCGCGCGACGCGTCATGCTGCCGGTGTGCCAATGCTCTAGCTGGCGCCCGGTGATCAGCACCATCGGGTAGTCGGCATCAGGACGTTCGTTGGCCGGGATGATGTCGGCCGGCACGAAGCGCGCCTTGCCGCCTTCGCGCGGGAAATGGTCGGTGAAGACCACGGACTCACCCGGGTCGCCTTCCTTCTCACACGGGTAGGTCACGGCATGCTCGCGCTCGAGCCGCTCCCAGGTGATGCCGGCGATGCTGGGCATCGTGTGCCGCATCTCGTCGAACACTTCGGACACGTGCGCGTAGCGCCAGCCGCAACCGAGCTGGTTGGCGATCTGCTCGATGATCCACAGGTCCTGCCGCGCGTCGCCCGGCGGGTCGATCGCCTGGCGGCCCATCTGCACCAGCCGGTCGGTGTTGGTGAAGGTGCCGGTCTTCTCGGGGAAGGCGCCAGCCGGCAGGATCACGTCGGCGAGGTAGGCGGTTTCGGTGAGGAAGATGTCCTGCACCACCAGGTGCTCGAGCGCGGCCAGAATTCGCGGGCGTGGTTGGCGTCGGGGTCGGACATGGCCGGGTTCTCGCCCTGAACGTACCTGCCACGGATCGTCCCCTTCTTGATCGCGTGCATGACCTCGACGACGGTGAGGCCAACCTCGGCGTCGAGAGTGCCTGGCACGAGTTTCCAGGCGCTTTCGAAACGCGCACGAACCTCCGGCTTGGTGACATGCTGGTAGTCGGGCAGCATCATCGGGATCAGGCCCGCGTCGGATGCGCCCTGCACGTTGTTCTGGCCGCGCAATGGATGCAGCCCCGTGCCCGGGCGGCCGATCTGGCCCGTCATCAGTGCCAGCGCAATCAGGCAGCGCGCGTTGTCGGTGCCGTGCACATGCTGGCTGACGCCCATGCCCCACAGAATCATCGAAGCCTTGCTCTTGGCGTAAAGCCTTGCCACATAGCGCAGGGTCTCGGCATCGATGCCACAAATGGGGGCCATCGACTCGGGCGTGTAGCCGGCGACGTTCTTCTTCAGCTCTTCGTAGCCGATGGTGCGGCTGGCGATGAAAGCCTCGTCGACCAGGCCCTCGCTGACGATGACGTTCATCATCGCGTTCAACATCGCGACGTCGGTGTCGGGCTTGAACTGCAGGAAGCGATGCGCCACGCGCGACAGGTCGGAGCGGCGCGGGTCGAGCACGATCAGCTTGGTGCCGAGCTTCGTGGCGTTCTTGATGAAGGTCGCCGCCACCGGGTGATTCACGGTCGGGTTGGCGCCGATCAGGATCACGACCTCGGCCTCGGTCACGTCCATCACCGGGTTGCTCACAGCGCCCGAGCCGATGCCTTCGAGCAGCGCGACGACGGACGAGGCATGGCACAGCCGCGTGCAGTGGTCGACGTTGTTGCTGCCGAAACCCGTGCGCACCAGCTTCTGGAACAGGTAGGCCTCTTCGTTGCTGCCCTTGGCCGAGCCGAAGCCCGCCAACGCCTTCTTGCCGTGCATGTCGCGGATGCTGCGCAGCCCGCCGCCGGCCAACGCGATCGCCTCCTCCCACGTTGCTTCGCGGAAGATGTCCATCACCCGTGTCGGGTCCATCACGAAGTCGCCGCGTTTCGGCGGCGCGTCCTTGCGCCGGATCAGCGGTGTGGTCAGGCGCTGCGGGTGGTGCGCGTAGTCGAAGCCGTAGCGTCCCTTGACGCACAGACGCCCCTGGTTGGCCGGCCCGTCACGCCCCTCGACGAAGAGGATCTTGTTGTCCTTGACGTTGTAGGTCAGCTGGCAGCCAACGCCGCAGAACGGGCACAGCGATTCGATCTGCTTGTCGGGCACAGCCAACGCCGCGTCGCGCGCGGGCATCAGCGCACCGGTCGGGCAGGCCTGCACGCATTCGCCACAGGCCACGCAGGTCGACGTGCCCATCGCGTCGTCCATGTCGAAGACGATCTTGGCGTGCTCGCCGCGGAAGGCCAGGCCGATGACATCGTTGACCTGCTCGTCACGGCAGGCGCGCAGGCAGCGGGTGCACTGGATGCAGGCGTCGAGGTTGACGGCGATGGCGGGATGCGAAACGTCTTGCGCCGGTTGCGCCCGCGCTGCGAAGCGCGGCTTGCCAACGCCGAGCTTGGCGGCCCATTGGTCGACTTCGTTGTGGCGCGTGTAGTCGCGCTCGGGCATGTCGGCCAGCAGCAGCTCGAGCACCAGTTTCTGCGACTTCACGGCACGCTCGCTATCGGTCGTGACTTTCATGCCCGGGCTCGGATACCGGCAGCAGGACGGCGCCAACACACGTTCGCCGCCGATCTCGACCACGCAGGCACGGCAGTTGCCGACCTCTTCGAGGCCCGGCTTGTAGCAAAGGTGCGGAATTTCTACGCCCTCGCGCCTGGCGATCTCGATGATCGTTTCGTTCGCACGGGCGGTGACGTCGCGTCCGTTGAGTTTGAAGTTGACGCTCGGCGCATCGAGGGCGGCAGCTTCCTTGCGGGTGATCGCGTTCATGTCAGTGGCTCTCCGCGGCAATGCGCCACCCTCGACTCTTGAAGTGCCCGCACGCGAATGTGTTGTCGGCTTGCGGTCCGTTGCAGTCGTGCGTTCCCGCAGGTTCGTGGGCCGCGCCGGCCGGGGCCACCGGGTGCCCGCCTCCGCGAATGTCCTCCGCCCTGGGCTGCGCCCAGGGCTCCCCCTTGATTTCGCTGCGGCGGGCACCCGGCAGCCCCAGCCTCAGGCTTCGGTGCCCCTCCGCCCGCGAACGCCCCCATGCATCGGATCGGGGCGGTGGGGTGCTCTGCGCAGCGAAATCAAGGAGGAGAGGCGGGCGCAGCCCGACTCGGGGGACATTCGCGGAGCAGAGTGCCCCGCCGTCCCGATCTCGCGCGACCTGGCGAGTGCAGGAACGAACGACCGCAAAGGGCCGATCTGCAACAGTCAGCTTGATGCCGTTGAACGCCAAGGTGTATGAGCGGTGCGCAGGCGGCCACCGGCACCTTGGGCTGTGGGTGCGATGCCGCACAGACGAGAGTGCAACGCCGGCCCAGCATCGGCTCAGCGCGTGAACTTCCACGCTTGCCCGACAGGAGACACCGTGAAGACCTTTCCCATGATCGCCACCGGCAGCGGGCTGCTTTGGGCTGGCAACGCCGCGCTCGCGCAGAGCGACAACATGATGGGCGGTCGATGGAACCACGGCTGGATGGGCGGTTACGGCGGCCCTTGGGTCGCCGTCGTGCTGCTCGTGGTGCTCATCGGCTTTGCGGTCTGGGTCATCCGACGAAAGTAGCGTGATCCGGCAGGCCGAGCGCTCCGCTGCCTCTTCTCTTCCGCCGGCGTTCCCACCCACTCAGGCGCCCGTCATGACCCCCTTGCAATTCACCGCCCTTTGCGTCGCCCTGGCCAGCGCCAGCGTTCTGGCCGCTGCCAAGCTGTGAGTGCCATGTCATGAGCGCGGCGCCACCGCCTGTCGCGCTGAAGGATCCCGTTTGCGGCATGACCGTGACGCCCAAGTCCTTCCACTCGATCGAGCGCGAGGGCGCGACGGTGTACTTCTGCAGTGCCCAATGCAAAGCCCGCTTCGTCGCTGCGCCGGCCAGGTTCGTGCATGTCTTGGGCGCTACACCGCTGGCGAACAAGCAAACCGCGCCCGCCGCGCCCGCCGCCGGCACCGTCTACACCTGCCCGATGCACCCCGAAGTGCGGCAGGACCGCCCCGGCGCCTGCCCCAAATGCGGCATGGCGCTGGAGCCTTTGTTGCCCACATTGGACGAGGGCGAGAACCCCGAACTGATCGACTTCAAGCGCCGCTTCTGGTGGACCCTGCCGCTGACCGTCGTCGTCACCACGCTGGCGATGGCCGGCCACCGCCTGGGCTGGTTCGAGATGGCCACCCAAAGCTGGGTCGAACTGGCGTTGACGCTGCCCATCGTGCTTTGGGCGGGAGCGCCGTTCTTCGTGCGCGGTGCGCAATCGATCGTGAACCGCAGCCCGAACATGTGGACCCTGATCGGCCTGGGCACCGGCGCGGCTTTCACGTACAGCGTGGTGGCCACCGTGGCGCCACAGGTCTTCCCGGCCTCGTTCCAGGCCATGGGCCGTGTGGCGGTGTATTTCGAGGCCGCGGCGGTGATCATCTCGCTGACCCTGCTCGGCCAGATCCTGGAGTTGAAGGCGCGCTCGCAGACTTCGGCGGCCATCAA
Organism: Burkholderiales bacterium; assembly: GCA_031379365.1. Classification (GTDB taxonomy): domain Bacteria; phylum Pseudomonadota; class Gammaproteobacteria; order Burkholderiales; family Burkholderiaceae_C; genus CADEEN01. The sequence goes on from JANNFB010000026.1 coordinate 68,132, forward strand.
GTCGCTGCTCGGCTTGGCGCCAAAGACGGCGCGGCGCATCAACGCAGACGGCAGCGAAGAAGACATCCCACTCACGCATGTGCATGTCGGCGACACGCTGCGCGTGCGCCCTGGCGAAAAGGTGCCGGTCGATGGCGTGGTCACCGAAGGCGCCAGCGCGGTCGATGAATCGATGCTCACCGGCGAGCCGATGCCGGTGGGCAAACGCGCCGGCGACAAGCTGATCGGGGCGACGATGAACACCAGCGGCGCGCTGGTGATGCGCACCGAGAAGGTCGGCGCACAGACGGTGCTGGCCAGCATCGTGCAGATGGTCGTGCAGGCGCAGCGCTCGCGCGCGCCGATGCAGCGCATGGCCGACCGCGTGGCGGGTTACTTCGTCGTTAGCGTGGTCGGCGTCGCACTGCTGACGTTTCTCGCCTGGGGCTTGTTCGGCCCCGAGCCGAGCTGGGTCTATGGCCTGATCAATGCGGTGGCCGTGTTGATCATCGCCTGCCCCTGCGCGCTGGGGCTGGCCACGCCGATGTCGGTCATGGTCGCCACCGGCAAGGCCGCGACGCAGGGCGTGCTGTTCCGCGACGCGGCGGCGATCGAGAACTTTCGCAAGGTCGATACCCTGATCGTGGACAAGACCGGCACCCTCACCGAAGGCAAGCCGCGCTTCGACCGCGTCGTCGTTGCGGCCGGTTTCACTGAAGACGAAGTGCTGCGCCTGGCCGCC
>JANNFB010000336.1:0-13270 GCA_031379365.1 Burkholderiales bacterium
GATGGCGGTGAAGGTCTTGCCGCTGCCGGTGGCCATCTGGATCAGTGCGCGCGGCTTGTTGGCGGCGAGGCTTTTCTCCAGGTTGCGGATGGCGGTGATTTGCGCGGGCCAGAGCTTGAAGTCGCCCCATTCGGTGACGAGCTCGGGCATCTGTTGCAGGCGGGCCAGGAAGGTCGGCGGCGGCGCGTTCACGGCTGGCCCCGATATGCCGTCGCGCGTGCTGAGCGTGGTGGCCAGCGGCAGCAGCTTCAGCCACTCGGCCAGCATCGCGGGCTGGTGGAAGGCGAAGACGTTGCGGGCGCGCGGCGCCGGGTCCAGGCCCTGGGTGAAGTGGGTTTCGATGCCGGTCGATTCGTACAGGAAGGGCAGCGGCCGCTGCCAGGCCGGCAGGCTGGCGGGTAGGCCCTGCGCATAGCGGGCGGATTGGATTTCCACGCCGGTGAGCGTGGCGCCCTGCTTCTTGGCCTCGACCACGCCGCAGGCCTTGCCGTCCACATAGAGCAGGTAATCGGCGAAACCGAAACCGGGCTCGAGCGGGAACTCGCGGATGGCGACGCCACGTGCGGCGTGCAGGTTCACGGCATCGACGGATTGCACGGCCCAGCCGGCGGCTTGCAGCAGGCGGTCGATCTCGGCGCGGGCCTGTTGCTCCGGTGTGCTCACCGGCCCCTGCCCCACGATGTCTTGCTTTTCATTGGGCCGGACGATAGCCCAGGCCTGCCAGCGCCACAACCTGCAAGGGTTTGCAGGTGGGATGGTGGGCGCCGGCCGCGACAGCCTTCAATCGCGCAGCCCAGGCACCGCACTGACGATCCAGCCTTCGAGCGGATCCACGTTCGCTGGCAGGCCGTAACCGGGCTGCTGCGCCGCCCAGCCCGCCTGCATCAGGCAGAGCACGGCGTCGAGGCGGTCGCCGCTGGCGTCGGCCACCAGGGCGTCGCGCTGGGCGTGCGTAAGGCGCAGGCGCAGGCCCAGGCGGGTGCGGCCTTGCTCGATGGCATCGACGATGTCCTTGCGCGCGATCAGGCGCTCGGGCGTTTGCTGGGCTTTGTTGTCGCTCTTGTAGGAGCGGCGCTGGACCAGTTCGCGCGCCAGCAGGCCGGGGTAGGCCTCGAGCGCCACGCGCGCGGCATCGCCGGCGTGCAGCGCCGGCAGGTGCACGCCGGCGGCGATCAGGCGCGGCACACCGGCATGCAGCATGAAGGCCACCGGCGGATTGACCCACTTCATCGACGGGCTCGAGCCCGCCGGGCCGTCGCACGCGCGGTGGGCGAACTTGCCACCGGCTGGGCGCGCAGCGCAGAAGGCCGCGAAGGCGTCGCGGATCTGCGGTCGCTCTAGCGCGGCATAGTGGTGCATCAGTGCCCGCCAGTCGAGCGGCCAACCCAGCGTCTCGACCAGCTCGCGCGGCAAGCCGAAGGGCAAATCGAAAGCGCCGACCCAGGGGCCGGGCTCTCGCAGCAGCGCCTCGAATGCAGCGAAGCTGGGCAGCGCGTCAACCCGCAGCAGCGACACTCGCGCGCCCTGCACGCTGCCGCGGGCCACCATGATGGGTTTTCTGGCGCTTGGTGCGCTGGTGAAATCGACACCGATGAGGTGCTGGGAAGGTAACGCAACTGCCTGTGAAGCCATGCACGGATTGTGCGGGTCGCGCCTCGGCACAATCGCTGTATGACCTTTTTGAAGCAGCACTGGAAGGTGGCGCTCACCGTCGTAGCCATCGCACTGGCCGCGGCGGCCCTGGCCTTCCAGCTTGCATTGCAGCGCCTGCACAGCGGCATTGAAGCCGCCCTCGGCCCGCGCGCGACGCTGCAGTCCGTGGCCCTCGACTGGGGGAGCGTGGAGCTGCGCGGGCTGCGTGTGCGCGCGGCGCCTGGCCATGGCACGCCCGCGGTCCGCTGGCCGGCCGCCGACGAGTTGGTGGCCGAGCGCATTCGTGTGGTGCCTGCGATCTCGAGCCTGTGGCACAGCGGCTGGCGCGTGGCCAGCATCAGCGTCGAAGGTGCCAGCCTGTCGATGCTGCGCACGCGCGATGGCAGGCTGCGCGTGCTGCCCAGCTTGCTCGAGGCCGAGCGCCCTGCCTCGCCCGGCCAAGCCGCTGAAGCCCCACAGGCGCCAACGCTGCACATCGGCGATTTGCGTCTGCGCGACGTGGTGATCGACTTCTACGACGCCTCCATTGCGGGGGCTCGCGGCGCACCGCACCGCATCCGCCTGGAGGCACTGCGCGCCGATGTCGGCCCGCTGGCGCTGCCGGCGCTGGACCAGCGCGCCGCCGTCGCGCTTCAAGCCACCCTTGCCGGGCCACAGCGTCAGGGCACGCTTGCCCTGCAGGGCCACGTGACGCCCGCGACGCGTGACGCCGAACTGGCACTGAAGATCAAGGGCCTGGACCTGGTCGCCCTGCAGCCCTACCTGGTGCAAGCGAACGACACCAGTGTCAAGCGCGGCACGCTGGATCTGTCGCTCGACGCCAGCGTGAAGGGTCAACGCCTGCGCGCGCCGGGTCGACTCACTTTGACGGATCTGGAACTGCACAGTAGCGGCGGCGCATTCGGCACCTTTGCCGGGGTGCCGCGTCAGGCCGTCCTGGCGGCAATGGCCCGCGACGGCCGCATCGAGTTGGGCTTCACGCTCGAAGGCAAGCTCGACGACCCGAAGTTCTCGCTCAACGAGTTGTTCGCTGCGCGCTTCGCTGTGGGCCTGGCCGAGAAACTCGGTGTCAGCCTGGGCGGCGTGGTCGAGGGCGTTGGCGGCGTGATCAAGGGCCTGTTCGGTCGCTGACTTGACCTGTCGCAGCACCGCGCCCTTGGCGGGCCTGTGACGCCGCGAGTGTTGACACAAGCCGGCTTCGGCCGCACCGGCGCCAGCGTCAGCGCATGGGGCTGTTGGCCAACGACTCGCTGACGAATCGCACCAGCGAGCGCGCGCTTTCGCTGACCAGCGGGTGCGGCAGGGTCAGCGCCTGCACCGTGGCGCCTTCGGCCACGGGCAGGTGCCAGCCCGGCAGCACTTCGGCCAGGCGCCCTTGCGCCAGATCGACCTGCGCGCAGTAGCTCGGCGCCAGCACGATGCCGCCGCCGGCGCGCGCGAGGGCAACCAGCCCGTCCATGTCTTCGCTGGTGACCACGGGCACGACGTCCACCTGCGCCGTCTTGCCGCTGCCGGGGTGGCGCCACAGCAGTGGGGCCAGGTCCGTGGCGGCCGCCGCCAGCAACAACGGCTGCGCGGCCAGCGCGCGCGGGTGCTCGAGCGGCCACTGCAGCTGCGGCGCTGCATAGGCGCAGACCACGAAGGGCAGCACGGGCTGAGCGACCCAGTCTTCGGGTGGCGAGCGCGTCAGGCGGAAAGCGATGTCGACGTTGTCGCGCAACAGGTCTATCCGCCGGTCAGTGAACAGCAGCTCGAAGCGCACGCCGGGATGTTGCTCGCGAAAACGTGCCAGCAGCGGCGCGAGCACGGCGCGGCCGAAGCTCGGCGCCGCTGTCACGCGCAGGCGGCCGGCCAGGCCGGCACGGCTGGCCTGCAGGGCGCCGCGCGCGGCGTCGGCCGCTTCGAGCACCGCCCGCGCACGTTGCGCAAGGCGCCGGCCGGCCTCGGTCAGTCCGAGCGAGCGCGTCGTGCGCGCCATCAGCGGCTGGCCGGCCAGGGCTTCGATGGCCGCAATGCGGCGACTCACCGCGGCGCGCGTCTGGCCCAGGCGCCGCGCCGCTTCGGCGAAGCTGCCGGCCGCCGCCACGCGCGCAAACAGCTCCAGCGCATTGGCATCGAGCGCCAGGGTGGCTTCGCGACGGCGCTCGCGGTGCGTGGCGCGGTCAGGCGTCAGCGCCTGGGATGGCGCATTGCGCACGGGCCTGCCCGGTTTGGTTGGTGACTTCATAGAAGCAATGTGTCAACAAACACCACGCTAGTCAATCATTGATTGACTGCCTAGAGTGCCCACCAGACGAGCAACCCCCCTCGCAGGACCCCCGCACCATGACCCCTTCCCTCTTCGCCGCCCTGCCTGCCAACGCCGCACCCGACTTGGCCCACCTGCATGCCGCCCTTGGGCCGACCGAAGCCGGGCCGGGCGGCCTGCCACTGCGCCTGAGCTGCGATGACGGCGTCGAGATTGCGGCTCATTGGTTCGAGCCACCCACCGGCAGGGCCCGCGCCGTGGCCGTGATCAGCCCGGCGGCCGGTGTGCCGCAGGGCTTCTACCGCGCCTTCGCGACCTGGCTCGCGCAGCGCGGCTACGCGGTGTTGACGTTCGACTACCGTGGCATCGGCCCGTCGCGCCGGGGCCCGATCACGGCCGAGACGGCAACGATGCGCGAGTGGGGCCAGCAGGACATGAGTGCGGCCCTGGCCGCAGCCGAACAGCAGCGCACCGCCGCGGGCGGCGAGCGCCTGCCGCTGCTGTGGGTCGGCCACTCCTTCGGCGGCAACGGCATCGGCCTGGCGCGCGGGATCGGCAACGTCGATGCCGTGCTCACGGTCGCTTCGCAGCTCGGCGATTGGCGTCTGTGGCCTGGCGTGCACCGCTGGGTCACGGCCTTCTTCTTCCACCTGCTGTTGCCCACGGTGGCGCATCTGTTCGGCCACGCCCCCGGTTGGGCGCTGGGCGGCGGCAGTGCGATGCCGCTGCCCAAGCAGGTGGCGCTGGAGTGGGCGCGCTGGGGCCGCGGCCGCAATTACCTGTGGGGTGACCCGACGCTGCAGGACCAACTGACGCTGCATGAGTTCGACGGCCACGCCCATCTGTGGAACGTCAGCGACGATCTGAGCTACGCCCCGCCGCGAGCCGTCGATGGCCTGGCCAGGATGTTCATCAACGCCGACGTGCAGCGGCATGCGCTGACGCCGGCCTCGGTGGGACTGCAGCGCATCGGCCACTTCAGCGCCTTCCGGCGCGACACCGGCGCGCGCATCTGGCCGCGCTTGCTGGCGCCGATCGAAGCCGCGGCGCCGACCTTGCGCACGGCCGGCCTCGCGCCGCTGTGATCAGGCCGTGGCCAAGGCAATGACACCCGCGGCCATGCAGGCTGCGCCGATCAGGCGCAGGCCGCGATCACTTTCGCCGAGCAGGCGCCCGCCGATCAGGGCGGCGAACAACATCGACACCTCGCGCGCCGGCGCCACGTGCGACAGCGGCGCCATCTGCACCGCGTAGAGCACCAGGACGTAGGCCAGCGGGCCGAGGGTGGCCACCACGAGCGCATGGCGCCACTGACCAGCCCAGGCGCTGCGCAACCCGGCTTTGTCGCGCAAGGACGACGGCAGCAGCAAGGGCACGCGCAGCAGGTTGCCAACGTAGTCGACCACCACCGGGCCGATCAGGAGGACCTTGACCGCGTAGCCATCGATCACGGTGTAGCCCGCAATGAGCGTGCCCGTGAGCACGCCCCAGCGCACTCCCGCCATGGCGCGCTGGTGCGCAACAGCGTCCTGCGAGCCACGCCAGAGCGCCGGCCCGCCGGCGACCAGGAATACGCCGCCACACACCGCCAGCACACCGACGCCGCCCAGCACGGTCAGTCGCTCACCGAGAAAGAAGATGGCGCCGACAGCGGCCAGCAGCGGGCCGCTGCCGCGCGCCACCGGGTAGACGACAGTCAGGTCGGACTTGCGGTAGCCGGTGAGCAGGACGGTGAAGTACAGCACGTGCACCAGCGCACTGAGCGCCAGCACGGCCCACTCGAGCCAGCCCCAGCGCACCGACTCAAGTAAGCCGAACCACAGCGCCGCCGGCGCCCACAGCACACAGGTCATGAGCACCGTGATGAGGGCGAAGTGGTGGTTGCCGCCGGCCTTCTTCGCCACCACGTTCCACAGCGCATGCAGCAGCGCAGCAGTCAGCACCAACAACAGGGCGTTCAAGGGCATGGCCCGGATTGTCCCTGCTGGCCTTGGCGCTACAGTCGCGGCCCGGACAACAGTGGAGCCAATGGCATGAACCCGGTCTTGGTTGAAGCATGGCGCGGCGACGCGGTGGAGTCCTTCCACCGGGGCGCCGTGGCTGTGGTCGACGGCGACGGCCGCCTGGTGGCATCCCTGGGCGACATCGACCGCCCTGTGTTTCCGCGCTCCGCGATCAAGTTGTTGCAGGCGCTGCCCCTGGTGGAGAGCGGCGCCGCCGACCGCTTTGGTCTGAGTGATGAAGAACTGGCCCTGGCCTGCGCCTCGCACGGCGGCGAACCGGCCCACGCGCGCACCGCCGCCGCGGCCCTGGCCAAGGCGGGCCTCGATGCGGCGGTGCTCGAATGCGGCGCCCATTGGCCGTATCACGAGCCTTCCGTGCACGCGCTGGCTGCCGCCGGCACCGCCCCGACGGCGCTGCACAACAACTGCTCCGGCAAACATGCCGGCTTCGTCTGCCTGGGCTGCGTGCTCGCCGGCGAGAAAGACCGCCTGGGTTTCCTGAGCGGCTATGTGCGCCCGGAGCATGCCGTCATGCGCGAGGTCAACGCCGCCGTGGCGCAGGTCACGGGATTCGACCTGGACCACACGCCCCGCGGCATCGACGGCTGCTCGATCCCGACCTACGCCATTCCGCTGCGTCATCTGGCGCACGGTTTTGCGCGCGCCGGCAGCTGCGTCGGCCTGGCACCGGTGCGCGCGGCTGCAGCCGCCCGGCTGCGCCGCGCCGTGGCAAAGGCGCCCTTCATGGTCGGCGGCAGCGCCCGCTTCGACACCCGGGTGATGGAACTGCTGGGGGAACGCGTGTTCTGCAAGGTGGGCGCCGAAGGCATGTACTGCGCCGCCCTGCCCGAGGCCGGCTTGGGGGTGGCCGTCAAGGTGGACGACGGCAACACGTCACGCGCTTGCGAAGTGGCGATGGCCGCACTGATCGAAGCCTTCGTGCCGCTGAGCACGCCGGCCGAGCGCGACCTGCTGGCCAGCTTGTCGAACCTGCAATTGCGCAACTGGCGCGGTCTCGATGTCGGGCGCCTGGCGGCGCACCCGGCCCTGCGCCAACTGGCGGGCCCCGGAAACTTCAGCGCGGCGTGACGCAATGCCACCGGGCACGCGCCCGGCGGGGCGAAAATAGGCTCAGCGATCCTGCGTCATGAGCCCCAAGACACCTTCTTCCAAGTACAAGCCGACGCCGTCCGGACTGATGGAGTTCGAAGTGGTCTCCATTGACGAAGCGCGCGAGGTGATCGACGCCTTGCCGCCCGACGTGGCGCGCGTGCTCGAGAGCGTGCCCGGCTACTGGCAGAACAACCGCCGGCCGCCCTTGGCGACGGACCGCGCGCTCACCGGTCGGGCCCTGGAATGGCTGGGCCGATTGCCCGAGGACATTCGCCCGCACTTGACGGTGTTGCGCTATCCCCGTGTCATCAACATGATTGCCGGCGCCTGGCCCGTGTCCGCGCACCGCTCTGACGTGTTCGATCACCTGCTCAACGACCGGCGCATCGGCCGGCGCGGCTTTCCGGTCGACATCGAGCGCGAAATCGCCGCACTTTGCCTGCACGCCAGCAGCCTGCCTTGAGCGCGACTTACCGACTGTTCGCCGGCAGTGCGCCGCTGCTGGTCAGCGTGCCGCACGCCGGAACCGCCCTGCCGCCGGCCCTGCGCGAGCGCCTGGTGCCGCGTGCGGCGGACGTCGAAGACACCGACTGGCACCTCGACCGCCTCTACGCATTTGCACACGAGCTCGGCGCCAGCCTGATCGTGCCGACCTACAGCCGCTACGTCATCGACCTGAACCGGCCGCCGGAAGACACGCCGATGTACCCGGGCGTGAACAACACGGGCTTGGTACCGACGCGCTTCTTCACCGGCGACGCGCTGTACCGGGATGGTCATGCGCCCGACGCGGCTGAGACGGCCGCCCGCGTCGAAGCCTACTGGTGGCCCTATCACGAGGCGGTGGCGGCGGAGCTGGAGCGCCTGCGCGCCCAGCACGGCCATGCCGTGCTGTTCGACGCCCACAGCATCAAGTCAGAACTGCCCTGGCTGTTCGAAGGCAGCCTGCCGCACCTCAACTTGGGCACCGCCAGCGGCAGCAGCTGTGCGGCCTCGCTGGCTGCGGCGCTTGGCCGTGTGCTGGGCGCGCAGACACGCTACACGCACGTCGTGGATGGGCGCTTCAAGGGCGGGCACATCACCCGCCGCTACGGCCGGCCCGTCGAGCGCTTGCATGCCGTGCAACTCGAGATGTGCTGGCGTTGCTACCTCGACGAGAGTCGCCCCCACGCCTGGGACGACGCGCGCGCGACCGAAGTGATGCCCGTGCTGCGCGAGTTGGTGCAGACCATGATCGCGTGGCGGCCGTGATGCAGGCCACGACCGGACGCGTGATCGAGGCCAGCGACCCGCTGCACCCGCATGCCTTGCGCCTGCTGGCCGAGGCGGCGGTCGAGGCCCGTGCGCTGTACCCGGAACTGTTCGGCGACGACAGCCCGGCCCCGACCAACCTGCCTTTGGGCGAGCGCGAGGTCTACCTGCTGGCCTGGCAGGACGGCCAGGCCTTGGGCTGTGGCGCCTTGCGCGAGCATGACGCCTTCACCGGCGAAGTGCGGCGCATGTTCGTGACCCTCGCTGCGCGGCGCGACGGCGTGGCACGCGAACTGTTGTCGGCGCTGGAGAGCCAGGCTCGGAGCCTCGGCTACCACCGTTTGGTGCTCGAAACCGGCGCGCGCCAAACGGCAGCCATCGCGCTTTACCGCGGCTGCGGTTGGCGCCGGGTGCCTGCGTATGGCGCCTATGTTGGGGACCCGATGAGCGTGTGCCTGGGCAAGGCCCTGCCGCGCACGCGCTGAAGCGAACCCGCGCTTTCACGGTCGGCGAGGGTCGATCACGACCCACCCACGCCGCTCAAGACAAGCGTTTCAGTAGCGCCCGTTGATGCCTGCCAGGCGCAGGTACCAGTTGGCCACCCACGCCACGAAGCCACGGCGCAGCGCGGCGGCCCAACCCGGCGCCATGGGGGGTGCGGTGATTTCCCGCGACACGGCGATGGCTTGTTCGAAAGCGGCGCCGAGTGCGGCGTTGAAGCCGGCGTCGCGCACCACCACATTGGCCTCGAGGTTGAGCAACAAGGACAGTGGGTCGATGTTGGAGCTGCCCACCGTGGCCCAGCCATCGTCGACCAGGGCCACCTTGGCATGCAGGAAGGCCGGCACGTACTCGTAGATCTGCACGCCGCAGGACAGCATCTCGGCGTAGAGCACACGCGCCGCCAGGCCGGCAAAGCGGTAGTCGAGCTTGCCCTGCAACAGCAGGCGCACCCGCACGCCGCGCCGGGCGGCATCGCGCAGCGTGCGCAGGAAGGCGCGGCCGGGGTAGAAGTAAGCCGAGATCAGATCGATGCGCCCGTGCGCCTGGCGCAGCGCGTCGATGTAGCTGCGCTCGATGGCGCGGCGCTGGCTCAGGTTGTCGCGCACCAGGAAGGCCGCCTGCACCGGCCGCGCGGCTTCGCCGTCGGGATCGGCCGGGCTGCGGGTGATGCGCAGGCGTTGCATGAGCTTCTTCGCCCGCGCCACCGGCTCGGCGCTGCGGGCCAGGGCCAAGACCTCTTCACGCCAATCGCGGCCGAAGGCGGCGCGCGTCCACATCGCGCGGGCGGTCTGGGCCACCGGCCCAACCACCGGGCCGCGCAGCAAGACCGCGAAGTCCAGCCGCGCTTCGGGCGTGGCGCCATGGTTCAAGTCAACACGGTCGTCGATGATGTTGATGCCGCCGACGAAGGCTTGCTCGTTGTCGGTGGCCAGCAATTTCTGGTGCAAGCGGCGCAACTGGCCCGGCTGCAGCCAGGCGTACCAGCGATCGAGCGGGCGGAACACCGCCAGGGCCACGCCGCTGGCGTCGAACCAGCGCCGCAAGGTCGGCAAGGTGGCCTTGGAGCCGAAGCCGTCGACGACCACCCGCACCCGAACGCCGCGCTGCGCCGCAGCGATCAGGGCGTCGGCCATGGCGCGGCTGGCCGCATCATCATGGAAGATGTAGGTGGCCAGCCAGACGTCGTGCCGGGCCCGCGCGATCGCCGCATGCATGGCTGGAAAGAGCTGGTCGCCACCGGTGAGCAGCGTGACCTCGTTGCCCCCGCTGAAATGCGCCTCGCGCTGCGCGTACCAGGCGCTCTCATGGCCTGCGGCGACCTGGGCCGGGTTCGACTCGAACCCATCCGGTTTCACGGCCACTCGAACTCGGCCACCAAGGGCAGGTGGTCGCTCATGTGCGACCAGGTGGCGCCGCGTGGCACGAAGGTGGAGCGGCAGACCAACTCGCGGGTGTAGATGCGGTCGAGCGCGAACACGGGCACGCGCGAGGGAAAGGTTGCACGGCGCGAGGCGCCAGGACTGTCGCCCAGGGCCCGCGCCAGGCCGAGTTCAACCATCGGCCCGTCGAGCCGCTCGCCCCAGTCATTGAAATCGCCGGCCACCACCAGGGCCGCGCCCGCCGGCACTTCGGCGGCGATGAAGTCGGCCAGGCGCTGAATCTGACGCACCCGGCCGGCATGCATCAAGCCCAGGTGCGCGACGACCACGTGAACCGTGCGCGCCTGCCACTGCACCGGGACGTGCAGGAGGCCGCGCTGCTCGAAGCGGTGGTCGCTCACATCATGGTGACCGATGTCGCCGATCGGCCAGCGCGACAGCAGGGCGTTGCCGTGCTCGCCGTGGCGTGTAACAGCGTTGGTGCGGTAGGCGGCGTCGTAGCCCTCGGGCGCCAGGAACTCGGCCTGGCCCTCGGCCGGCCAGCCGAAGGAGGTGCGGTCGAACTGGCGCGCGTCGCGGCTGTGGTGCAGGCGCACCTCCTGCAGACACACCAGATCGGCGTCGAGGGCTTCGATGCCCAGCCCCAGGTTGTGGATCTCCAGGCGCTTGCGCGGGCCAACGCCACGCACGCCTTTGTGGATGTTGTAGGTGGCCACGCGCAGGCGTTCGTGCAGGCCGGTGTGCGGCGGCAGGACGCTGGACTGCAACGGCTTCATGGCGGGCTCGTGAAACGCGGCAACTGCAGCACGGCTTCAGCATTGCTCGGCGAGAAACAACGGTCTGCCGCCTCGCGCCAGGGCAGCCACTCGAAACGCAGGTGCTCGCGCGGGCTCAGCGTCACTGGTGTGCCTGCCGGCACGACAAGGCCGAACACATGCTCGGTGTTGTGGGTCACTCCTGGCGCGTAGCGGTGGCGCCAGACCGGGTAGATCTCGTAGACGTTGGCCAGTTGCCAGTCGTGCAGTGACGCCAGCGGCACGCTGGGGCTGCCGATGACGATGCCGGTTTCTTCGCCGACCTCGCGCATGCAGGTCTCAAGCAAGGGCTCGTCGGTTGCGTCTTTCGAGCCGGTGACGCTCTGCCAGAAACCAGGCTTGTCGGCCCGCTCGATCAGCAGGACATCGAGCGCGGGCGTGTGGATCACCACCAGGACGGACTCGGGGATCTTGGGGCCACGTGGCGTCATTGGTCAAACCGCACAGACAACACTCAAACGCCGCTCAATACAGCATCGAGTGCATCCCTGAACGCACTGCCCTCATCTCGCAAGGAAACGCGCTTTCCCTTGAGCAAGCGCGCCGGCAGGGCGGCACACAAGTGCGCCGCGAGGTACAAGCGCTCCCCGTCGACGAGCACCGACTGGGTCAGGCGCCGCGGCAGAGCCGCCGGCGCCCGCGGCAGGCGCGCCAACGGCATGCACAGCCGCGTCGAATGCTGGCTCAGTTGATCGCTTTGCAGTACAACAAAGTACGGAAACGCCTCGCTCTGCGCGGCGTTCGGATTCGCGAAGGCGTCGAACTGCGCCACTGCACCGGACCGCGGGCTACCAGGCGCGGAACTCTTCGCCCGGGATTCCGTACTTCTCGACCAGTGAGTTCTGCATGTCAACCCAATCCTTGTACTGGTCGTAGAACGCCTTGCCCGTCGCTGCCGACTTGCCGCGCCGTTGCTGTGCAAGCAAGAGATCGTATTGCTCGATCGAGATGACGACGCTGTGGCGCCGTCCTGACTTTTCGATAAACACTGGCCCGCGCTGGGCCTGCTCGAGAACACTGCCCAAGCGGTTCTTTGCTTCCGTTGCGGTCAGGTTCATTTCGAGACTCCTCTGGGAGCAGCCATTCTAGCTAATCGCGTCGGCGCGCCTGCCGCTCTTTTCAGGCGGTTTGCGTGTTTCGCAGCCGGATGTGCAGCTCGCGCAACTGCCGCTCATCCACCGGCCCGGGCGCGTTCGTGAGCAAATCCTGCGCGCGCTGGGTCTTCGGGAAGGCGATGACTTCGCGCAGCGACTCGGCGCCGGTCAGCAGCATCACGAAACGGTCCAGGCCGATGGCGATGCCGCCGTGCGGCGGCGCGCCGTATTGCAGCGCATCGAGCAGGAAGCCGAACTTGGCCTGGGCCTCTTCAGCGTTGATCTTCAGCGCGCGGAACACCTTGCTCTGGACTTCTTCGCGGTGGATACGCACCGAGCCGCCGCCGAGTTCGATGCCGTTCAGCACCACGTCGTAAGCCTTGGCGATGCAGGCGCCGGGGTTGGACTCGAGCCAGTCTTCGTGGCCGTCCTTCGGGCTGGTGAAGGGGTGATGCACCGCCACCCAGCGGTCGGCGGCGTCGTCGTGCTCGAACATCGGGAAATCGACCACCCACAGTGGCTCCCAGTCGCCCTGGGCCAGGTTGCGCGCCTTGCCGAACTCGCTGTGGCCGACCTTGACGCGCAGGGCGCCGATGGCGTCGTTGACGACCTTGGCCTTGTCGGCGCCGAAGAACAGCAGGTCGCCATTGGCGGCGCCGGTGCGTGCCAGCACTTCGGCGATGGCCTTGTCGTGCAGGTTCTTGACGATGGGGCTCTGCAGCCCGTCGCGGCCCGTGGCGATGTCGTTGACCTTGATCCAGGCCAGCCCCTTGGCGCCGTAGATCTTGACGAACTCGCCGTAGCCGTCGATCTCGCCGCGGCTCATCTCGGCGCCCCCTGGGATGCGCAGCGCCACCACACGGCCTTCGGGGCTGTTGGCGGGGCCCGAGAAGACCTTGAAGTCGACGTCACCCATCACGTCGGTGAGTTCGGTCAGCACCAGCTTGACGCGCAGGTCGGGCTTGTCGCTGCCGTACAGGCGCATCGCATCGGCGTAGCTCATCACCGGGAAGGCCGGCAGCGGCACCCCAATGGCATGCTCGAAAGTGCTGCGGATCATGCCCTCGAACATGCTGCGGATCTCCTCCTCGGTGAGGAAGGAGGTCTCGATGTCGATCTGCGTGAACTCCGGCTGACGATCAGCGCGCAGGTCTTCGTCGCGGAAGCACTTGGTGATCTGGTAGTAACGGTCGAAGCCGGCAATCATCAG
>JANNFB010000127.1:0-2886 GCA_031379365.1 Burkholderiales bacterium
ACGAACTGCTGGTTCAGGCCCTGCACCGTGGTGTTGAGCTTGTCGATGCCGTTGACAGTGCTGATCTGCGCCATCTGGCTGGTGACCTGGGCGTTGTCCATCGGGTTCAACGGGTCCTGGTTGGCCATCTGCGCCACCAGCAGCTTGAGGAAACGGTCCTCGCTGCCGGCCTCGTTCTTGGTCTTGACCGGGGTCGCGCTCGCGCTGTTGTTGAGCGCGGAGAAGGCATTGACGCTGGTGGCCATGGTTCAGTCCGCCCTCAACCCTGGCCCATTTGCAGGGTCTTCTGCAGCAGGCTCTTGGCGGTGTTCATGACTTCGACGTTGTTCTGGTACGAGCGCGAGGCCGAGATCATGTTGACCATCTCTTCCACCGCGTTGACGTTGCTGTAGGTGACATAGCCCTCAGCGTCGGCCGCTGGGTGCTTGGGGTCGTGGACGCGGCGTCCCGCGGTCTGGTCTTCGCTGATGGTCGAGACGCGCACACCTGCCGCGCTCTGCGCGCCCATCAGTTCGGTCTGGAACACCACCTGGCGCGCCTTGTAGGCACTGCCGTCGGGCCCGGCCACGGTGTCGGCATTCGCCAGGTTGCTGGCCACCACGTTCAGGCGCTGGCTCTGGGCCGACACCGCACTGCCCGCGACGTTGAAGATCTGGAACATGGACATGTCGAACTCCGTTCAGTAGTTACTGGCCTTTGATGGCGTCGAGCATGGTCTTGACGCTGCCGTTGATGAAGCGCAACGTGGCTTCGTACTTCACGCTGTTGTCGGCGAAGCTGGCGCGCTCGCGGTCCATATCGACCGTGTTGCGGTCGAGGTTGGTCTGGCTCGGCGTGGCATACCGCAGGTTGGCTTCAGCGCGGGCGCCGGCCAGCGGTTGCAGGTGTCCGGCCGTGGTGGCAGTCATCTGGCCGGCCGTCTTCTGCTGGCCGGTGGCCTCGCGCAGGGCCGAGGCGAAATCCATGTCGCGGGCCACATAGCCCGGCGTATCGGCATTCGCGATGTTGCTGGCGATCAGACGCTGACGCTCCGAGCGCAAGGTCAGTGCCTCGGCCTGGAAGTTCAGCGTGTCGGTCAGTCGGTTGATCATGGGCTGCCCCATCGGCGACCCGGGAGTGGGCCTTGCGATGGATTGTGGGCAGCCGGCGGCAAAACATAAGCGCGATAAGGCGGGCCAAGGCCGGCCATTTCGGCGCACTGCCCGGTGCCTGCTTGTCTAAAGTCAGCCCCGTGAATCCCGCTTTGTTCTCGCGCGCATGGATCCTGGCTGCCCTGCTGATCGCAGTGGCGCTGCCGCTGCATGCGCAAACGGTCGAGGCTGCCCTGGCAAGCCAGGTGCAGCAGTTCGCCGCCGAGGCCACGCGCCGCGTGGCCGAGCCCGGCCTGCGCGCACAGGTCAGCGTCGGCCGGCTCGATCCGCGCCTGCGCCTGGCGCCCTGCCAGGCCGTGCAACCCTATCTGCCAACGGGCACCCGCCTGTGGGGCGCGGCGCGCATCGGCCTGCGCTGCACCGACCCGAGTGTGCGCTGGAACGTCTTCCTGCCGATCCAGGTCGACGTGTTCGGCCCGGCCTGGGTGTTGCGCGCGCCCTTGCCTGCCGGACATGTGCTGGGCATCGATGACCTGCGCCTGGCCGAAGTCAACCTGGCGGCTGCGCCGGCGGCGCCGCTGAGCAATGACGCCTTGATCGGTCGCGCCCTGGCGCGGCCGGTGTCGTCTGGCGACGCGGTGCGCGACAGCGACTTGCGCGCGCGCCAGTGGTTTGCCGCCGGCGACAGCGTGCGCCTGGTGGCCACAGGCCATGGCTGGCGCATCCACGGCGAAGGCCAGGCCCTGGCCGCCGGTGTCGAGGGCCGAGCCGTGCGCGTGCGCACCGAATCGGGTCGGGTGGTGAGCGGCGTGGCGGTGGCCGATCGCCTGGTCGAGGTGGCACTGTGACTTTGCTCACGCTGTGCGTTTCTTCCAGGGCGCATTCACCCCCGCAAAGCAATGGCGCAGCCTGCGCAGCCGCGAATAGTCCTAAAGTGCCGGCCTGGGCGACCGATAGCCCTCGCATGTGCGAACAACCGGCAGCCTGCACATGTGTGCAGATGCCGCCGGCTTCAGGAGCCAGAACATGAAAATCGGTCCATTCGACAACAGCAAACCCATGCCGCTGGCCAGCAGCAACAGCCAGGCCGCGCCCGCTGCCAAGGCCGCCGCACCCGAGGCCAGCGCCAAGGTCGCCCTGTCGCCGGCGGCAGCCCTGCTGGTCAATCAGGGCAACGCTGATTTCGATGCCGACAAGGTGGCGCGCATCGCGCAGGCGATTCGCGAAGGCAAGTTCGAGGTCAACGCCGAGGCGATTGCCGATGGCCTGATCGCCCACACCCGCGACCTGCTGACGGGCCGCCAGCAGTAAGGCACCTATGCAAGCGCTCTACGCCGACACCCTGCCCCGCGGCCGCACCGACGACACGCTCGAGGCGTCGCTAAGGACCATCGAGGCGCTGCTGGCCGGGCTCGGCGCGGCACTGCGCGAGCGCGACATGGCCGTCATCGACACCCAGGCCAGCGCACTGCAGCGCGCCCTGGCTTCTGCGGTACACCGCTTCAACCATGCGGCACGCCAGCCTGACGGCGTTGCGCCCGCGCTGCGCCTGCGCTTTGCCGCGGCCGGCGCCCAAATCACGGCCCAGCGCGAGAGCCTGGCCCGTGCCACCGCCGCGATCGACCGCGCGCTCGATGTGTTGATGCCAGAACCAATGGTCAGCCCCTTGTATAGCCAGGCCGGCCACAGCCAGCGCGCGGCCAGCAGTGGCTGCGTAAGCGCCTGAACTCAGGCTGGCGCGGTGGCACTCACCGCAGGGCCCACGTCAAGCGGCGTCGCCACGCGCAGAGCGCAG
>JANNFB010000156.1:0-11513 GCA_031379365.1 Burkholderiales bacterium
GCCGCCACGATCAGCAGCGCCATCACCAGCGGCAGGTTCATCAGGCCGACGCCGCACAGGGCGCCCACCACGAACAGCAGCGAGTCGCCCGGCAGAAAAGGCATCACCACCACCCCGGTCTCGGTGAAGATGATCAGGAACAGCAGCGCATAGACCCAGGCGCCATAGGTCTGCACGAAGGTCTGCAGGTGCACATCGACGTGCAGGATGAAATCGATCAACAGGCTGAGGGCTTCTGGCATGGGCTGGATTATCCAAGGCCCGCGCTCGGTGCGATGGGGCATTGGCCACGGCCCCACGCAGCGCAGGTTCGCGAGCGGTAAAGTGCGCGCCGCACCAGGGGAACACCATCACCGCGCCCGCCTTCGACGACAGCTGCCTCTTCCACATCTGCACGCGCAACGAGGCCGCTGCGGCGCTGGCCGCCGGCGTCTACCGTGCGCCGAGCCTGGCGGCTGAGGGCTTCATTCACCTGTCGCGCGCGCACCAGGTTTCCGGCGTGCTGGCGGCGTTCTATGCGGGCCAGCCCGATCTGGTGCTGCTGGTGGTGGCGCCATCGCTGCTGAGCGCGCCACTGCGCTATGAGGCCCCCGCGCCCCTGGTCGTCGTGTCAGGTGCAGCCGGCGCGCCGCCACCCGACGCCACGCAACTGTTTCCGCACCTCTACGGCCCCTTGAATGCCGAGGCGATCATCGATGTGGTCGGCACGCCAGGCTTCAGTGGCGCACCGGTTCACCCCGACACCGCGGCGATGCTGCGCCACTACCGCTTTGACCGCCTGCCCCTGGAAGGCACGCTCTATCGCAGCACCTGGCGCTCGGAAGCCGACACGGCGCAGGGCGGCCCCGTCGGCACCGCGATGATCGGCTTGTATGCCGACAGTCCGCGCAGCGTCTCCTGTTTCCACCGGCTGAGCCGGGACGAGGTATGGCATGCCCATGGGGGCGATGCTTTCGTGCTGTACCTGCTGCACCCCGACAGACGCAGCGAAGAAATCTTGATGGGCACGAACCCGCTGGCGGGCCAAAAGGTGCAATGCGTCGTGCCGGCAGGCGCCTGGCAGGCCGGCTGCCTGGTGCCGGGCGGGCGCTACGCCCTGTTCGGCTGCACCATGGCGCCCGGCTTCACGGGAGACTGCTTCGAGGCCGGCACGCCCGAGGTGCTCGCAGCACAGTACCCCGAGCTGGCGGAGACGATTCACCGCCTGGCTGTCGTGGGCGCCGAGCGCCGCATGCCGGCTGGCTTTGCGACCTGAGCGGCCGCACGGCCCGAAGCAGCCGGAGCGGCTGCGACAATTCTCCGATGACCACCGCCGACCTCGCCGCACCAACCGCCCTGCGCCGGCCGATCCGCGATCTGCCCGACGAACTGGTGAGCCAGATTGCGGCGGGCGAAGTGGTCGAGCGACCGGCCTCGGTGGTGCGCGAACTGGTGGACAACGCACTCGACGCCGGCGCAACGCAGGTCAGCGTCAAGCTGGCGGCCGGTGGCGTGCGCTCCATCGTGGTGGAAGACAACGGCGGGGGCATCCCGCGCGATGAGCTGGCCCTGGCCCTGCGCCGCCACGCCACCAGCAAGATTGCCAGCCTGGCCGAGCTCGAAGGCGTGGCGACCATGGGTTTTCGCGGCGAGGCATTGGCCGCGATTGCCTCGGTGGCCGAAATGTCCTTGGCCAGCCGAACCGCCGACGCCGTGCATGCCACCCGCGTCGATGCGCGCAGCGGCGAGCTGTCGCCCACAGCGCGCGCGGTGGGCACCAGCGTCGAGGTGCGCGAGCTGTTCTTCGCCACCCCGGCACGGCGCAAATTCCTCAAGACCGACGCCACCGAGCTGGCGCATTGCGTCGATGCCGTGCGCCGCCACGCCCTGGCGCGGCCTGACGTCGGTTTCGCGATCTGGCACGACGGCCGCCTTGTGGCGCAATGGCGAGCTGCGGTCGATCTGCAGTCCCGCCTGGCCGACGTGATGGGCAGCGAGTTCATGACCGCCAGCGTGGCCGTGCGCGGCGAGGCGGGGCCCCTGCGCCTATCCGGCCGGGTTGGCGTGCCCGACGCCGCGCGCGCCCGCGCCGACCAGCAGTACACCTACGTCAACGGCCGCTATGTGCGCGACCGCGGCGTGGCCCACGGCGTGCGCAGTGCCTTCGAAGACGTGCTGCACGGCGCGCGCCAGCCCGTGTATGTGCTGTTCATCGAAATCGACCCGACCCGCGTCGATGTCAACGTGCATCCGACCAAGATCGAGGTGCGTTTTCGCGATGGGCGCGAGGTGCACCAGGCCGTGCGCCACGCGGTCGAGAACGCGCTCGCCATTCCGCGCGCGGCCGCCGCGGCGCCTGCTTCGGCCGATACGGCTGCTGGATCTGCGCCAGCCACATCTTGGTCCGCGCCGACCTGGCGGGCGGCGCCGCCCCTGCAAGCCGGGTTGGCCCTTCAGCAGGCCGCCACGATGTATGCGCGCGAAGCGCCGGCAGCACCCTACCTGGCGCCCGCCGCGCCGATCGCGCCAATTGCGCCAGCGGACGCAACGCGCGACTGGCCGCTCGGCCACGCCTTGGCGCAGCTGGCCGGCGCCTACATCCTGGCCGAAAACTCGCAAGGCTTGGTCATCGTCGACATGCACGCCGCCCACGAACGCATCGTCTACGAGCGCCTGAAGCGCCAGCTCGGCGCGGCCAGCCTCGAGGCGCAGGCGCTGTTGATCCCCGCTACCTTTGCCGCCACCCTGACCGAGGTGGCAGCCGCCGAAGAACATGGCGCCACACTGCTGGCTCTGGGCCTGGACGTGGCGCCGCTGTCAGCGACCACGCTGGCCGTGCGCTCGCGCCCCGCCGCGCTGGCCGACGCCGACCCCGTGGCGCTGACACGCGCCGTACTGGCCGACCTGGCCCTGCACGAGGCCAGCCAGGTCGTCGAGCGCGCGCGTGATGAGTTGCTTTCCACCATGGCCTGCCACGCCGCCGTGCGCGCCAATCGTCGCCTCACGACGGACGAAATGAACGCCCTGCTGCGCGACATGGAAGCCACCGAGCGCAGCGACCAGTGCAATCACGGGCGCCCGACCTGGCGGCCGGTAACGCTGAAGGAACTCGACGCGCTGTTCCTGCGGGGGCGTTAGCGCAACGCAAGCGAAGTTCTGCCACTGTTGCCCGTTTGGCAGTGACTGCTTCGCACGGCTTCGAGCACCCGCCATCGGCCAATTGCCTGCGGCCACGGCGGGCAGCCTCCAGGCGCTGAAGACTGTTGCGGCCATCCTGAAGCAGCCCGTCATCGAGAAGATGCTTGCGCACCTAGGGTTGCGGGCCGCGCGCCGCCGCGTTCACCTGCCCGCTCCCCTGCCCGAGGTCAAGCGGTGTGAGCGGCTTGACGATTGGGATCCATCACAGTAGGCGCGGCCCAGCATCCAAGGCTGCGAGGGTCGGCTGCGCCCGAGATTTTCGGGAAGGGCGTTTGAATTCCGTATCCTCGAACCCGCTGCGTAATCTTGGCACGGTGCAGGGAGACGCTTGGCTGGGGAAGCCAAGCGCGCGAGTTCCCGCAGCGGCTGCGCTCGCCGGGGGTTGAGAGCAGCTTCTGCACGCCCCCAAGGGCCGGGCTGCGGCGCCGTGCCCCGCGTCAAGGTCGGCGGGGCTACGGCCGGTCTTGCACCGGGCGGAGCGCATAGACTCGACACGTCAGAGGAGCCGGCGGGGTCACATTGCAGAGCGGGATCATCGAGCAGCGTCAGAACGATGAATTGACCCTGCCCGGGCGCGCCGGGGTGCGCTGGTTGGCCGCGCTGACGGCCTCGGTGTTACTGGTGTCGGCGGCCGGCGTCCTCTGGATCGAACGCGAGCGGGAGCTCGCTACCGCGGCCGAGCAGGGCACGTACCGTGCCGAGCAGCTGGCAAACCAAGTACAAGGCGCGCTGGCCACGGCGGAGGTTGCGATCTCGCTGCTCGAGGCGAACTTGAACGCGCTGGCGCCCGGCACGGGGTTGGAAGAAGGGATCCAGCGGTCGATGGCCGACCTCCGCCTCCTGCTGACCAGCCTGCCGCTGCCACTGTCGGTGCAGGCGCTCGGGGCCGATGGCAACGTGATCGGCCCGAACCTGCTGGCCGGCGGCGTGGTGCCCCCCGCCTTGGCGCTTCCCGAGAGCATGCGCTGGCGTGCCGCACCCACTTTTGGCGTGCCCGGCCAGCGCGTGGTGCCGATGGTGCGGCGGGCCACAGCAGGCCGCCATGGCGTGGCCGCGTGGCTGGTCACCTTCGACCATGCAGCGCTGATCCGCCAATTCGCTGATTCACTCGAGCGCGAAGGCAGCGGCGCCGCACTGTTCCGCGTCGAGTCCGACGGCAGCCTTGTCGTGCTGGCACGGGCGCCGAACAACGAGGCCGAACTGGGCCGGCGCGTGCGCGGGCCGATGGCCGTGGCGTTGTCGAAAGCACCCAACGGCACCTTCGTCGCCCAGACGCAGATCGACCAGATGGAGCGCGTGGTCGCGTACCAGCAGCTCGACGGCGACGCCGCGGAGCTGGCGCTGGGCTACGGCGTGGCCACCCAGGCCGTGCTGGCGCCCTGGCGCTCCGCGCTGCCGTGGACGGCCGGCATCGTGCTGCTGCTGCTGGGCACCCTGGCCTTCGGCACGCGCCGCCTCGACCGTTCGCTGAGCACGCAAGGGGAGCAGCAACGGGCCCTGCAACACAGCGAAAGCCACTTCCGCGCGCTGGCCGACAACTTGCCCGACGTGGTGGTGCGCATGGACCGCGAGGGCCGCCACCTGTATGCCAACCCGGCCGTTGTGCAAGCCACCGGCCTGCCGCCCGAGGCCTTCATCGGCAAGGTCAATGCCGACCTGGGCATGCCGGCGGACAACGTGGCGGTGTGGATGGCCGCGTTGGGCCGGGTGTTCGAGCGGGGCCACGCCGAACGGCTCGAATTCACTTTCCCGGGGCCGCAGGGCCCGCGGCGCTGGGAGTCCGTGATCGCCCTCGAGCCCGCGGTGCCCGACGTGCCGGCCTCCGCGCTGGTGATCAGCCGCGACATCACCGAGCGCGTGCGTGCCGCTGACGCACTGAGCCAGAGCGAACAACGGCTGCGCGAAGCCCAGCACGTGGCCGCATTCGGCAGTTGGGAGCTCGATGTGCGCAGCAGTGCGCTGCAATGGTCTGACGAGGTGTTCCGCATCTTCGAGATCGACTCGACGCGTTTCGGCGCCAGCTACGAGGCCTTCCTCGCGGCCATCCATCCGCAGGACCGCAAGGCGGTCGACCTGGCCTTCCAGCGCTCGTTGGACGAGCGCAGCGACTACGCCATCACGCACCGCCTGCTGTTCGGCGACGGGCGCATCAAGCACGTGCACGAGCAGGGGCGCAGCTTCTATGCCGACGACGGCACGCCCGTGCGCTTGGTGGGCACGGTGCAGGACATCACCGCGCGCGTGCACGCCGAGCAGGCGCTGCGCGAGAGCGAGGAGCGGCTGCGCCTGGCGTTGCAGGCTGCCAACCAGGGCCTGTACGACCTGGACCTGCGCACCGGCGAGGCGGTGGTCAGCCCCGAGTACGCGCGCATGCTGGGATGGGAACCCGAAGAATTCCGCGAGACCAACGCTTTCTGGCGCGAGCGCCTGCACCCGGACGACGAGGCCGGCGTCTACCGCGTCTACGAAGACTACGTGGCCGGCCGCCGCAGCGACTACCGCGTCGAATTCCGCCAGCGCACCCGGAGCGGCGGCTGGAAGTGGATCCTGTCGCTGGGCCAGGTGAAGGAGCGCGACGCGCAGGGGCAGCCGATGCGCATGCTGGGCACGCACACCGACATTACCGCCATCAAGCAGGCGCAGGCGGCGCAGGCGGAGAGCGAGGCGCGGCTGAAGTACCTGCTGGGGCGCGCACCGACGGTGATCTACACCGCGCGTGCGGAGGGCGACTACGGCGCGACGTACTACTCGCCCAACCTCGCCGACATGCTGGGCTGGCGGCCTGAGCAGTTCCTGCAGGATGCGGCGTTCTGGCTCGACCACGTGCACCCGCAGGACCGGCCGGAGGTGCTGGCTCGCATGGGCGAACTCCAGGACCGCGACGCCGTGTTGCTCGAGTACCGCTTCCAGCACGCCGACGGCCGCTGGCGTTGGATGCGCGACGAGGTCGGCATCGAGCGCGGCCCCGACGGCAGGCCGATCGAGCTGGTCGGCTCGTGGATCGACATCACGGAACGGCGCGAAGCCGAGGACGAGGTGCGGCGCTTGGCGGGCGACCTGGAGCAGCGCGTGATCGAACGCACCGAGCAGTTGACGCGCAGCGAGGCGCGCTACCGCACCATCTTCGAGACCGTGCCGGTCTCGATCGGCGAGGAGGACTGGTCGGGCGTGCAACGCCTGCTGCGCGAACTGCGCGCCGAGGGCGTGACCGACGCGCCGGGCTACTTCGCGACGCGGCCCGACTTCGTGCAGCAATGCCTGCGCGCGGTGAAGGTGCAGCGCCTGAATCGCCAGGCGCTGGCCTTGCACGATGCACAGGACCAGCGCGCCGCTGTGAAGGGCCTGGAGTCCTTCTACCCGCGGCCCGAGGACCTGCCGCAGTTCATCGGCGAGCTTGAGGCGATGTGGGCCGGGCAGCGCCTCTTCACGGCCAAGCGCTCGCTGCCGTCGGTGACCGGCCGGCCGCTGCGGCTGATGCTGACGATGTCGCTGCCGGGGCTGGACGACGACGACGGTACAGCGCTGGTGTGCCTGGTCGACATCACGGAGATCGACCGCCTGAACGCCGAACTCGACCGCAGCGTGGCCCGGCTTCGCCAGGCGAACAGCGAACTCGAGACCTTCACCTATTCGGTGTCGCACGATCTCAAGGCGCCGCTGCGCGGCATCGACGGTTACAGCCGCCTGCTGCTGACCGATCACCACGAGCGGCTCGACGGCGAGGGGCGCGATTTTCTCGAGCACATCCGGCAGGCGACCAGGCACATGGGCGCGCTGATCGACGACCTGTTGGCCTATTCGCGCCTGGAGCGCCGCGAGGTCACGCTGGCGCGCCAGCCGCTGGCCGCCACGGTGGAGGTCGTGCTCTCGGGCTACCGCAACGAGCTCGCGGCGGCGGGGGCCGAGCTCGAGGTGCGCGTCGACCCCGATTTGAGTGCGCTGGCCGATGCGCAGGGACTGACCTTGGCGTTGCGCAACCTGGTCGACAACGCGATCAAGTTCAGCCGCGCCAGCGCGCCGCCGCGCACCGCCATCGAAGCCGCGCGGCGCCCCGGTGGCGTCGTGCTGTCGGTGCGCGACAACGGTGTCGGTTTCGACATGAAGTTCCACGACCGCATCTTCTCGATCTTCCAGCGCCTGCACCGGTCCGAGGACTACCCGGGCACCGGCATCGGGCTGGCGATCGTGCGCAAGGCCATGGAGCGCATGGGCGGCCGCGTCCAGGCCCACAGCCGGCCGGGCGAAGGCGCCACTTTTACACTGCACCTGCCGGAGGCTGACCCGACATGAACGACCGCCCGATCCTGCTCGTCGAAGACAACCCGATGGACGTGGACTTGACGCTGCGCGCGTTCAAGCGCCGCCGCGTCAGTAACACCATCCTCGTGGCGCGCGACGGCGAAGAGGCGCTGGCCTGGCTGCCGCGCTGGGAGGCGGGCGAGCCGTGGCCGGCGGTGATCCTGCTTGACCTGAAGCTGCCCAAGGTGGACGGCCTGGAGGTGCTGCGCCGCATCAAGCAGCACCCCACGCTGTGCGTGATCCCGGTGGTGGTGCTGACGACGTCGGAGGAGAGCGCCGACGTGCAGGGCGCCTACCAGCTGGGCGTGAACTCTTACATCGTCAAGCCGGTGGAGTTCGAAAAGTTCATGGAGGTCAGCGAGAAGCTCGAGCTCTACTGGACAGTGGTCAACAAGCGCAGCTACTGAGCGGCTTTCGTGCGCATCCTCTACGTCGAAGACAACCCCCGCGACGCCGACCTGGTGAAACGCAGCCTGCTCGGCGGCGGCCATCCGGCGCGTCAGGTCGACGTGGTGTCCACGCTCGCTGCCGCCCGCTTGGCGCTCGTCGAACCGTTGCGCTTTGACATGGTGCTGATCGACCTCAACCTGCCCGACGGCAACGGGCTGGAAATGGTGGCTGAGATCCGCCACCGCAGCCTGCCGCTGGCCGTGGTGGCACTCACCAGCCAGGGCGACGAAGCGCTGGTGCTGGCGGCACTGAAGGCCGGCGCCAACGACTACCTGGCCAAGTCCGACGACATCGCCGAACGCGTGGGCGTCACGGCGCGCGCCGCGCTGGCCGCGTTCCGCGACGACAGCGCACGCCATGCGCAGGCGCTGCGCGTGCTCTACGTCGAACACAGCGCGCTGGACGTCGACCTGACGCGGCGCCACTTCGATGCGCACGCCGCTCACCTCCAACTGGCGTGGGTCGCCGACGCTGCTGCGGCGCTCGAACGGCTGCCGGCAGGGCCGGACGAGGGCGCGCGCTTCGACGTGCTGCTGCTGGACTTCCGGCTGGCCGGCGACAGCGGCCTGGACCTGCTCAAGATCGTGCGCCAGGACCGCAAACTCGACCTGCCCGTGGTGCTCGTCACCGGCCAGGGCAGCGAGGAGGTTGCGGCGCTGGCGATGCGCCTGGGCGCCACCGACTACGTGGTCAAGCGCAACACCTACCTGACGGCCCTGCCGGCGGTGATCGAGAACGCGTTTCACCGCGTGCAGACCGCGCGCGAGCAGTCGGCCCTGCGCGTGCTCAACGCATCGCTGGAACGCAAGGTGGCCGAGCGCACGGCTGAGCTCGAGGCCGCCAAGAGGGTCGCCGAGGCGGCGAACCACAGCAAATCGGCCTTCCTGGCTCGCATGAGCCACGACCTGCGCACGCCACTGAATGCGATCCTGGGCTTTTCGCAGCTGCTGGGGCTGGACCCCGCGCTGACCCAAGATGGGGGCGCACGGCGCCAGGTGCAGTTGATTAACGACGCCGGCAAGCACCTGCTGTCATTGATCGACGAAGTGCTGGACGTGGCGCGCATCGAGTCGGGCGAGCTTCGACTGAGCCTCGAAACTGTCGACGCCTGCCGGCTGGTGCAGGAGTCCCTGCAGCTGGTGGGCCCGCTCGCCGCCAAGCACCAAGTTGCGCTGAAGCATCGGCCCGCCCAGAGCACTTGCCTGGTCCGGGCCGACCTGACGAGACTGCGCCAGGTCCTGGTCAACCTGCTGACCAACGGCATCAAATACAACCATGCGGGCGGCCAGGTGGAGGTCGCGCTGTTCGGCCTGCCCGACGGCGTGCGCCTGGACGTGACCGACAGCGGGCGTGGCATGACGCCGGAGCAGCTGGCCGGCTTGTACCAGCCCTTCAATCGCCTGGGCGCCGAAGCCAGCCGCGTCGAAGGCACGGGCCTCGGCCTGGTCATTTCCAAGCAGCTGATCGATGCGATGGGGGGGCGGCTGGACGTGTGCAGCAAGCCAGGCACCGGGTCCACCTTCTCGATCACCCTGCCGATCGCCGAAAGCACGGCGTTGCGCGAACGCGAGCCGTTGGTGCCAGCGCACTTGCCAGCGGTGCGCCCGGCCCTGGGCTCACCGCGGCGCGTGCTGTACGTCGAAGACAACCCGGTGAACCAGATCCTGATGAGCGAGATGCTGCGCCTGCACGCCGGCGTGCAGCTGGAAATGGAAGCCGACGGTCCGGCGGCACTGGCGCGCGCGGCGCAATGGCTGCCGCAACTGGTGTTGTTGGATCTGGACTTGCCGGGCATGAGCGGCTACGAGGTACTGGGCCACCTGCGCGCCGACCCAATCACCGCAGGCATCCCCTGCGTGGCCGTATCGGCGTTCGCCCACGGCCCGGAGATCCAGCATGCGCTGGACCAGGGCTGCGTCGCCTACCTGACGAAACCCTTCGAGGTGGCGCAGCTCTTCGCAGTGATCGAGCGTTACGCGCTCTGACCCAACCAGGTCGCCCTGATCGACGCCGGTGTGGCAACTCGACGTTGCGGCATTCACCGCACAGGCTGCAGCCGGCGCGCGAAAGTCGATCAGGCTGTGCGCTGACGTCCACGCCTTCAGCCTGCACGCCCCAGCGCGCGGTGGAGCTGCCGATGGCCAAGCGCTCGGGCCGCTGTGCCGCTGAGTCGCCCGCCCGGCGCTGAACCTGGAACAGGTGCATTGCAACTCTGCTGGCCAGGTGGTGCGGGAGTTGAGGACCTCCTGGGGCGACAACGCCCCACTCTTGGTGATGTCGCCGCGAGAGTTCATACACACGCGCATCGGACGGCCGCTTTGCGACCGTCAGATCCACTGGTTCTGCGTCTGTTGCGGGTCGTGAACCGCCGCTCAGGTAGCGGCCAGTCAGCTGACGTCCGAGGCACCCGGACGCTTAGACGCGCCGTCGGGTTTGATTGGCCTGGGTCAAGCGGGCAGACCCCGCTGGCGCAGGCCGATCCGCTGAAAGCCGTGCCGCGCAGCGGCGATTCAAGCGCTCAAGCCACCCGACGCAAGCTGGCCTTGTGGCTGCCCAGCGTGCCGCCGAACAGGTTCTTCGGATCGGCGAGCTGCGGCACCAGATCGATCTGGGTGCGCGCACCGCGCTGCTCGGCCAGCAGCTTGTGCAGGAAACGCAGGGCCGAGTAGTCCTCCAGCGCAAAGCCGACGGAATCGAAGATCGTCACGTCGGCACGGCTCGCGCGGCCGGGCCGCTCGCCACGCACGATGGGGGCGAACTCCGTCACCGGGAAGTCGGCGGCCAGTTGCTGGATCTCGCCTTCGATGCGCGATTGCGGCTCGTACTCGACGATCACCCGCGCATCGGCGCGCAGCAGGATGTCGCCGTGCAGCTCGGTCTTGCCAGGGCAGTCGCCGCCGACGGCGTTCAGGTGCATGCCGGCCTCGATCATGGCCGGCTCGAGGATCACCGCGTTGCGCTTGTCGGCGGTGACGGTGGTGACGATGTCGGCGCCGCGCACCGCATGGGCGGTGCTGGTGCAGCGCACGATCACCAGATCAGCCAACTCGGGCAAGGCTCGCAGGTTGCGCTCGAGCTTGGCGGTGGCCTCGGCGTCGACGTCGAACAGGCGCAACTCGCGGATGCCGAGCATCTTGTGAAAGGCGATGGCTTGAAACTCGCTTTGCGCACCATTGCCGATCAGCGCCATGCTGCGGCTGTCGGGCCGCGCGAGGTGCTTGGCGGCCAGGGCCGACATGGCGGCCGTGCGCAGCGCCGTGGTCACGGTCAACTCCGAGAGCAGCAGTGGGTAGCCCGTGGCCACGTCGGCCAGGACGCCGAAGGCGGTGACCGTGAGCAAGCCTGCGGCGGTGTTCTTGGGATGGCCGTTGACGTATTTGAACGAGTAGAACTGGCCGTCGCTGTTGGGCATCAGCTCGATCACACCGACGTCGGAGTGGCTGGCCACGCGCGCCGATTTCTCGAACTCGGCCCAGCGAACATAGTCAGTCTCGATCTCGCCCGCCAGGCGCTCGATGAAGCGGGCCACGCCTTGGGTATGGACCAGACGCTGGATGTCGGCAACGCCGATGTAGTCGACCATGGGG
>JANNFB010000182.1:0-13327 GCA_031379365.1 Burkholderiales bacterium
CTTGCAACGACTCATCACGTACGCTGTAGGCGAGGTTGCCCACATAAAGCTTGTTTCCCATCGGGGAGCCCCTTTCAATCGCAGTAAACCATGTGGAGCTTCAACCCGTCGTGACCCATTCAAGCGAAGGCGCCGCATCCAGACACAGAGGGCGAATTATCAAAGAACTCTTGGCGAACCCGCACGCCCGCAAGGAATACTGTTGTTTTCTGTTCCCCCACGTCACGCCCCTCCCCGGGTCAACCCGGGGGTGACACGCAATCGCCTAGGATCGCGCCCGCCATGAACCCGGCTTCGCTCACCCCTCGCCCGCTCGACGCGCTGAACCGTGTGCTGGCCAGCGTGGATGCCGTGCGCAACGGGGGCGCCGTGTATGCCTTGTTGGCCACATTTGCCGCGGCCGGCCTGTTGCTGGCCATGGCCGAGAGCGCCTTTGGCCGCGACGCCCTGGCCTGGGGCGTGGTCTGGGGCGGTGCTTCGCTGACCACCCTGTTCTACGGCAGCAACGCGACCGGCTTGCTCTTGTTTGACCAGGCCCGGGGCCAGCGGCCGCGCGCGGTCGCCGACGCCTTGGTCGCGGCGCTGACTTCCGCCCACCGCCTGCTGCTGGTGCTGGTCTGCGTCGCCGGTGCGGCGGCTGCCGTGCTCGCCGTCCTGGCCGTCGCGCTATGGCTGACCCGCCTGCCTTGGGTGGGCCCGGCCTTGTTCGGCCTGCTGCTGCCGGCGGGGGTGGTGGCCGTCGGGGTGGCGATCCTGTCGGGCGCGGTGGTGCTGGCACCGTTGGCTGCGCCTGCGGTCTGGAGCGGCCTGGGCGTCGCAGCGACGCTCGGCTTGCTCGCCCGGCATGTACGGCAGCGCCTGTTGTTCGTCGCGCTGCTGATGAGCGCCGTCAGTGGCCTGGCGGCGCTGGTCGGCGCACTGATCACGTTTGCCGTGATGACCGGTGGGCGCGTGGTGTCCGCGCTGGCGGTTCTGGTGGTCGGCATCGAGCTGCCACCCCAGACCTTGACGGCCGGGCTGTTCGGTCACGGTTTGCGCAGCCTGGGCGCCGCTGGGGCTCCGGCGGCGCAGTCAGCCTATGGCCAGGCCGCGCTGGCGGGCGGCGGTGTCGTCTTCATGCTGGCGCTGGCGCTGCCGGCGCTGGTCTACCTGCGCGGTACCTGCGCGGTCTATCTGGCGCTCGAGGAGCGCGACGACAGCCTCCCGCAGTGACGCCGCGCATCGCCAGCCTGGTGCCCAGCGTGACCGAGTTGCTGGTGGCGCTCGGGCTTGGGCCCCGCCTGGTGGCCCGCACGGGCTACTGCATCCACCCTGCCGAGGCCGTCGCGGCGATCGCCAAGGTCGGCGGCACCAAGGACGTCAACCTCGACAAACTGCGGCGCCTGGCGCCGACGCACGTGGTCGTGAACATCGACGAGAACCGGCGCGACACCGTCGAGGCCCTGCGCGCGTTCATCCCCGAAGTCATCGTCACCCATCCTTGCGGGCCCCTTGACGTGGCCGGCCTGACCCATCAACTCGCCAGCGCTTTCGACACCGAACCCGGCGTGCGCGCGCGCGCCACAGCCCTGACGGAAGAACTGGCCAAGGAACTCGACCTCACCCGGCCCGGCCCACACGCTGCAGTGCCCGTGCTCTACCTGATCTGGCGCGAGCCGTGGATGACGGTGGCCCGCGACACCTACGTTTCGCGCCTGCTGGCGCGAGTTGGCTGGTGCACCTGGCCGGATGTCGATGGCGGCGATCGCGGAGCAGCGCGCTACCCGGCCATCGACGGCACGGAGCCGTGGCTGGCCGGCATCGAACAAGTCTTGCTGTCGAGCGAGCCCTATGCCTTCACGGCCGAGCACTTTGAGCTGGCCCGCGCACTGTGCCCGCAGGCGCGCGTGAGCTTGGTGGACGGCGAGTTGCTCAGCTGGTACGGCCCGCGCACGGCGGTCGGTTTGCGCTACCTGCGCGGCTTGGTGGGCTAGCATCGCCCGATGGATCTGCTCAAGCCGCTGATTGCCCTGCTGGCGATCGTCAACCCGATTGGCGTGATCCCTTTCTTCCTCGCCTTCACCCAAAATTTCAGCCGCGAGCAGCGCCAGCGCACGATCTCGGTGGCCAGCTTCAGTGCCTTCATGGTGATCGCGGTGAGCGCGGTCGCCGGCCTCAAGATCATCGAGTTCTTCGGCATCAGCATCGCCTCGTTCCAGGTCGGCGGCGGCACCCTGCTGCTGATCAGCTCGCTGCAGATGCTCAACGCCCAGCCGGCCGAGGCCAAGCCGGGGGATGTCGATGACGGCACGCAAAAGGTGGATGCCGGCGCGAGCATTGCGGTCGTGCCGCTGGCCATCCCGCTGCTCACGGGGCCGGCCACCATCTCGACCATCGTCATCTATGCCGAAAAGACCCGCCACGTGTGGGAGCATGCGGTGCTGGTCGGCTATGGGGTGGTGATCGGCTTGGTCACCTACATCACCTTCCTTGCTTCGGGCCGGATTGCCAAGGTGCTCGGCCGCACCGGCATCAATGTGATGACGCGCTTGATGGGCCTGATCCTGGCCGCGATGGCGGTTGAGCTGTTGGCCGACGGCCTGGTCAAGCTGTTCCCGGTACTGGCCTCGCAGATCCCGCGCTGAAGCCCCAGCATGAGCGCGGCACCGACCTGGGACTACATCGTCGTTGGTGCCGGCACCGCCGGATGTCTGCTGGCCAACCGACTCAGCGCCGACCCGCGGGTGCGCGTGCTGCTGCTCGAAGCCGGTGGGCGGGACGACTACGCCTGGATCCACATCCCCGTCGGCTATCTGTATTGCATCGGCAACCCACGCACCGACTGGCTCTACAACACCCAGCCCGACGCCGGGCTGAACGGGCGAGTGCTTCGCTACCCGCGCGGCAAGGTGCTGGGCGGCTCGTCGAGCATCAACGGCATGATCTACATGCGCGGCCAGGCGCGCGACTATGACCAGTGGGCCGCATCGCTCGGCGACCCCGCGTGGCGCTGGGCCGCCTGCTTGCCCTACTTCAAGCAACATGAGGCGCATTGGCGCGGTGCCGACGCCAACCATGGCGGCGACGGCGAGTGGCGGGTCGAGCGCCAGCGCCTGTCCTGGGCCTTGCTGGATGCGTTCGCGCTGGCTGCGCAACAGGCCGGCATTCCCGCCAGCGCCGACTTCAATTGCGGCGACAACGACGGTGTCGGCTACTTCGAGGTCAACCAGAAGCGTGGTGTTCGCTGGAACGCGAGCAAGGCGTTTCTGCGGCCGGCCAGTCACCGACGCAACTTGACGGTCCAGACTCACGCGGCTGTGCAGCGAGTGCTCGTCGAGCGGCGCGGCGACGGCTCGC
This sequence comes from Burkholderiales bacterium, assembly GCA_031379365.1. GTDB lineage: Bacteria > Pseudomonadota > Gammaproteobacteria > Burkholderiales > Burkholderiaceae_C > CADEEN01. The sequence continues at coordinate 3,337 of JANNFB010000182.1, forward strand.
TCGTCGCCACGGGCGTCGTGTGCAAAGGCGCCGACGGGCCTGCGCAGAACTTTCTCGCCGCGCGAGCCGTGGTCCTGGCCGCCGGTGCCATCGGCTCGCCGCAGCTGCTTCAGCTGTCCGGCATCGGGCCGGCGGGCTTGCTGGCCGAGAACGGCATTGCGCCGGTACTCGACCTGCCTGGCGTCGGCGAAAACCTGCAGGATCACCTGCAGATCCGCGCCGTCTTCGGCGTGACCGGGGCCACCACCTTGAACACTATGGCCCACTCGCTCTGGGGCAAGGCGCGCATCGGCGTGGAGTACCTGCTGACCCGCAGCGGGCCGATGAGCATGGCGCCATCGCAACTCGGTGCCTTCGCGCGCTCGTCTCCTGAATTGCGGTGGCCCGACCTTCAGTACCACGTTCAACCCTTGTCACTGGACGCTTTCGGCCAACCACTGCACCGCTTCCCGGCCTTCACGGCCAGCGTCTGCAATCTCAATCCCGAGAGCCGCGGCAGCGTGCGGATTTGCGCGCCTGACGCTGCCGTGGCCCCGCGCATTGCGCCGCGCTACCTTGCGACCGAAGGCGACCGCCGCATCGCCGCTCAATCCTTGCGCCTGACGCGCCGCATCGTGGCCCAGCCGGCGCTGGCCCGGTTCCGGCCGCAGGAGATCAAGCCCGGCACACAGCACGAGACCGACGACGAACTGGCGCGCTTGGCCGGCGACATCGGCACGACCATCTTCCATCCGGTGGGCACCTGCCGTATGGGCCCGGATGGCGACCCGCTGGCCGTGCTCGACAGCCGCTTGGCGGTGCGGGGCGTGGCGGGCCTGCGTGTGGCCGACGCCAGCGCCATGCCCACCATCACCAGCGGCAACACGAATGCCCCGACGCTGATGCTCGCCGAGCGCGCCGCGCATTGGTTGCGCGAAGGAGACGACTCGGCTCCTTAGAACGCGCACCCGTCAACCTTGACAGGTACATCGACACAGGCGCATCGATAGACTCGACGCGATGCCAGACAACCCGCTGTCCCCCCCCCGGCGTGGCCGACGCAAGGCCCATTCGGCGCGCGGCGGCATGCTACGCCTGAGCGCAGGGGTCGGCTTCCTCGTGCTGCTGGCGCTGTCGCCGCTATGGTGGCCCCCCGGTGCGCCGGGTGCGACCTGGGTGGCCACAGCGGCAGTGATCGCTCTGGGTGTGGCCAGCGTGGGCTTGTTGCGCCGGGCGCAGCGCGAGGCCGCCACGACGGCGCAGGCGCTCGAGTCATTCGCACAGCGCTTGCGGGACGGCGACGTCAGCGGCGCCTTGCGTGTTTTGCAGGCGGACAGCGGATTGATGCGTGACAGCACCGATCCCGTGGCCTCCTCGGCCAGCGTCTGGCCAGCCACATCGCGCTTCGGCAGCGTGACGCGCGAGGTCGAGCGCGCACTCGGCGACCGCGAGCGGCGCTGGCAGGCGCGCATGCGCCTGTCCGCGGACTGGCATTGGGAGACCGATGCCGCGACGCAATTCACCTGGGTCTCCCATGACTTGGCATCGCTGGTCAAGCTCGGCGTCCAGCCGGGCGACCTCGTCGGTCGACGGCTGGACGCAGTGCCTCTGTTCGCCGCGCCCGAAGAGGGCTGGACGGCCGTCAATGAGCGCTTGGCGCAACACAAGCCCTTGCGCGATCTCTTGCTCGAGGTGCGCCGGCCGGGGCGCGTGCCGGTCTGGATCACGCTCAACGGCCGTCCTCATCGCGACGCCCAGGGGCAGTTCGCCGGCTACGAAGGGGTCGGGCGCGACGTCACGGAACAGCGCCTGGCATACCTGAAGCTGGCCGAGAGTGAGCGGCGCCACGCCATGATGGCCGAGTTGTCGGTCGACTGGTACTGGCAGACCGACGCGGCGCACCGCATCGAAGCCTTCGGCCCCATGGCGCGCGATCTGCTCGGCGATCGCGCGACGGAAGCGCTCGGCCAAACCCGCTGGCAATTGCATCCCGCTGGCAGCACCGACGAGGAGTGGGCTGCACACCGGGCAGATCTCGAAGCCCGGCGCCCTTTCCGCAACTTCGAGTACGCTGTGCGCCAGACGCGCCGCGGTCTGCGCTGGATCGCCATCGGCGGCCAGCCGCGGTTCGACAGTCACGGCGCGTTCATTGGTTATCACGGCGTGGGCCGCGACATCACCTTGAGAAAACGCGCCGAGCGTGTGCTGCTCAATCGGAACCAGGTTCTCGAGCAACAGGTGGCCGAGCGCACGGCAGCCCTGGAGCAAAGCAACCGCGATCTGGAGGCCTTCTCGCGCCAGCTCGCCCACGAGTTGCGCACGCCGATCGGGCAGGTCGTTGGCCTGGCCGACCTGCTCAAGAGCAAGGCCTGGGACCGCCTGGCCGCAGACGAACGCGAGTGGCTCCGCCTGCAAAGCCAGGCCGCACGCGAGATGTCGCACACCGTGACCGCCCTGCTGGAGCTGGCGCGCTCCGCGGCAACGACGCTCCTGCGGGAGCCTGTCGACCTGAGCGGCCTGGCTCAGGCGGTGATCGAAGACCTGCCCTGGGTCGAGCGCCAGTCGCCGATCGAGTGGTTGATCGAGCCCGACATGAGTGCGCACTGCAGCGCGCCCCTCATGCGCGTCGTTCTCAGCAATCTGCTTGGCAACGCGGCGAAGTTCACGCGCGATGCAGTCGCGCCCCGCATCGAGTTCTGCCGCGACGACCAGGGTGGTTTCATGGTCCGAGACAACGGCGCCGGCTTCGACGCCGCGAAGGGCGCGCCCCTGTTCCAGCCTTTCGTGCGCCTGCACCGCAGCGAGCAGTTCCAGGGCACCGGCCTCGGTCTGTCGATCGTGCGGCGGATCATCGAACGCCACGGGGGCAGCGTCACCGCGCACAGTCAGCCAGGGAGCGGGGCGACATTCAGCTTTTGCCTTGCACCGCGCAGCGCGGACGGGCTGGCCGTGGTCGACAACACGGCCAGCGAATTTCTCAGCGACGCTGCTGCCTGATCACCGGGGCCCTGGCGGTGGCCGGGAAGACCCTGATCGCGGAGCATCGGCGGGCGTCATATATTGGTACTTGCTGATATATGCATGCAAAGACCATGACCACCCTCCCCAGCACCGAGGCCGATCGGGTCTACGCCGTCGCCGCGGAGCTGTTCGCAACCATGGCCGCCCCCTTGCGCCTGAAGATCATCGCGGCGCTGTGTGTGCAGGAGAAGAACGTCGGCCAACTGCTGGCCGACATTGACACCACCCAGCCCAACATGTCGCAGCACCTGGGCGTGCTGTACCGCGCCGGGATCCTGGCGCGGCGCCGCGACGGTACTCAGATGTACTACAGCGTGGCCAACGCCAAGGCGGTGTCACTGTGCCGCGCGGTGTGCACTCAGATCGCCATCGAGATCGACGATCCCGGCGCGGTGGTGCCGGCAGAGCGGCTGGCGCCCGCACGCGCCTTGGGCCTGTGAGCGCCGTGGCCGACCGCGCCCCTCTCGGCCGGTTGCACGCCGCGCCGGAAAGCTTCCTTGACGCGCCGGCCATAGCCGCCGTGCAAGCCGAGGCGCGCGGCGGTCGCCGCGACTTTCTGCGCCGCGCCTTTGCCGCCGCTGCTGCCACTGGGGCGGCCGGTGCCGCGCAAGCCCAGGCCGCAGGCGGCGGCGACCCAAGCATCCTCACCCTGCCCGAGCACAGCCGCGCGCTTGGCCAGGGCGTGGCCACCGACGGCTACGGCAAACCGTCGCGCTTCGAGGCCAACTTGCAGCGCCGGCAGAGCCCGGGCCTGACGCAGACGCGGCAGTCCTCGGTGTCGTTCGCGCCGCTGCAAGGCCTGTTCGGCATCGTCACACCCAGTGGCCTGCACTTCGAACGCCACCACCAGGGCTGGTGGGACATCGATCCGGCCCAGCACCGGCTGATGCTCAATGGCAGCGATGCCACGATGCTCAAGCGGCCCATGGTCTTCAGCATGGACGAGTTGATGCGCCTGCCCAGCGTCTCGCGCTTTCACTTTATCGAGTGCGGCGCCAACACGGGCATGGAATGGGGCAATGTGGCGGTGCCCACGGTGCAATACACCCACGGCATGCTCAGTTGCTCCGAGTTCACCGGCGTGCCCTTGATCACCTTGCTCGAGATGGCCGGGGCCGACTGGCGGCGCGGCAAGTTCGTGCTGGCCGAAGGGGCCGACGGCTCGTCCATGACCCGTACGATCCCTGCCGAGTTGATTCGCAGCGGTGAAGTGCTGGTCGCCTACGGCCAGAACGGCGAGATGCTGCGGCCCGAAAACGGCTACCCGCTGCGCCTGGTGGTGCCCGGCGTGCAGGGCGTGTCTTGGGTCAAGTACCTGCGCCGCATCGAGCTCGGCGACCGGCCCTATGCCAGCAAGGACGAGAACGTCCACTACATCGACTTGATGCCCGATGGCCGGCACCGCGCCTACACCTCGATCCAGGAGGTCAAGAGCGTGATCACCACGCCTTCGGGCGGCCAGGTGCTGCTCGAGCGCGGCTACTACCACCTGAACGGACTGGCCTGGAGCGGGCGTGGCAAGATCACTCGGGTCGACGTCTCGGTCGACGGCGGCCGCAACTGGGCGCGCGCGCGCCTGCAGACGCCGGTGCTCGACAAGTGCCTGACGCGCTTTTCTCTCGACTGGACCTGGAACGGCGACCCCGCCTTGGTGATGAGCCGTGCCAGCGATTCGAGCGGCCAGGTACAGCCGACCTATGCCCAGTTGCGCGCGGTGCGCGGGCGACGTTCGATCTATCACAACAACGCGATCCAGACCTGGTTGGTGCAGGCCGGCGGCGAGGTGAAGAATGTCCAGCTGTCGTAGCGCGGTGCTGCTGGCGCTGGCCTGCATGCTGGCCAGCGCAGCTAGCGCCCAGACGCGCGCGCCCGCCAGCTACCCCGGCATCGGACGCGCCGCAACGCTCGCGGAGGTCGCTGCCTGGGACATCGATGTGCGGCCCGACTTCAAGGGCCTGCCGTCCGGCCGCGGCACGGTGGCGCAAGGCCAGGCCGTCTGGGAGGCGCAGTGCGCGGGCTGCCACGGGGTGTTTGGCGAGAGCAACGAGGTCTTTTCGCCCTTGGTCGGGGGCACGACGAAGAAAGACATCGAAACCGGCCGAGTCGCGCGCCTGACCGACCCGGGCTTCCCGGGCCGCACGACACTGATGAAGCTGTCACAGCTGTCGACGTTGTGGGACTACATCAACCGCGCCATGCCCTGGACCGCGCCCAAGAGCCTGAGCGTCGACGAGGTCTATGCTGTCACTGCCTATCTACTGCATCTGGGCGATGTCGTGCCAGCCAACTTCGAGCTGTCGCAGGGCAACATGGCAGCGGTTCAGGCGCGCTTGCCCAACCGCAACGGCCAGACGACCGACCACGCGAAGTGGCCAGGCCCCGAGTTCGGCGCGCGGCGCAAGCCCGACGTGCAGGGCAGCACCTGCATGCTCAACTGTTCGGTCGAGTCCAGCCTGGCCTCCTACTTGCCGGATCACGCGCGCAACGCGCATGGCAACCTGGCTGCGCAGCAGCGAGGGATCGGCGCGCAGCGTGGCGCACCCACCGAAGCGCCGGTTGTCCCGCCCAGCGCACAGGCACTGGCCGCCGCCCAGGCCACCCCGGTGCGCGAGTTGCTGCAAAGGAACGTGTGCCTGGCCTGCCACCAGATCGACGCCAAAATGGTTGGCCCCAGCCTCAAGGCGGTGGCCGAGCGGCATGCGGCGCGGCCCGATGCGCGCGCCTATCTGGCCGCGCGCATCAAGGGCGGCAGCGTCGGCCAGTGGGGCACGATCCCGATGCCGGCCCAGGCCCTGACCGAAGCCGATGCCGTGGCGATTGCCGAATGGTTGGCCGCGGGGGCAAAACCCTAGACCGGCAAGTGTGTGTTTGACGGAACATAGTGCGGGCTTCCCCGCGATGGAGATGGATGCAATGAACCACCAACGACGAAGCGCTCTGCGCCACAGTGCCGGCGTGGCCGGCTTGCTGCTCAGCCTGGGCTTGCTGCCGGGCGTGGCCCGGGCCCAGGCCGCGGGTTTCAACCGTGCCGCTTTCGACGCCAAGACCCTCGCGGAGGTCTTGAAGGCGCTCGGCGCTGGCGCGCCGGCGGAGAGCAAGGACATCAACCTGCAGGCCCCCGACATCGCCGAGAACGGCGCGGTGGTCCCGCTGGGCGCCAGCACCAGCCTGGTGGGCGTCAAGCGCATGCTGTTCCTGGTCGAGAAGAACCCATCGGCGCTGGCCGCAGCCTTCGATCTCAGCGAGGGCATCGATGCGAACGTCTCGACCCGCGTGAAGATGGGCCAGACTTCGAATGTCTATGCCGTGGCTTTCACGGCCGACAACCGGGTGCTGTTCGCGCAGAAGGAAGTCAAGGTCACGCTCGGCGGCTGCGGCGGCTGATACACAAGGAGAACAGTCATGGCAGATCCAATGCGAGTTCGCGCCCAAGTCAAGGGCACAGGCGCCGAGGTGCGCGTGTTGATGGCGCACGAGATGGAGACCGGCCAGCGCCGGGACGCGGCCGGCAAGATCATTCCGGCCTGGCACATCACGGAGGTCAGCGCCCAGCACAACGGCAAACCGGTGATGACCGCCCACTGGGGCCCCGCGGTGTCGAAGAACCCCTTCATGTTTTTCGCGCTCAAGAGCGCCAAGGCGGGCGACAAGGTGGTCATCAGCTGGAAGGACAACCGCGGCGATACCCGGACCGACGAAGCCGTGGTGGCTTGAGCTGCGCTACGCACCGCACAACAACGACCCGAGGAGACACCCGATGCGAGGATTGATCGTGGGCGCGATCGCGCTGGCGTGCGTGCAACTGGCACACGCCCAGCCGACGGCCGCCGAAGGCATCGCCCGCTACCGCGAGATGCTGGCCGACGGCAACCCTGCCGATCTGTTCGAAGCCAAGGGCGAGGGCCTTTGGAAACAGAAGCGCGGGCCGAAGGTCGCGTCGCTCGAGCGCTGCGACCTCGGCAAGGGCCCGGGGGTGGTCAAGGGCGCCTTCGTCGAGTTGCCGCGCTGGTTCGCCGACACCCAGCGCGTGCAGGACCTGGAGTCCCGCCTGCTCACCTGCATGGAGACCCTGCAGGGCCTGGACGCCAAGGTGATCGCCGCCACGCCCTTCGGCCGCGACGAGCAGGCCAACATGGAAGCCCTGGCGGCCTATGTGTCGGCTTCGTCGCGCGGGCAGAAGATGAACCTGCCGCAAGGCCACGCCAAGGAGCGCGAGATGTTCGAGCTCGGCAAGCGGGTTTTCTATTACCGCGGCGGGCCGTATGACTTTTCCTGCGCCTCCTGCCATGGCGAGGCCGGCAAGCGCATCCGTCTGCAGGACCTGCCGGAGCTGACGAAGAACCCGGGTGACGGCATCGGCTTTGCCGCCTGGCCGGCCTACCGCGTGTCCAGCGGCGAGATGTGGAGCATGCAGCGCCGCCTCAACGACTGCTACCGCCAACAACGCTTCCCCTTTCCCGGCTTCGCCTCCGACGCGACGATTGCGCTGGGCGTCTACATGGGCGTCAACGCCAAGGGCGCCGAGTCGATCGCGCCGGCCATCAAACGCTGACTGCAGCACCCCTCACCATGACCCACACCCCCCGCATGGCCCTGGCCGCCGCCGCCCTTTTTGTTGCCGGCTGTGCCAGCACACCGGCGCCAGCCGAGCTCGATCGCCTGACGCTCGAGATGATGAAGGCCTCGTTCCGCGAACAGGGCATCGCCAAGCTCGACCGGCTCCAACAGGACCTGGGCCAGGCCGCTTGCTCGAGTGACAAGCCGCCCGCCGACGCGATCGCCAAGCAGATCGAAGCCACCGCACTGGCGAGCATCAAGTGGCCCGAAGGTGGCCGCTACCTGGGCGACTGGCGCGCCGGCGAGACCCTGGCCCAGAACGGGCGCGGCATGACCTGGACCGACGCTCCCGGCGCCCCCAGTGGCGGCAATTGCTACAACTGCCACCAGATCAGCAAGACCGAGATCTCCTACGGCACGATCGGCCCGAGCCTGGTCAATTACGGCAAGTTGCGTGCCGTGAGGGATGCTTCCGCGCCAGAGTCGGCCGCTATCGTCCAGTACACCTGGGGCAAGATCTACAACAGCAAGGCCTACAACGCCTGCTCGGGCATGCCGCGCTTTGGCCACGCCGGCGTGCTGACAGAGGCGCAGATGCGCGATTTGATGGCCCTGCTGCTGGACCCGACCAGCCCGGTCAATCAGTGATGCGGCAGCCATGAGCGCTCAGGGCCGCTCCCGAGCGCTCATCCCGAAGCGCACAGCGTGCGGGCTTGTGCAATGAGCGCGCTCGAGCGACGCGAGTTCCTGCAGGTGCTGGCGGCCGCTTCGGTGGCCGGTTTCGGTTTGGGCCACAGCAGCCATGCCCAGGCGGCTGCGGCCTACGACCTGCCGGCCCGCTTCAAGGGGGCTGGCAGCGTGTCGCTGTTGCACCTGACCGACTGCCACGCCCAGTTGCTGCCCAGCTACTTCCGCGAGCCGAGCATGAACCTCGGCTTTGGCGACCAGCTTGGCAAGCCGCCGCACCGCGTCGGCACGCACTTGCTGCGCAGTGCCGGCATTCGGCCCGGCACGCGCGAGGCGCACGCCTTCACCCACCTCGACTTCGAGCGGGCAGCACGGCGTTACGGCAAGGTCGGCGGTTTTGCGCACTTGGCCACCCTTGTCAAGCGCCTGCGCGCATCGCGCCCCGGCGCGCTCTTGCTCGACGGCGGCGACACCTGGCAAGGCTCAGCCACCGCGCTGTGGAGCCAGGGTCAGGACATGGTCGACGCCGCCAAGCTGCTAGGCATTGACCTGATGACGGGGCACTGGGAGTTCACGCTCGGTGCCGAGCGGGTGCAGCAGATCGTCGAGCGTGACTTTAAGCCGGCCGGCATCGAGTTCCTGGCACAGAACATCCGCACCACCGACTTCGGCGACGCCGTCTTCAAGCCCTGGGTGATGCGCGAGATGAACGGCGTGCCCGTGGCCATCATCGGCCAGGCCTTTCCCTACACGCCGATTGCCAACCCGCGTTACCTGGTGCCCGACTGGACCTTCGGCATCCGCGAGGACGAGATGCAGAAGGTGGTAGACGAAGCGCGTGCCAAAGGCGCGGCTGCCGTCATCTTGCTGAGTCACAACGGCATGGACGTCGACCTCAAGCTGGCGTCGCGGGTGAGCGGCATCGACGCCATCCTGGGCGGCCACACCCATGACGGCGTGCCGCTGCCGGTGATCGTCAAGAACCCGCGCGGCCAAACCATCGTTACCAATGCCGGCAGCAACGGCAAGTTCCTCGGCGTGCTCGACCTGGCAGTCAAGGGCGGCCGGGTGGCCGACTTCCGCTACACCTTGCTGCCGGTGTTTGCCAACCTGTTGCCGGCCGACCGCGAGATGGCGGCGCTGATTGCCAAGGTGCGCGCGCCCCACGAAGCTCGCCTCGGTGAGGTGCTGGCGCGCAACGACGGCCTGCTCTACCGGCGCGGCAACTTCAACGGCAGTGGTGACCAGCTCCTGCTCGATGCCTTGATGCAGGTGCAGGATGCACCCATCGCTTTCAGCCCCGGCTTCCGCTGGGGCACCACCCTGTTGCCGGGCCAGGCCATCACGCGCGAGTGGCTGATGGACCAGACGGCGACCACCTACTCCTACGCCACGCTCACCGAGATGACGGGCGAGCAGATCAAGACTGTGCTCGAAGACGTGGCCGACAACCTCTTCAATCCCGACCCCTACTACCAGCAGGGCGGCGATATGGTCCGCGTCGGCGGCCTGAGCTACGCCATCGAACCGCAGGCGGCGATGGGCGCGCGCATCCAGGACCTGCGCCTGGCCGGCCAGCCGCTCGACGCCGCCAAGCGCTACAAGGTCGCCGGCTGGGCCCCGGTGGCCGAGGCCGCCCGCAGCGCCGGCAACAAGCCGGTCTGGGAACTGGTCGAAACCTGGCTCAAGGCCCAGCCGCGGATCGCGCCGCGGCGGCCCAACGTCCCGCGCCTGATCGGCGCTCAAG
>JANNFB010000188.1:0-4453 GCA_031379365.1 Burkholderiales bacterium
GCCGCCACCGCGCGACGAGAAGCGCTCGAACAATGCCGCACTGAGCACTGGCACGGGCACGCCCTCGTCGATGGCAGCCTGAAGGGTCCAGCGGCTCTCGCCGGAATCGGCTACCCGGCCGGCGTAGCGCCCCAATTCCGGGTCCTTCAAGAGGGCCTGTGCCGTCAAGTCGAGCAGCCACGAACCGATCACGCTGCCGCGGCGCCAGACTTCGGCGATTTCGGGCAGGTTCATCTCGAACCGATAGAGCTCGGGGTTGCGCAGCGGCGTGGTCTCGGCGTCGCTCGCGAGTTCGGCCTCGCCGGCGTTGGCATTGCGCAGGATGTTCGGGCCCTCGGCATACGCGGCCATCAGACCGTATTCGATGCCGTTGTGAACCATCTTCACGAAGTGGCCGGCGCCATGCGGGCCGCAGTGCAGAAAGCCTTCTGCAGCGCTGCTGGCGCCGGCCTTGCGCCCGGGTGTGGCCGTGGCCGCCGCGGCGCCGGGTGCCAGCGCCGAGAAGATCGGCCGCAGGTGCTCGAATGGCACCGCCTCGCCACCGATCATCAGGCAGTAGCCGCGGTCGAGCCCGGCGATGCCACCGCTCGTGCCGACGTCCAGATGGTGAATGTCAGCCGCACCCAACTCAGCTGCGCGCCGAATGTCGTCACGGTAGTTTGAGTTGCCGCCATCTATGAAGATGTCGCCTGCTTCGAGCAGCGGTACCAGTTCGCTCAACAACGGGTCGACCCCAGCAGCCGGCACCATGAGCCAGACTGCCCGCGGCCGGCCCAGCCGAGCCACCATTTCCCGCAGTGACGCCGCACCCATCGCGCCTTGCTTGACCGAACGGCCCACCGCGGCCGGCTGCTTGTCGTACACGACACAAGCGTGACCGGCGCTCGACAGCCGCCTGACCATGCCGTCGCCCATCCGGCCCAATCCAACCATGCCAATTTGCAAAGCTCGCTCCGTCGCGGCGCGCGGGCGCGCTGCGCCACTTGCATGTGCGCAGCGCGGCAGCTTGTGCCAGGGCATGACGGTGCGCCGCTCGACAGCGCGTGTCCGTGCGCTGCCGCACCCACAGATGAAGGCCTAGGGGTCGGTACCGGCACTGCAGCGCACTGTGTCTGCTGTCGCACAGACGGCCGTTGCAAGCTCGCATAGGTTCGACGGGTCGAGTCAACAGTCCAAGCCCTTGTTCAGCGCTGCAGCTGGCCCGGACAGCACCGGAGAGTTGCATGTCGAAAGGAATACAACACGCCAAGTCAGCCGTCGAGGGTGATCAAGCCCGGCACGACATCTGGGACCGTGCATGACCGCTTTGGTTGCAGCCAACCCGGGCCACAAAGGCCGCAGTGTCGATGCCGAGTTGCACGACCTGCAGCGGCAGACCTTCGGCTATTTCCAGCACGAAACGAATCCCGTCAACGGCCTGGTCATCGACAAGACGGCCCCCGGCTGGCCGGCCAGCATTGCCGCCACCGGGCTGGCGCTGGCTTGTTACCCGGTGAGCGTGGAACGCGGCTTCATGTCGCGGGCGGCGGCAGTGCAGCGCACGCTGGCCACATTGCGATTCTTCTGGAACAGCCCTCAGGGCACCGAGCCCGACGCCACAGTTTACCAAGGCTTTTTTTACCACTTTCTCGACATGCAAACCGGGCGGCGCGCATGGGAGTGCGAGCTGTCCACCGTGGACACCACCTTCCTGCTCGCCGGCGCGTTGACCGCGGCCATGTACTTCGATGCCGACAGCGCCGACGAAATTGAAATTCGCACGCTGGGCAACGCGCTCTATCGCCGCGCCAATTGGCAATGGGCACAAAACGGTGGTGACACGGTGACGCACGGCTGGAAGCCGGAGAGCGGGTTTCTTCCCTACCGATGGGAAGGCTACGACGAAGCGCTGCTGCTTTATGTGTTGGGTTTGGGGTCACCGACCTATCCGCTCCCCGAGCACAGCTATGCCGCGTGGACTTCCACCTACCAGTGGGCGCGTTGTTATGGGCAGGACTACCTGTATGCCGGCTCGATTTTCACGCACCAGCTTTCGCATGCGTGGATCGACTTTCGCGGTATCCAGGACGACTTCATGCGCGGCAAGGGCATCGACTACTTCGAGAATAGCCGCCGCGCGACGCTGGCCCAACGCCAGTATGCGATCGAGAACCCGCTCGGCTTCAAGAGCTACGGCAGCCATTGCTGGGGTATCACCGCCAGCGAAGGCCCAGGCCCTGGCCGGATCGAGGTGAATGGCGTCGAGCACGAGGTGTTCGACTACGTGGCGCGCGGTGTGCCTTACGGGCCCGACGACGGAACCCTTGCGCCGTGGGCAGTGGTGGCGTCGCTGCCGTTCGCGCCTGAGGTCGTAATGCCCACCATCGACTACTGCATTTACCAGGCCAAGTTGACGCAGTTCAACTCGTACGGATTCAAGGCCTCGTTCAATCCATCGCACCCGGGCGAGTCTGGCAACCCCTACGGCTGGTGGGTGTCACCGTGGCACTTCGGTCTCAACCAGGGGCCGATCATTCTGATGATCGAGAACCACCGTTCGGGCTTGCTGTGGCAATTGATGCGGGCCTGCCCGCCCATCGCCGCCGGGCTGCGGCGAGCCGGGTTCACCGGGGGATGGCTTCAAGACAACGTGGCAACCGACCCAGCCACTGCCAATGGGTTGCTTTCGACGAGCAGGAGAACAACATGACCAGCATGACGACCGCCAGTGTTTCGAAATCCACCCCCTACGGGCTGCCGCCCGCGCTGAAGACCGCCCAGGCGGCGATGCAACTGCCAGAGGTGCAAGAGATGCTGCGCCGGCTGTCTGAGCACCGGCTCGGCATCTTCATGCCACACCAGCATGACGACGACACGGGCGAATTCCAGCCGCTGCACGACGATGTGATGCAGGTCGAGTCGGGTCGGGTCGTGTCGTTCGAGCGATTGGAAGAGGTCGCCCGGCGGACCGAGTCGTTTCTGCCGGTGGGCTGGCTCTGGCGCGCCGGCGCATTAACCGTGGCGGCGGCGTGCGAAATGGCGGCTCCAGAAGGGCCTGAGGACGAGCAACGAACCATCAAGCACAAGATGCCTGTCGCCAACGCTTGAACCAAGGAGCCGCGATGAAAACCAGTGTGATGGAAGTGCGCGACATGCTGTCGGTGTTAAGCGTGCTCGGGGTGGAAAAGCGGATCGGCGAGGTGCCGGGCGTTGAAAGCGTCACCGTTAATTTCGCGGCGGGCAGCGCCACGGTGCGTTTCGACGAAACGCGGCTCAGCCTTGCCGATATCAGGTCTGACGTGCGCCAAAGCGGGTCCAAAGACGACACGGCGGCAGAGGGCGACAAAGATGCGGGCGCACCGGATGCGCCGACCGCAGACAGCAAGCCAGTTGTGTCGAAGGCGCCGCCAGCAGCGACCAGCGCGGACGCCGGTGTGAGCGCCAAGCCGCCGGCATCAGTGCCATCGGCTGCTGACGCCGCCCCTGCCAGCGACGAACCGCCGCCCGGCAAGACGGGCAAGAGTTAGGAAGAGATGCGCCTCGCAAGCTCGCCGAAACAACCCACACCTCTGGAGCCGCGATGAAAACGAGCGTGATTGACGTGCACGACATGCTTTCGGTATTGAGCGTTCCTGGCGTAGAAAAGCGGATCGGCGAGGTGCCAGGTGTCGAAAGCGTGACCGTCAATCACGCGGCGGGCAGCGCGACGGTGCGCTACGACGAGACTCGTCTTCACGTGTCCGACATCAAGTCGGACGTTCGCCAACGTGGATACGACTCAGCGGATGAGACGTCGCCGACGCACGCGGGCGAACACAAGCCCGCAAGACTGGGCGGCGCGACATCGCCGCCACCAACGCCGGACGCTGCCGCCTCGCCGCCTGGAGCCCCTGCGGAAAAAGCTGCACCGCCCGAATCCGCCCCGCAGCCGGCCGCCTTGGTGTCGGCCACCCCAGCTACTGCCGACAGCACCGCGAAGTCTGACACCAAGCCGCCTCCCGCAGCCGGCCTGCCGAAGGAAACCGCAGCCGAGCCGACCGCCATCGCCGCCCCTGCCGACGCTGGTCCAGCCGCAGCTGCGGACCCGCCTGTCGGCGAGGATGCAGAAGCCAAGGAGCCGGGCCTGGTCGAGAAGGCGACCACCTGGGTGCAAGAGGCGCTGTCCGGTGACGACAAGGACAAGCCCGAACTCGACGCGGCGCTCGCAGCAGACGCGTCGCAATCTGCCCCGGTCCCGATCGCCGCGGACGCACCCGCTGACGCCCACGCCGGCCACGCAGGCCACAAGCCAGCCGCCGGCGCGCCCGCGATGTCCGCCGACATGGCGCATGAAATGGGCCACAGCGGCGGTGACATGGGCGCGATGGTGCGCGACATGCGCAACCGTTTCTGGATCTGCCTGGTCTTCACGATTCCGATCTTCATCTACGCCCCGATGGGCGACATGTGGCCGGCACCGGCGCCGCCGTTCGGA
>JANNFB010000195.1:0-12457 GCA_031379365.1 Burkholderiales bacterium
CCTCCCAGGCGCGCCGGTCCCGGCCCGACTGCCCCGTTGCAGATGCTGTGGGGGCCTGCGGGGTGAGTAACACCAGTGCTCTTGCCGGCAAGGAGACGGGCGGGGCCTGGGCGGGGCGAATCGGCGCCGCCGAGAAGCGCAGGCTGGCCGGCCGCGCGCGTACCCGCGCGTTTCGTGCTCTGACTCGTTGCAGGTGTCTGAGCGCGGAGAGCGCAGCGAACGCAGCGAGTTCTGCAACGGGGCCCTGGACCCGAGCAGCGCAGGGCAGTCGCAGCGAAGCGCAGACCGCCGAGGTTGCGCGCCGGGCCCTGCCCGGCTGCCCCGTTGCCACGCAAGTGCCACGAGCGCGGCAACTGAGCGTCCGCAGTGCGCCGCAACCGGTTTCTCGTTCCTGTGCGACCGAACGCGATGCGGTATCAGGTGTTGCTCATCGCACGGACTTCGGCGATCGAGGTGACGCCCGCCAGGACTTTTTCGATGCCGTCCTGGCGCAAAGTGCGCATGCCATCCTGCAGGCCTTGGCGCTGCAGTTCCTCGACACGGCTGCCGGTCTGGATCAAACGGCGCAACTCGCGCGTCACGATCAGCAGTTCGTGCAAGGCCGCGCGACCCCGGCGGCCGGTGTCCTCACACTGCTTGCACCCGGGGGCGTGGTAGTGAAGCAGCGCCCCTTGCTGGGCGAAGCGCGCCTGCCAGTCGGCCAGCACCTCGCTGCGCGCTGGCTGCAACTCGGGCGGGAAGGCGTGGAGGTGGTCGAGCAGGAGTTCGTCGATCTCTTCCGGCTTGGCCTCGCGCGCGGTGCGGCAGTGCGGGCACATCCGCCGCACCAGGCGCTGCGCCAGCACGGCGAGCAGGGAGTCGCCGAAATTGAAGGGGTCCATGCCCATGTCGAGCAAGCGCGTCACGGTGTCGGGCGCGCTGTTGGTGTGCAGGGTCGAAAGCACCAGATGGCCGGTCAGCGACGCTTCGATCGCCGTGCGCGCGGTCTCGGCATCACGGATCTCGCCGACCATGATCACGTCGGGGTCGGCGCGCAGGAAGGCGCGCAGGGCCTTGGCGAAGGTCCAGTCGATCTTCGGGTTGACCTGGACCTGGCGCAGCCCGGCCTGCGTGATCTCGATCGGGTCTTCGGCGGTCCAGATCTTGCGCTCGGAGGTATTGATCTGGCCAAGCGCCGAGTGCAGCGTTG
Source organism: Burkholderiales bacterium (assembly GCA_031379365.1). Taxonomy (GTDB): domain Bacteria; phylum Pseudomonadota; class Gammaproteobacteria; order Burkholderiales; family Burkholderiaceae_C; genus CADEEN01. The sequence continues at coordinate 1,190 of JANNFB010000195.1, forward strand.
TCGTCTTGCCGCTGCCCGTCGGGCCGACGCACAAGACCATGCCGTAGGGCCGCTCGATGGCGGCGGAAAGACGCTTGTAGTTGCCTTCGGACAGACCCAGTTGGTCCATGGCGAGCGGCTTGGCCGACGAGAGAAGGCGAATGACGACGTCTTCGAGACCGTTGTTGGTGGGGATCGTGGCCACGCGCAGCTCGATCTTGTGCTGCGGCGAGAACTTGGCAAAGTTGATCTTGCCGTCCTGCGGCTTGCGCTTCTCGCTGATGTCGAGGTCGCACATGATCTTGATGCGCGCCACGAGGGCTTGTCGGTAGGTGTGCGGCAGCTCGACATAGGGCTTGAGCACCCCGTCCTTGCGAAACCGTATGCGCAGCTTGTCTCGGCCAGGCATGGTCTCGAAGTGGATGTCGGACACACCCTGTGCATGCGCGTCGATGATGGCGGTATTGACCAGGCGCACCAGCGAGTTGTCGGACTGCTCGATCAGCGCCTCTTCTTCGCGCTCGATCTGCCAGTGCTGCATCTCGAGCGACTCGAGCAGCGTACCGGCATCGACGGGCGCAGCGTCCACGTTCGCATCGGCTTGCGGCGGCACGCCTGCGCCCCACATGTCGGCGCCGAAACGCTGGTAGTTGTCCAGCACCGCGACTTTCAAGACCGGGGCCAGAGCCAGGGTCGGGACGATCTTCAACTGGGTGATGAACTCAAGCTCATCGATCTCGGCCCGTTGAGAGGGGTCGGCCATGGCCACCACCAGTTGCACTCCACGCAGCAGCAAGGGCAGGACACCCATGCGGCGGGCCACCGAGAACGGCAGCTTCCTCACGGCCTCGATCTCGACCGGGAAGACCGCAGCGTCAACCACCGGATAGCCCATCTTGCGCGCCAGCGCCAACTGCAAGTGCTCGCGAGAGATGTTGCCGCTGCGCACCAACAGTTCGCCCAATGGCGTAGAACGGTCGGCCTTCTGCTGCTCCAGCGCCAGGTTCAGCTGCGCCTCGGTGATCAGGTCCAGCGCAACCAGGGCTTCGCCGATGCGCACCACGGGCATCCGGGCCTGCTGGTCGATGGCAGCCAGAAGCTCCTCCGGTGCGACGATGCGATTGGCCAATAACAGATCGCCGAGTTTGCGTGCACGCAGCTCGGCCTGCTCGGCCACGGCGATATCGACCTGCTCGGACGTCACTGCGCGCTGTTCGACCAGCACCTGGCCGATGCGCGGGCCGATCTCGAACTCGCGGTAAGTGCTGACCGGAACGAACATGCGCTGAACGCTGCCACGGTCGTCTGCCGGGGGAAACAGGAACAGGCCGTGTGCCGACTGCACATGGCCAATGCTGCGGCCGGTCAACCAGCCGCCGCCGACCAGGTGCAAGCGGTAATCCACCGCCGGGTGGTGGGCCAGGAGCCGGGCGTGCGGGTCGCCGGCGTTCGGTGCCTCCACAGCCAGCGGCGCCGTCAAAGTGATACGGCGCAATTGTGCGAAGCGCAAGGTCATTGCGGTGCCGGTGATGGCGACCCGGATCCGCACGGTGCCTCTATCGAAGTCGAGCCTCAGCAACTCGGCGGCGACGGCCGCACTGGTGAGGCCCTCGATCTCGCAAGCCGCCCCGGCTTCGTCCTTCGCAGCAACGTAGCCGGCAAAGGGCGGCGTCGGCCAGCGCCATGGCGCGCCCGCTGCATCCATCGGGTCGTGAGACAGCGGTTGTGAAGACAGGTCGGACATCGAAGCAACAGCACGGATATTTCGTACCCGATGCTAGGGTGTGCGCGCGCTGGCCGAAGAGTGAAACAACGGGCCGAAAGGCCCCCAGTTCAGAGGCTGCGCAGTCCGCCCGGCGTGGTCACCAGGGACTTCAGGTGCAGCGGCACGTTGTCGGCCCAGCGGTCATTGCCCAGGCGCTGCGGCAGGGCGGCCAGGGCCAGGGCGATGCGCCCGCGCGAGGCAAGCACCGGCACGATGTTCAGGCCGGCCAGCGCCTGCAAGGCTTGCAGCTTGGGCACACGCGCCAGGTCGTCGATGGCGACGATGAGGCGCTTGCCATCCTGAATCAGTGGGTAGGCGTTGTGCTCCACCAGAGCCTTCTGCGACAGCTTGCGCGCCACGTCGTGGTCGAGCGGAAAGCGCGACAGGTCGACCAGCGGGTAGCCCATCTTGTGCGCCAAGGCGGTCTGCAGGTCGGCGCGCTCGAGCAGGCCCGCCGCCACCAGCTCTTCGCCCAGCGGGCGCGCGTTGTCCGTGGCCTGGTCGCGCACGGCGCGGTCGAGGGTGCCGCGGGTGACGAAGCCGAGATCGACCAGAGCCTCCCCGAGCGGCTTGACCGGCGCGCGCAGCTGCGCGTCGAGGGCCGCGAACAGTTCCTGCGGTGTGGCGATCCAGCGCTCAGCCGCCTGTTCCTCGGCCGACTTGCTGAAGTGCACGGCCTTGCAGCCGTCCTGCGGCACGAACACCCGCTCCACCGCTGCGCCGTCATCGAGGGGCGCAAACAGGAACACACCGCCGTCCTGCAGCACATAACCCATGGTGCGGCCGCTCAGGTGGCCGCCGGCAAGCAACTCGACCCGGTAGCTGCGCTCCTGCGCGGCCGTAGGCACTCGCTCGATCGGGGCGTCGGGGGCGCGCCGCGCCAGGGGCCAGGGCGTGGTCAGGGTCAGGCGGCGAAACTTGCTAAAGGGCAGTGCCAGCGCCACGCCACCCGGGCCGCTGCGAAAACGCAGCACAGAGGCCTCGGCGTCGAACTGCACCAACTGGCCGTCGACCGGCGCGCCGGTTGGCGTCTCGACCCGGCAGGCCTGCACCGCGGCGTCGAGCGGCGCCATCATGTGGCGACGCGCGAACGGCGGCTGCGGCCATTCCCAACCACTCAGCACCTCGAGGGACAAGGTCGGCAGGGGCGTGGTGATCTCGGGTATCTTGTTTCGCATGGGCAGTCCTTGGTGGGCGAAGGGTACTGCGCATTCAGTCGCCGCCAAGGGTAACAAGCGCGCAGACCGCCCGCCGTGACAAAGGACCGCTGCCCGGGCTCAGCGTGCCGTGCCCATCACCGCCTGCGGCAAGGCCGTGACGATGCCCGGAAACAGCGTGATCAAGGCCACGCCGACCACCATGCAGAAGAAGAAGGGCAGCGTGACCTTGGCGATCCAGCCGATCTCGCGGCCTGTCATGCCTTGCAGCACGAACAGGTTGAAGCCGACCGGCGGCGTGATCTGCGCCATCTCCACCACCAGCACGATGAAGATACCGAACCACAGCGGGTCGATGCCGGCCTTGAGCACGGTAGGCATGATCACCCCCATGGTCAGCACCACCATCGAAATGCCATCGAGGAAGCAGCCGAGCACGATGTAGAAAATCATCAACGCCAACAACAGCTGCCACTGCGTGAGGCCCAGCGTGGCGATCCACTCGGCCAGGTGACGCGGCAGGCCGATGTAGCCCATGCTCAGGGTGAGGAAGGCGGCGCCGCACAGGATCAGCGCGATCATGCAGTACAGGCGCGTGCCGCCGAGCAGTGATTGCTTGAAGGTCTCCCAGCTCAGCGAGCCCTGCACCGCGGAGATCACCAGGGCGCCGACCACGCCGACCGCTGCGGCCTCGGTGGCAGTGGCAATGCCGGCGTAGATCGAACCCAGCACGGCCGTGATCAGCAGCACCACCGGAATCAGGTGGCGCGCCTCGTGCACCTTCTGCGCCAGGCTCAGCGACATGTCGGCGGCCGGCACCTGGCCCGGGTGGCGCAGCGCCCAGAGCACGATGTAGCCCGAGAACAAGCCGGCCAGCATGATGCCCGGAAGGATGCCGGCCATGAAGAGCTGGGCGATCGATACATCGGCCGCGACGCCGTAGACGATCATGATGATGGACGGCGGTATCAGCAGGCCCAGCGTGCCGGCGCCGGCCAGCGAGCCGATCGAGATGCCATCGGGGTAGCCGCGCCGCGACAACTCGGGCAGGCTCATCTTGCCGATGGTGGCGCAGGTGGCCGCGCTGGAGCCCGACACCGCAGCAAAGATCGCGCAGCCGACCACGTTGGTGTGCAGCAGCCGCCCGGGCAGCGACTGCATCCACGGCGCCAGGCCGCGGAACATGTCGTTCGACAAGCGTGTTCGGAACAGGATCTCGCCCATCCAGATGAAGAGGGGCAGTGCCGTCAGTGTCCAGCTCGACGACGAGCCCCAGATCGTCACCGCCATCGCATCGCCGGCCGGCCGCGACGCGAACAGCTGCATGCCGATCCAGGCCACGCCCGCCAGCGACAGGCCGATCCAGACACCGCTGCCGAGGATGGCGAACAGCGCGGCGATCAGCAGGGTGGTGACAACGACGTCATTCATTGGAGCCCCTCGCCCGACGAGTACGTCGGTCGATCCCCCGGGGGGATGCGGGCCGGCTTGGGAGCGGCCCGGCGCTCGGCCCGCACGCGTTGGGTCGTTGTGCGGTCGATCATTCGTTGCGCAGCATCTCGCCGCTGGTGGCCTGCACGCGACGGCCGCGCAACTCGAGCACCAGCTCGTCGAGGAAGGCGATGGCCAGGATCGTCGTGCCGATCGCCATGCTCAGTTGAGGCAGCCACAACGGGGTGGCGTCGTTGCCGGTCGAGATGTCATTGAACGTGTGCGACTGCCAGACCAGCCGCAAACTGTAGAAGGCGATCAGGCTGGCCAGCACGGTGGCGGCGGCCAGGGACCAGACCTCGAGCCCGCGGCGAGCCCGTGGCGACAGCACCTGCAACAGCAGCGTGACGCGGATGTGCTCGCCGCGCTTCAAGGTGTGGGCCAGCGCCAGGAAACCGGCGCCCGCCATCATGTAGCCGGCGTAGGCGTCGGTGCCGGGGATGTTGAAGTGCAGTTGGCGCCCGACCACAGAGGCCAGCACCGCCAGCAACAGCGCCACCATGAACAGCGCCGCCAGCCAGGCGGCGCCGTCGTACAACGCGTCGAGGAATTTACGCACGGCGTCAAACGCCACGCACGCAGCGAGAGAAGCTCACTTTCTGTAGGCGTCAACGAGTTGCTTGCCTTCCGGACCGGCCTTGTCGAGCCATTCCTTGAGCAGGGTGTCGCCGACCTTCTTCATGTCGGCGGCCAGCGTGGCGGGAGGCGGCAGGATGCTCATGCCACCCCCTTTGAGCTTGTCGAGCGACTCGGTGTTGGCCTTCTTGCTCGCGGCCAGGCCGCGGGCTTCGGCGTCGGCACCTGCCTTGAGCAGCGCCTGGCGCGTGGCCGGGTCGAGCGCATCGAATGCCGCCTTGTTGACCAGGATCAGGTTGCGCGGCAGCCAGGCCTGGGTGTCGTACCAGTACTTGACATGCTCGTGCAGCTTGGCGTCCCAGCCGGTGGCGCCGCTGCTCATCATGCTTTCGGCGATGCCGGTGGCGAAGGCCTGGCTGACCTCGGCCGCCTGCACCGTGACGGGCTGCGCCCCGACCAGCTCGGCGATGCGGCTGGTGGCCGGGTTGTAGGCACGCCACTTCACCCCCTTCAGATCGGCCGCGGAATTGAGCGGCTTCTTCGAGTACACGCCCTGGGGCGGCCAGGGCACCGAGTACAGCGCGACCATGCCTTGTTCGGCCAGCTTCTTGTCGAAGTAGGGGCGCTGGACTTTCCACAGCTTGACCGACTCGTCATAGCTGTCGGCCAGGAAGGGCAGCGCATCGGCGCCGAACAGCGGCCACTCGTTGCTGAAGTTGGAGATCAGCACCTCGCCGATCTGCGCCTGGCCGCCCTGCACCGCGCGCTTGATTTCGGGCGCCTTGAACAGCGAGGCGCCGGCATGCACCGTGATCTTGAGTTTGCCGCCGGTGGCCTTGTCGACGTCGCTGGCGAACTCGGCCAGGTTGACGCTGTGGAAGTTGGTGGCCGGGTAGGCCGCGGGCAGGTCCCACTTGGTCTGGGCCAGGGCGCCCAGCGCGAACGTGGCCAAAGCGGTGAAAGCGACGGATCGAAGCAGCGTCATGACAAGCACTCCAGGCTGAGGGACAAAAAGAATCGTCGAGGATCGCAGCAGCTTGCAGTCTAGGAAGTATTGAGATAAAACGTCAATGTTTTTTCAACGTCTTATCGTCACTTAAGGGTAATTCCCCATGCCCCGCAAGGCCCCGCCCACGGCGCGCCCGCGTCCAGCACGATCCGCCCACCCCGCGCGCGGTACCCAGGGCATCGTGTCGTCCTCGCACCTGGTGTCGCCGCGCAGCGCCGAGCTGAGCGAGTTCGAGTTCGGCCTGATCGTGGCCTGGAACGCCTTCTCGCGCTGGGCCATGCGCTGCATGGCCGCCGCCGGCGTGGGCGACCTGACCATCACCGACGTGCTGCTGCTGCACCATGTGAACCACCGCGCGCGCAACAAGAAGCTGGCCGACATCTGCTTCGTGCTGAACTACGAAGACACCCACGTGGTCGCCTACTCGTTGAAGAAGCTGGTCGCCGCCGGCCTGGTGGCCACCGAGAAGATCGGCAAGGAGGTCTTCTACAGCCCCACCGCCGCCGGCGAGACCGCCGTGATGGCCTACCGCAGCGTGCGCGAGCAGTGCTTGGTCGAAAGCCTGGACACCGAGCTCAATGCGCCGATCGGCGAATTGGCCCGCCTGCTGCGCACCATGAGCGGCATGTATGACCAGGCCGCGCGCGCTGCAAGTTCCCTTTAGCCAGTGAACCACCCCCGAAGCGCCTTCGGCGCACCCCCTCAAGGGGGCGCCGCTGGCGGACCGGCAGAGCCGGATCCGCGGCGGCTGCTTGGCCGGAGCACGTCCCGCCTCGCGTGTGCCGCTGCTGCGGTGCCATGGGCAACTGATCAGGAATCCCGATGACCCCATCTCCTCCTCGTTGGCAGTTCTGGATCGACCGCGGCGGCACCTTCACCGACATCGTTGGCCGCGCGCCCGATGCCAGCCTGCACACGCTCAAGCTGTTGTCGGAGAACCCCGAGCAGTACCGCGACGCAGCCGTGGAAGGCATCCGCCGCCTGCTCGGCCTGGCCGCCGGCGCACCGATCACGCCCGAGCAGGTCGAGTGCGTGAAGATGGGCACCACGGTGGCCACCAACGCACTGCTGGAACGCAAGGGGGACCGCACCCTGCTGGTCACGACGCGCGGCTTTCGCGACGCGCTGCGCATCGCCTACCAGGCGCGGCCCAAGCTCTTCGAGCGCCACATCGTGCTGCCCGAGTTGCTCTACGAACGCGTGATCGAGGCCGCGGAACGTGTCGGTGCACACGGCGAAGTGCTGCAGCCCCTCGATGAGGCCGGCCTGCAGCGTGACTTGCAGGCCGCCTTCGACAGCGGCATCCGCGCCGTGGCCATCGTCTTCATGCATGGCTACCGCTACACCGCGCACGAAGCGGCCGCCGCGGCGCTGGCGCGCACGATCGGTTTCACCCAGGTCAGCGCCTCGCACGAAGTCAGCCCGCTGATGAAGCTGGTGGCGCGCGGCGACACCACCGTTGTCGATGCCTACCTGTCGCCGATCCTGCGGCGCTACGTCGATCAGGTCGCCGGCCAGATGCCTGGCGTGCGCCTGTTCTTCATGCAAAGCAGCGGCGGCCTCACCGAAGCGCATCGCTTCCAGGGCAAGGACGCCATCCTGTCGGGCCCGGCCGGCGGCATCGTCGGCATGGTGCGCACGGCCCTCGCTGGCGGCCACCCCAAGGTGATTGGCTTCGACATGGGCGGCACCAGCACCGATGTGTCGCACTACGCCGGCGAGTTCGAACGCGCCTTCGAGACGCAGGTGGCCGGCGTGCGCATGCGCGCGCCGATGATGAGCATCCACACCGTGGCCGCCGGCGGCGGCTCGCTGCTGCAGTTCGACGGTGCGCGCCTGCGCGTCGGCCCCGAGAGCGCGGGCGCGAATCCCGGCCCCGCCAGCTACCGCCGCGGCGGGCCGCTGGCCACCACCGACGCCAATGTGTTGCTGGGGAAGATCGCGCCGGCCTACTTTCCGAAAGTTTTCGGCCCACGGGGCGACGAAGCGCTTGACCGCGATGGGGTTGTCACGCGCTTCGAAGCGCTGGCCGAGCGCGTGCGCCAGGCCAGCGGACGCGACGTCACGCCCGAGTCTTTGGCGGAGGGCTTCTTGCAGATCGCCATCCAGAACATGGCCAATGCGATCAAGCGCATCTCGGTGGCGCGCGGCTACGACGTGACCCAGTACACCCTGCAGTGCTTCGGCGGCGCCGGCGGCCAGCACGCGTGCGGTGTGGCGGATGCGCTTGGGATGCGCCGCATCTTCGTGCACCCGATGGCGGGGGTGCTGTCGGCTTACGGCATGGGCTTGGCCGATCAGATCGCGATCCGCGAAGCTGCGCTGGAGCTGCCACTCGACGCGGCCGGGCTGGCTGCCGCGGCGGCGCGGCTGGCGCAATTGGGTGACGCCGCGCGCGACGAAGTCAGCCGCCAGGGCGTGGCGGCCGAGGCCATCGAGCTGCGCCGCCAGGTGCACCTGCGCTACGCCGGCACCGACACGGCGTTGGTACTGCCCTTCGGCAGCCTGGCCGAGATTTGCAGCGCCTTCGAAGCCGGCTACCGCCAGCGTTTTGCTTTCCTGATGCCGGGCCGCGGCTTGGTGATCGAGGCCGTCTCGGTCGAGGCCGTCGGCCAGGGCGAGCGCTTCGACAGCGCCGCCACGGGCGACGAACCGCCCGCCCACACACCCACACCGGACGCCACCTTGCGCATGCACAGCGGCGCCTGGCTCGATGCCGGCCTGTACGTGCGCGAGACGCTGCGCACCGGCGCCCGCATCGACGGCCCGGCCATCGTCGCCGAGAAGAACGCCACCACCGTGGTCGAGCCCGGCTGGCAGGCGCGGCTGATGCGCGACGGCCCGATCGAGTTGACCCGCGTGCGGCCGCGCGCCACGCAGCACGCCATCGGCACCGACGCCGACCCGGTGATGCTCGAGGTCTTCAACAACCTGTTCATGAACATCGCCGAGCAGATGGGCCTGCGGCTGCAGAACACCGCCCACTCCGTCAATATCAAGGAGCGCCTGGACTTCTCCTGCGCGCTGTTCGATGCCGACGGCAATCTGATCGCCAATGCGCCGCACATGCCGGTGCACCTGGGTTCGATGAGCGAATCGATCAAGACCGTGATCGAGCGCAACCCGGCGATGCACCGCGGCGATGTCTACGTGCTCAACGACCCGTACCACGGTGGTACGCACCTGCCCGACGTGACCGTGGTGACACCGGTCTATCTGGATACCGGCAAGCCCTCGTTCTACGTCGCATCACGCGGTCACCACGCCGACATCGGCGGCAGCACGCCGGGTTCGATGCCGCCCTTCTCGACCAGCATCGACGAAGAAGGCGTGCTGTTCGACAACTTCCTGCTGGTGCGCGACGGTGCGATGCGCGAGCCCGAGCTGCGCGCGCAACTCGGGAGCGGCCGCTTTCCGGCGCGCAACCCCGACCAGACCATCGCCGACTTGCGCGCCCAGATCGCCGCCAACGAGAAAGGCGTGCAGGAGCTGCACGCCATGGTGGCGCAGTTCGGCAATGCCACGGTCGCGGCCTACATGCAGCACGTGCAGGACAACGCCGAAGAGTCGGTTCGCCGCGTCATCACGGCGCTGCAGGATGGTGCCTACACCTTGGCCTTGGACAACGGTGCGCAGATCGGCGTCAAGGTCACGGTGCGTGCGGCCCAGCGCGAAGCCACGATCGACTTCACCGGCACCAGCGCCCAGTTGCCGAACAACTTCAACGCCCCCAAGGCAGTGACGATGGCCGCGGTGCTGTATGTCTTTCGCACCCTGGTCGACGACGACATCCCGCTCAACGCCGGCTGCTTGAAGCCGCTGCACGTGATCGTGCCCGAAGGCTGCATGCTCAACCCGCGCCCGCCGGCCGCGGTGGTGGCCGGCAACGTCGAGACCAGCACCTGCGTCACGAATACGCTCTACGGTGCGCTGGGCGTGATGGCCGCGGGCCAGTGCACGATGAACAACTTCACCTTCGGCAACGCCACCCACCAGTACTACGAAACCATCTCCGGCGGCAGCGGCGCCGGGCCCGGCTTCAACGGCACCAGCGTCGTGCAGACGCACATGACCAATTCGCGCCTGACCGACCCCGAGGTGCTCGAGTTCCGCTTCCCGGTGCGCCTGGAGAGCTACGCCATCCGCGCTGGCTCCGGCGGCGCCGGCCAGTGGCGCGGCGGCGACGGTGGCGTGCGCCGCGTGCGCTTCCTGGAGCCGATGACAGCCTCGATCCTGTCCAATGGCCGCATCGTGCCGGCGTTCGGCGGCGCCGGTGGCCAGCCCGGCGCCCTCGGCATCAACCGCATCGAGCGCGCCGACGGCCGCATCGAAGTCCTCGGCCACATCGGCTCGGCGGAGTTGCAGGCGGGTGATCAGTTCGTCATCGAGACGCCGGGCGGTGGCGGCTGGGGCCGGCCCACGCCATGACACGCCGTCGTGCATCGCCCTTGCTGCTGACCGGCTTCGAGCCCTTTGGCGGCGAGGCGATCAACCCCTCGTGGCAGGTGGCACAGGCCCTGCACGGCCGGCGTATCGGCGGCGCGCCAGTCGTCGCCGTGCAACTCCCCTGCGCCTTCGGCGCGGCGCTGCTCCAGCTGAACGCCGCGCTGGCCGAATTCAGGCCCCGCCTGGTGCTGGCCCTGGGCCAGGCCGGCGGACGCAGCGACCTGTCTCTGGAGCGTGTGGCGATCAACCTCGACGATGCCCGCATCGCCGACAACGCGGGCCAGCAACCGATCGACGAAGCCGTTGTGCCGGGCGCTGCGGCGGCCTACTTCAGCACGCTGCCGATCAAGGCCATCGTGGCGGCTCTGAGCGCAGCCGGCGTGCCGGCCTCTGTGTCATCGACGGCCGGCACCTATGTCTGCAACCACGTCTTCTTCGGCCTGCAACACGCGCTGGCCGGCAGCGGCGTGCGCAGCGGCTTCATGCACCTGCCGCTGTTGCCCGAACAGGCGGCACGTGCGATCGGCCAGCCCAGCTTGAGCCTGGCGACGATGGTCGACGGCGTGGCGCTGGCCCTGGCGGTTGCGCTGCGAGAAACGAGCGACTTGCGCCAGACCGGCGGCACGCTGGCCTGATACCGCGTCGCACTCAACAGCATCGGAAGCAGCCGCTCCCAGCCCATTGCAGACCTCTGCGCATGTCCGCTGTTTCGTGCTGGCATTGGCGCGAGCAAGCCGGCGGGCGCAGCCTGGGCGGGGCTCAAACGGCTGGCCCTTCGCTGCGCTGCGGGTGCCCTGCGATGCTCGGCTGGCCGGCCCCGTTGCAGAACTCCCGCCGTTCGCTGC
>JANNFB010000267.1:0-4670 GCA_031379365.1 Burkholderiales bacterium
TACATCCGGATCGAAGGTCCAGTGGAAGTTGCAGCCGGGCCCGGCGCTGCGCGGTGGCACGACCAGCTTGGGGCTGACGGTCCAGGGGCCGATGGCGCTGGGCGCCGTGGCCACCGCGATCGCGCTGTCGTTGTCGCAGCCCGGCGCTGGGCTGGCGCTGTCGGCCACGTCGGTGATGACGAAGTACATCAGGTACTGGCCGTTGACGAAGTCGACTTCCGGCGCCCAGATGCCCGCGTTGGGTGCAGCGCCTGCGGGCGCGGCAGGAAAGGCATCGCCCTTGTAGGTCCATTGCACCAGGTCGATCGACTGGAACATCGGAACCTTGCGAAAGTTCAGGCCGCCGGTGGCGTCGCGGTCTTTGCCGTTCAACGGGTCCGAGGTGCAGTACAGGGTCCATTGCGTAGCGCCCGGCTGTTGCGGCGCCAGCAGTGTCGGGTCGGCACAGGTTTCGGCGAGGCCGCCACTGGGCAGCGCGAGCGTCAGCGGATTGCGGTAGTGGCCAGGGGCAGGCGCCTGTGCCCACGCCGTGGCGGCAAGCAATGCGGCCAGCAGGCCGACCCATCGGGTCGCCTTGGCGCTCAGTGTGTAGTGGGGCATGCAAAGTCTCCAGCGCGCTCGCGTTCAGGGCACCAAGGTCGGGCCACGCACCACTGGCTTGCCGTCAACCCAGTTGAGCTTATCGATGTAGAGCAAACGCCGACTGCCGCGCTGGCCATTGGCCAGCACCTCCCATGCGTGGTAGGCCATCCAATGCTGCGTGCCGACCAGGAAGATCGAGGTGTGGCCGGGGCCGATCAGCACCGGGGCCGTGGCCCGGCTCTTCAAGATCGGGTTCTCCGGCGCCGCCGTGCAAGGCCCAATCGGGCCGGCGCAAGTTGCATAGCCCACCGCGTAAGGGGTGCCGCCGTAGTCGTTGCCCGAATAGAAGAGAAAGTAGCTGCCGGCGTACAACAGCATCGTCGGCGCTTCGATCACCGCGCCTTCCCAGGCGTGTTCGTTGCGCAGCAGGCGTACCGGCGCGCCGAGCAGGCTCAGGCCGTCGGCTGCGAGTTCCTGTGCATAGAGCCAGGTCGGTTGGCCGCAGCAGTTGCCGTCGTTCTTGAAGTAAAGAAAGAGCTTGCCGCCGTCGAGGAAGGGGCTGGCGTCGATGGTGCCGCCCTCGGCGACTTGGCACACCAGGGGCTGGCTGGAAACGTCCTTGAATGGGCCCTCGGGCTTGTTCGCCACGGCCACACCGATGCACTGCTTGTCAATCGTCTTGTCGCGCGCCGTGAAGTACAGCAGGTAGCGGCCGCCGAGCTTGATGACCTCGGGCGCCCAGACAAAGGAGCCCGTCGTCCGGGCCCAGCTCGGCAGCTCGGGCATCGCATCGGCCAGCGGCGTCCAGGCCAGGCGGTCGCTCGAGCGCAGTACCTGCACATTCTTGCCCTGGCCATTGGTGGCGTAGGCGAAGTAGAGACCGTTGTCGACGAGCACAAACGGATCGGGAAAGTCGCCGATGGAGTTGGTCACGGGGTTGTCCGGTGGGTTGGTGCCGGCGCTGCCACCGCCGCCGCAGGCCGCCAGCAGCGAAATCAGCAGCGGCGCGATCCACTTACGAAGGGGCGTTGTCATTCAAGGACTCCCGGGTACGGCGGTCTGCCCACCGGTGAACTGCGAGTCGCGCACCAGCATGCGCGTGACGTTGCGCTCCAGCCGGTCGAGCGTTTTGTCGATCGGTGCGCCGTGCACGATGATCGACGCCACGCCGTCGCCCACGGCATTGGTCACGCGCGACTGGCGCGCCACGGCCAGCGGCAGCGCCGCGCCGATCTGCACGATCGGTGCGATCTCGCGGCGAAACGGCAAGGCCAGGAAGGCCGCGCCTTCGATCACTGAGGTCCGCGTGGGTAACTGCCCCGTGCGCGCCCAGGCCCCGCCCTCGTCGTACAGGAACTTGAGAAAGCGCAAGGCGGCGCGGCGGCTGGCCGCGTTTGGCGTGCCGCCCTTGGGCATGACCATCACATGGTTGTCGGCCCACACCGCGGGCTGTGCGTACAGGGTGGGGAAAGGCAGCGTGGCGTAGCCTTGTTCCAGCGCTGCACCGCGGATGGCGGCCTGCTTGTGCAGGTCGCCGATCAGCCAGGTGCCGTTGATCATCACGCCACCTTCTCCTTTGATGAAGGCCTGCACGCCACCGGCATAGTCATGGCCGTGGGACGCCAGGCCTTCGTCGTAGAGCACGCGCAGTAGCTCGATCGAGTCGCGCAGGGCCCGGCTGTGCAGATCGATCTCGAAGGCGTTGCGCGGGAAGAGCGTGCCGCCCTGCTGGCGCACGAGGGTCAGGATGGTGCGGCTGAAGGCCTGCGCGTCGTTGACCGTGAGCATGATGAAGTAGGGCTTGCCGGTGGCGGCCTTGAACTGGCGCGCCTGCGCCAGCAGTTCCGCCGCGTTGCGCGGCACCACCGCCCGGCCGTCGGCAGCGGTCAGGCCGGCGCGCTTCAACAGGTTCAGGTTGACATGCCAGAGCCACGAGTGGGTGTCGAAGGGCAGCGCGTAATGCGCGCCACCGATCGTCACTGCGCGCTCGGCCTGTGGCGTGAAGTCGGCCGTAGCAATACCGACCTCGCGAAAGCCCGTGTCCAGCGGTTCCAGCAGTTGTCGCTTGACGAAGTCGTTCAGTACCGAGCTGTGCAGGATCACGATCGCCGGCAGGTCGCGGCTGACGATGCGCGCGCCGAGCTGGCTGTAGTACGCGCCGTGCTCAATGACCTGGGTGCGCACGACGATGCCGTCGCGGTTGCTGGCGTTGAATTGGTTGGTCAGCGCGGTGATGATGCCGCACTCGCCGGTGGCCGTGCTCGGGTCGGTGCTGGTGCCGAAGTCGGCCTCGCATGAGCCGAAGAAACGCGCGAAGCTAATCTCGGTCTTGGCCGGTGCGCCGGCCTGTGCCATCGACCCCGGCGCCCACAGCACCAGGCCAAGAATGAGCAGGGCGAGCCGCAGGCCCATCAGCGCACTCCCGGGCCGGCGACCGCGGCGACGATGTACTTCTGGAAGAAGCCGTAAAGCACCAGGATCGGTGCCGCGGCGAATACGGCCTGCGCCATCAGGAAGCCCAGGCCCTCGGACTGCGCGAAGTTGCTCTGCGTCGAGGCCAGGCCAAGCGACAGCGTGTACATCTCGGAGCGAGTGGCCGACATCAGCGGCCACAGGTAGTCGTTCCAGGCGCCGAGAAAGGTGAAGATGCCCAGTGTTGCCTGCGCCGGCAGCGACAGCGGCAGGATCACGCGCGTGAAGATCTTCCAGCGCGAGGCGTTGTCGAGCAGTGCGGCCTCGTCGAGTTCCTTCGGAATGGCCCTGAAGTACTGCGTCATCAGGAACACGCCGAAGGGTGCGGCGAGGCCGGGCAGGATCAGACCCGCGTAAGAGTTGTGCAGGCCCCAGTCGGCGAACAGGCGGTGTAGCGGGATCACGACGCTGGTCTGCGGCACCGCCAGGCCCGCGATCACTGCGGCGAAGACCCACTTGCGGCCGGCGAACTCGGTGCGCGCGAAGCCGTAGCCGGCCAGCGACGACAGCACAAGCACCAGCGCGGTCTGTCCCAGCGCAACGATGCAGGAGTTGGCGATCCAGCGAAAGACCAGCGAGGTACCCAGGATGTCGCTGTAGTTCTTCAGCGTGAACGGCGGCGAGAACAGGATGTCGGTGCGCTGCATCAGCAGGGCATTGGGTTTGAACGACAGGGCCAGCACCCACACCAGCGGCGCCAGCCACAGCAAGGCCAGCGCGATGGTGGCGCCAAGGATCAGGCGGTCGCCCCAGCCCCGGTTAATCGAACGGCTCACGAACCCTGCTCCGGATGGCGCCGCTCGAACCACTGCTGCACCGCCACGCACACCAGCAGCAGCGCAAACAGCACCTGCGCGGCGGCGGCGGCATAACCGAGTGCCCACTGCTCGAACATGGCCTCGAAGACGAACATCACCAGCGGACGCGTGCTGTTGTTCGGCCCGCCCTGCGTCAGCAACTGCAACTGGCCGAAGACCTGCAACTGGCCGATGAGTTGCGTGATCGTCACCAGCACCACGGTGCGCCGAATCGCCGGCAGCGTGATGCAGCGCAGGCTGGCCCAGCGGCTGGCGTTGTCCAGTGCCGCGGCTTCATAGACATCGCGCGGAATCTGCTGCAACGCTGCCAGAAACAACATCATCGGCAGGCCGATGCACCACCACACCGTCACCAGAGCCACTGTGGGCAGCGCCAGCCACTCGTTGTTCAGCGGTGCCACCGCGCCGATGCCGACGCTGGAGGCGAGGTTGGACAGCAGGCCGCTCTCGGGCATCAGCACCATGCGCCAAATGAGCGTGACCACGGTCACCGACAACACCGAGGCGCCGAAGAAGATGCCGCGCAGGATCGCCGCGCCGCGGCCGGGCCTGTTCAGCGCCAGCGCCAGGGCCAGGCCGCTGGCGACCATCAGCGGTGTGCACAGGCCGGCGAACAGCAAGGTGTTGAAGAACACGCGCACGGCGATCTCGTCCTGCGCCAGATCGACGAAGTTACGCAGGCCGACGAAGCTGCCGATGTTGGACAGCAAGTCCACCGCATGCAGGCTCAGCCACAGGCCCTGCAGCAGCGGCCACAGCATAAGCACGCCGTAGCACGCGAGAAAAGGCGCAATGAAG
>JANNFB010000353.1:0-5751 GCA_031379365.1 Burkholderiales bacterium
ACTCCAGCGTGTCGTGCATCCAGCCCATGTTCCACTTGTAGTGAAAGCCGAGACCACCGGTGTAGGTGGGCGCGCTGACGCCGGCAAAGGCGGTCGACTCTTCGGCCAGCGTGATCGCGCCGGGGCATTCGGCACCGATGACTTCGTTGGTTCGCTGCAGCAGGGCGATCGCTTCGAGGTTCTCACGTCCGCCCTGGGCGTTGGGAATCCACTCACCGGCCTTGCGCGAGTAGTCGCGGTAGAGCATCGAGGCCACGGCATCCACGCGCAAGCCGTCGACGCCATGGCGCTCGACCCAGTACAGCGCATTGCCCACCAGGAAGTTCTTCACTTCGTGGCGACCGAAGTTGTAGATCAGCGTGTTCCAGTCGCGGTGGAAGCCTTCGCGCGGGTCGGCGTATTCATACAGTGCGCTGCCGTCGAACTGCGCCAGACCGAAAGCATCGGACGGAAAGTGCGCCGGCACCCAGTCGAGCAGCAGGCCCAGGCCGTGGGCGTGGCAGGCCGCGACAAAGCGGGCAAAGGCCTCGGGAGCGCCGAAACGCGAGCTTGGCGCATACAGGCCCAGGGTCTGGTAGCCCCACGAGCCGTCGAAGGGATGCTCGCTGACCGGCAGCAGCTCGATGTGGCTGAAGCCGAGGTCGGCCACGTAGGCCGGCAGCGCAGCGGCGAGTTCGTCCCAGGAGTGGAAGCGGCCGTCGGGATGGCGCCGCCACGACCCGGCGTGCAGTTCGTAGATCGACACCGGCGCCTGGCGCGCATTGGCTGCAGCGCGGCCTGCCGGCAGCGGCCGCGCGGGCGGCAAGGCGGAAACGATGCTGGCGGTGGCCGGGCGCATCTCGGCGGCGAAGGCATAGGGGTCAGCCTTGGCCGGCAACAGGCTGCCATCGCGCGTGAGCAACTCGAACTTGTAGCGGTCGCCCAACGCGACATGCGGGATAAAGATCTCCCATACGCCGCCGCCGCCGCGCGAACGCATCGGGTGGCGGCGGCCGTCCCAGGCGTTGAAGTCGCCGATCACGGACACGCGCATCGCGTTCGGCGCCCACACAGCGAAGCGCACGCCGGCCACCGTGTCTATCACCAGCGGATGCGCGCCGAGCATGGTGAAGGGGCGCAAGTGCGCGCCCTCGCCGAAGTAGTGCAGGTCGGCGTCGGCGATCAGGGCGCCGTAGGCGTAGGCGTCGGCATAGGTGCCTTCACCGCCCGCCGCCCACTGGACTTGCAAGCGGTAGTCGAAGCGCTTCTTGCGCCGCGGGATCAGCGCCTCCCACAGGCCGGCGGGGTCACGCGCGGCGAGTGCGACCACCCGCTTGCCGGTCTTGGCATCCAGCACGACAACGCTGGCGGCGCCAGGCAACATGGCGCGCAAGTACAGCGCGCCGGCGTCGTCCGCATGCAGGCCGAGCACCGAGAAGGGGTCGCCGTGCCGCGCGGCGACCAGGGCACTGACATCGGCAACAGACAGCATGGCGCGGATTGTCGCGGCTCAGCGGGTCACCGCGTCGGCGCCGTCCAGATCTTCTCGACGTACTCGCGGATGGTGCGGTCGGACGAGAACTCGCCCATGGCAGCCACGTTGAGCAGCGCGCGCGTGGCCCAGGCCGCGGGTTCACGGTAGAGCGCGTCGACGCGGGCCTGGGTGGCCACGTAGTCGGCGAAGTCGGCCATCAGCATGTAGGTGTCGCGGTTGAGCAGGCCATCGACCAGGCCGCGGTAGCGATCCGGATCGCCGGGCGAGAACACGCCGCCGCCGATGGCCGCCAGCACGGCGCCGAGCTGCGTGTTCTCCTCGACGTAGAGGCGCGCGTCATAGCCCAGGGACTTGATGCGCGCCACAGCGTCGGCGCGCAGGCCGAAGACGAACATGTTCTCTTCGCCCATGGCCTGGGCCATCTCGATGTTGGCGCCGTCCCAGGTGCCGATGGTGATGGCGCCGTTGAGGGCGAACTTCATGTTGCCCGTGCCCGAGGCCTCGGTGCCGGCAGTGGAAATCTGCTCCGACAGGTCGGCGGCCGGCAGGATGATCTCGGCCAGCGAGACGCTGTAGTTGGGCAGGAACACCACCTTCAGCTTGTCGCCGACGCGTGGGTCACTGTTGACCACGCGCGCCACGTCATGCATCAGATGAACGATGGATTTGGCGGTGTAGTAAGCCGACGCGGCCTTGCCGGCGAAGACGATGGTGCGCGGCACCCAGGGCTGGCCGCCCGCGCCTTGGGGCTCGGCCACGATGGCCTGGTAGCGCGCCACCACATGCAGCAGGTTGAGCAACTGACGCTTGTACTCATGGATGCGCTTGATGTGCACATCGAAGAGGCTGTCGGGGTCGATGACCTGGCCCAGCTCGCGCCGCACCAGGTCCGCCAGGCGCACCTTGTTGGCCCGCTTGACCTGATGGAAAGCGCTGCCGAGCGACTTCTTGCGCGCGTGCTTGGCCAGGGCTGCGAGGCCGCTGGCGTCGCGACGCCAGTCGAGGCCGATCTGGCCATCGATCAGCGTCGACAGGCCGGGGTTGGCCTGCATGAGCCAGCGCCGCGGCGTGACGCCGTTGGTGACGTTGGTGAAGCGATCTGGATAGAGCGCCGCGAAGTCCGAGAAGATGGTCTGCACCATCAGGTCGGAGTGCAAGGCCGAGACGCCATTGACCTGGTGCGACGCGACGATGGACAGCGCGGCCATGCGCACGCGCCGCTCACCGCTCTCGTCGATCAAGGACATGCGGCGCACGCGGTCTTCGTCGCCTGGGAACCGGGTGCGCACTTCGTCGAGGAAGCGCCGGTTGATCTCGTACACGATCTCGATGTGCCGCGGCAGCAGGGCCTCGAACATCGGCACAGCCCAGGTCTCGAGCGCCTCGGGCATCAGGGTGTGGTTGGTGTAGCTGACCGCCTGGCGCGTCACCGTCCAGGCTTCGGCCCAAGCCAGACCGTGTTCGTCGATCAGCAGGCGCATCAACTCGGCCGGCACCAGGGCCGGGTGCGTGTCGTTCAGGTGCACGCTGGTCTGGCGGCCGAAGTCATGCAGCGCGCGGCCCTCGCGCAGGTGCCGCGCCAACATGTCCTGCAGTGATGCGCTGACCAGCAGGAACTCCTGCTTCAGGCGCATCTCGCGTCCGGCGTGACTGCTGTCGTCGGGGTAGAGCACCCAGTTCAGCATGTCGGCCGACAGCCGCTCGCGTCCCGAGGCCAGGTGCTCGCCGCGACAAAAGGCGGCGAAGTCGATAGGGTGCTCGGAGCTGGCATGCCACTGGCGCAGGGTGGCCACGCGCTCGGTGCCGTGGCCGGGGACGATGAAGTCGAAGGCGGTCGCCACCACGCGTTCGGCCGGTACCCAGCGCCGGCCCGTGCCGTCAGCCTGGACCCGGCCGCCGAAGCCGACCAGCCAGCGCAACTCGGGGCGGTGGATCTCCCACGGATTGCCGCGCTTCAACCAGTCGTCGGGGGTCTCGACCTGGCGTCCGCCGGCGATCTGCTGGGCGAACATGCCGTACTGGTAGCGCACGCCGTAGCCGAAGGCCGGCAGGCCGAGGGTGGCGAAGGAGTCGAGGAAGCAGGCCGCCAGACGCCCCAGGCCTCCGTTGCCCAGCGCGGCGTCGGCCTCACGCTCGAGCACGTCGGGCAGGGCCTGACCACTGGCTGCGGTGGCCGCGCGCAGTTCGTCCTCGAGGCCGAGGGCGGCGACGGCATTGCCCAGGGCGCGCCCCATAAGAAACTCCATCGACAAATAGTTCACCCGGCGCGCTGTCTTGTTGCCGCGGTCTTGTTGCTGGGTGCGGATCCAGCGCTCGGCGAGCAGTTCGCGGCTGGCGTGTGCCGCCGCCCAGAGGCCGGCCTCGGGCGAGGCCGCGTCGCTGCGCTGCGGCAGTTCGCGCTGGTAGGCCAGCTGGAAGGCCTGCGCCAGATTCGGCGCCTTGGGGCTGGCTGCGCGTTTGCGCGCCGCCACGGGGGCGGGGGTCTTGGGCTTGGCGGTGGGTGAGTTCATGCGGCGACCTTGACTGCGGGGTGAAGCGATTCTGTTCCAAGAAGCATGTAGTTATGCTACATCGGGAAATCCCGCGTATTGCTCTAACTTATTGATTTACAAAGGAACAATGCGATTTCATGGGGTTCGTCTGGCGTTGTGAATCTGCCCCACGGTCTGTATATTCTCTACAAATACCGGGCACGCCCGAAGGAATTCCACAGTGGCAGCGGTCCAACTCACGGGTGTGCAAAAGGCCTTCGGCGAGGTCCAGGTGCTGCGTGACATCGACCTGGAAATTCGCGACGGCGAGTTCGTGGTCTTCGTCGGCCCGTCCGGCTGCGGCAAGTCGACTCTACTGCGGGTGATTGCCGGGCTCGAAGACATCACCGGGGGCACCCTGACGATCGGCGGCACGGTGGTCAACGACGTGCCACCGGCGGAGCGCGGCATTGCCATGGTGTTCCAGAGCTACGCGCTGTACCCCCACATGGACCTGTACGAGAACATGGCCTTCGGCCTGAAGCTGGCCAAGCTGCCGCCTGCCGAGATCGACAGCGCCGTCAACAACGCCGCCAAGATCCTGCACATCGAGCACCTGCTCAAGCGCAAGCCGAAAGACTTGTCGGGCGGCCAGCGTCAGCGTGTGGCCATCGGCCGCGCCATCGTGCGCAAACCCGAGGTCTTTCTGTTCGACGAGCCCTTGAGCAACCTCGACTCGGCCCTGCGCATGAGCATGCGCTACGAGTTCGCCAAGCTGCATGAAGAGTTGAAGACGACGATGATCTACGTCACGCATGATCAGGTCGAGGCCATGACGCTGGCCGACCGCATCGTCGTGCTGCAGGCCGGCCGCATCGAGCAGGTCGGCGCGCCGCTGGAGCTGTACGAGCACCCCTCCAACCTGTTCGTGGCCGGCTTCATCGGCTCGCCGCGCATGAATTTCATCGAAGCCACCCTGGTCTCGGCGCAAGCCGGCCAGGCGACAGTGGAACTGGCTGACGGCAGCCGCCTGCGCTGCGAGGTCGACGCGGCGCGCGCCCAGGCCGGCGACAAAGTGACCCTGGGCGTGCGCCCAGAGCACCTCAAGCCCGGCGCTGGCGACAACACCCTTCAGGCCACCGTCACCTTCCTCGACCGCCTGGGCGGCACCAGCTTCGTCTATTTCGACTTCCCCAAGGCCGCGCTGTCCCTGACCGCCGAGCTGCCCGGCTCCACGCGGGTGCGCCAGGGCGATGTGGTGAGCCTGGTCGCGCCCGCCGCGGCCTGCTACCTGTTCGACGCCGAGGGCCGCGCCTTCACGCGCCTGGCCCCGGGCCAAGCCAACGCGCAGGCGGCATGACGCGCGCCACGGTTCTGGCCGCGGCGTTGGCGCTGGCGGCGGCCCTCCCCGCGGCTGCGCAGCAGCCGCTGCGCCTGCTGGTCTGGATCAACGGCGACAAGGGCTACAACGGCCTGCAGAAGGTGGGCGACGCGTTCGAAAAGGTCTCGGGCGTCAAGGTCATCGTGCAACACCCCGAAGGCGCGCCCGACAAGTTCCAGGCCGCGGCCGGCGCTGGCAAGGGCCCCGACATCTTCTGCTGGCCGCATGACCGCGTAGGGGAGTGGGCCAAGTCCGGCCTGATCGTGCCGGTCAAGCCGAGCCAGCGCATCCGCGACGAGATCGAGCCTTCGGCCTGGGCCGCCTTTGGCTGGCAGGGCCAGACCTGGGGCTACCCGCTGGCGATCGAGGCCGTGGGCCTGATCTACAACAAGGCCCTGGTGAAGACACCGCCGACCAGCTTCGAC
>JANNFB010000003.1:0-2384 GCA_031379365.1 Burkholderiales bacterium
TGGTGCGGCAACGGGGCACCGGGGCCGGGCCCAGCGCGCAACTTCGGCGGTCTTCGCTTCGCTGCGACTGCCTTGCGCTGCTCGGGTTCGAGGCCCCGACGCGAAACTCCCGCCGTTCGCTGCGCTCACTGTGGTCAGACACTCGCGCCGAGTCAGAGCACGAAGCGCGCTGCGCGCGCGGGCCTCGAACCCTGTGCTGCTCAGCGCCTCAAATGCGCGCGGGGCCCAGCCCGGCTGCCCCGTTGCAGACACGATGGTGGCGTGCGAGACATGCAACACCACCGGTCTTGCCGGCAAGGCGCCGGGCGCGGCCTGGGCAGGGCGAATGTGCGCCGCCGAGAAGCGCAGGCTGGCTGGCCGCGCGGGTACTCGCGCGCTTCGTGCTCTGACTCGTCGAAACTGTTTGACCAAAGCGAGCGCAGCGAGCGGCGGGAGTTTTTCGACGGGGCCAGCCAGCCGAGCATCGCAAGGTACCCGTAGCGAAGCGAAGGGCAAGCCGTTTGAGCCCTGCCCAGGCCGCGCCCGGCGCCTTGCACGCGCCAACGCCAGCACGAAACAGCGACCCATCAACAAACGCCTCAACGAACCGCAAGCGGGCCAACTGCGACCGAAGCGCGCAAGAGAGCTCATCGCGCCTCCTTGTCCGCCGTGCCCACACGCTGCATCCAGTTGTAGAGGATGAAGCACAGCAGCAGGATGATCAGGAAGTAGATCAGCGAGAAGGCCGCGGCGGGGCCGAGGTCGAACTGGCCGACCGCCTTCTGTGTCAGGTACTGCGACAGGAAGGTGGTCGCGTTACCGGGCCCGCCACCAGTGAGGACGAAGGGCTCGGTGTAGATCATGAAGCTGTCCATGAAGCGCAGCAGCACGGCGATCATCAACACGCCGCGCAGCTTGGGCAGCTGGATGTAGCGGAAGACGGCGAACTTGCTGGCGCCGTCGATGCTCGCGGCCTGGTAGTAAGCGTCGGGGATGGCGCGCAGGCCGGCGAAGCAGAGCAGCGCCACCAGTGGCGTCCAATGCCAGACGTCCATCAACAGCACGGTGAGCCACGCATGGGTGGCGTTGCCGGTGTAGCTGTACTCGAAGCCGAGTGCTTTCAACGAGGCGCCGAGCAGGCCGATGTCGGTGCGACCGAAAATCTGCCAGATCGTGCCGACCACGTTCCAGGGGATCAGCAGCGAGATCGCAATCAGCACCAGTACCGCCGACGAGCGCCACCCCTTGGCCGGCATGGCCAGCGCCAGCGCGATGCCGAGTGGAATCTCGACCAGCAACACAGCCAGCGAGAACACGATCTGGCGCCCGAGCGCGCCCTGCAAATCGTCGTCGCGCATCACCGACTTGAACCACTCGGTGCCGACGAAGATGCGGCGCTCGGGGCTGATGATGTCCTGCACCGAGTAGTTCACCACCGTCATCAACGGCAGGATGGCCGAGAAGGCGACGCAGAGCACCACGGGCAGGATAAGCAGCCAGGCTTTCTGATTAACGGGCTTCATGCGATCAGCTCCTCGTTCAGGTAGAAGCAGGTGTGCTCACTGACGATGGCCAGCCACACCGCATCGCCCACCTGCGGGATCGCCTGCTCGGGGCTCAGGCGGACGCGCACGATGATCTCGCTGCCGGCCACTTGGGTCACCAGCAACCAGTAGGTGCCGATCTCCTGCGCCTGCAGCACGGTGGCGGGCACCGCGCCGGGGTCGTGGGCGGCGGCCAGCGTCACGTACTCGGGCCGCACGCCGAGCGTGAAGGCCTCTGCGGCGGGCAGTCCGCCGCGTGGTGTCGCCAGCCGGTGCCCGGCCACCTCGATGCCACCCGCCAGACCGCGCGCGGGCAGGAAGTTCATGCCCGGCGAGCCGATGAAGTGGCCGACGAAAGTGTGCTGCGGGCGCTCGAACAAATCCGACGCGCTGCCGACCTGCACCGTGCGCCCGCGGGTCATCACCAGCACCTGCTCGGCAAAGGTGAGGGCCTCGACCTGGTCGTGCGTCACGTATACCAGGGTGAGTTTCAGCTCGTGATGAATCTGCTTCAACTTGCGCCGCAACTGCCACTTCAGGTGCGGGTCGATCACGGTCAGCGGCTCGTCGAACAAGACCGCGCTCACGTCTTCGCGCACCAAGCCCCGGCCGAGAGAGATCTTCTGCTTGGCGTCGGCCGCCAGACCGGCGGCGCGCTGGTCGAGCTGCGCGTTCAACTCCAGCATCTCGGCGATCTGGCCGACACGCTCCTGGATGCGTGCCGGCGCGACGCCACGGTTCTTCAATGGGAAGGCCAGGTTCTCGGCCACCGTCATGGTGTCGTAGATCACCGGGAACTGAAACACCTGGGCGATGTTGCGCTGCTGCGGCGTGAGGGCGGTGACATCCTTGCCGTCGAAC
>JANNFB010000093.1:0-25543 GCA_031379365.1 Burkholderiales bacterium
AAGCAGGCGCTGTACTTCCCTGCGATGGTGGCGGGCCGCTACAACCCGCTCGTGGCAAGCTTCTGGGCCAGACTGAAGGCGCAGAACAAGCCCGGCAAGGTGATTGTGGTGGCCTGCATGCACAAGCTGCTCGCCATCGCCTTCGGCGTGCTGCGCTCGGGCAAGCCCTTCGATGCCAACCATCTCAAGCCTACAGCCGCTTGACAAACACAACGGTGTCTTGATTTCGCTGCGCAGAGCGCCCCGCCGTCCTGATCCGATGCATGGGGGGCGTTCGCGGAGGCGGGCGCCCGGCAGCCCTGGCCGGCGCGACCCAAGAACGCGCAGAAACGAACGTCCGCAAACGGCCGCGAGCCGCCTTTCGTTCTGAGGCGATTGAATGCGATTCGGTATGAAAACCTGGCGCTCACGCGCCTAGCGCGTGGCCGCCACGCGCAATTGCCGTGCGATGTAGGCCAAGCCCGCCAAGGTAATCAGGGCACACACGGCGAAGGCCAAGGCCATGTCGAGCGGCCCCACGGCTTCGCCCTTGAGCACGCGGTTCATCAGTGCGACCTGGCCGAGCGCCGGCACGGCCAGGTGCCACGGCGCCTCGCCGCTCTGGTTGAACACGGTGACCAGCGGGAGCATGGAGACGCCCAGGATCACGACGGTGTTGTTGGCCTGCGCCTCCTTAAAGCTCTTGCAGCGGATGGCAATTGCCATCATCACCGCCGACAGGGCCGCAGCCAAGGGCGCCAACAAGGCCAGGAACAAGGCCGCCTCGCGCCATCCGAACTGGAACATCGCGGCCAGGGTCTCGCTGCGCAGCAGGCTCTGCGCCGGCAAGAAAGAGAAGCAACTCAGCAGCGCGATCAACATGCCGACGACGGCCACGGCACCCCACTTGCCGACCACCAGCGCAAGGCGTGAAGCCGGGTTCATCAGCAGCGGTTCGAGCGAGCCGCGTTCACGCTCGCCGGCCGTCGTGTCCAGGGCCGCATTCAGGGCACCGTAGAGCACCGCCATGAGCACGAAGAAGGGCACCATGCCGGTCAATTGCGCCGCCCGCGACTGCGGATTGGCCAGGTCACGCTCCTGCACCTCGACCACCTCAAGCGTGGCTGGCGCCACACCGCGCAGCACCAGCCGCAGCGTCGCCTGCTCGCTGGAGAAGCCCCGCAACAGGCGGGTCAAGCGGTTGACGCTGGTGCCGGCGCGCTGGTTGCCGCTGCTCGACCCGATCTCGAGCCGCGGCGGCTCACCGCGCGCCAGCTCGGCCTCGAAGTCCTTGCCCACCAGCAGCACCGGATCGCCCAGCGATTGGTTCTTCAGCTTGGCTTCATAGTCGGCCGGTGCGGCCTCGATGCGGTAGGTCTGGCGCTCGAGGTAGTTGCGCAGCGTCGGCGCATGCTCGATGCCGGCCGCGACCACCGTGCGCTCTTCAGCCCGCTTCTCGATGCCGGCGACCAGCGCCGACAACGCAACCATCACCAGGGGCCCGATGGCCACGGATGACAGCAGCACGACCACCAGGGTGCGCCGGTCGCGCAAGGCGTCGACCAGCTCCTTGCAGAAGACCACCCAGGCTTTCATGACGACGCCTTCTCGACGGCGTTGAACGCCAGTTTTACGAAACTTTCCTCGAAGTCGCGCTCACCGCACTGCGCATTGAGCTCCGCCACGGTGCCCTCGGCCACCGTGCGCCCATGGGCCACGACGATCACCTGATCACACAAGCGTTCCACCTCTTGCATGATGTGGGTCGAGAACACGATGCACTTGCCCTCGTTGTCGCGCAAGCGGCGCAGCGCGTCGCGCAACGCGCGCGTGGCCAGCACATCCAGGCCATTGGTCGGCTCGTCGAGGATGATGTTGGGCGGGTTGTGCACCAGGGCGCGCGCGAGCGCGGTCTTCATGCGCTCGCCCTGGCTGAAACCGTCGGTGCGCCGCTCGAGCAGTGGGCTCATGTCCAGCAGGTGGGCCAAGGTGTCGGCCCGCTGCGATGCCGCGGCCTGGGCCATGCCGTGCAGTTGGCCGTAATAGACGATGTTCTCCCGCGCCGTGAGGCGCGGGTAGAGGCCACGCGCATCGCTGAGCACGCCCATGCGCGCCAGCGCCGCCTGCGGCGCAGCTTGCACATCAATACCGTCGACCTGGGTGCGACCGCTGTCGGGCGCAAGCAGAGCCGCCACCATGCGCAGTGTGGTCGTCTTGCCAGCGCCATTGGGCCCCAGCAGGCCGGTAATGCAGCCATCGGCGGCGATGAAGCTCACACCGTCGACCGCGTGCACCGTGCGCAGCTTCTTGCCGCGGCCCTGCGTGAAGCGCTTGGCGAGTTGCTGCACCTCGATCATTTCGTGGCTCCCGGCAGGGCAAACATCGGTGGGCGCGGGATGGCCGTGGCGCACCCTGTCTCCACCTTCAGGGCGTCCTCGTCGCTCGGTGCGTCGACAAAGCGGAACAAGACATCACGCATGCAACCCAGCCCCATCACGCCGTGGCCCGCGTTGGCGACAACGACGTGACGCGCCTTGCTGCCCAAGGCCTTGGCGACGCGCTCGCCGTGGCGCGGCGGTGTCACCGGGTCGATGCCCCCCGAGAGCACCAGGCTCGCCGAGGGCGCAGGGGTCAGTTGGTAGAACTCGGCGGCCACCTCGCCCCTGGGCCAATGCGCGCAGGTCTCGCGGTAGAGCAGGCCAAAGCTGTCGCCGAAATCGGTGCCGGGCTTGTCGGTCGCCGCCGCCAGGCGCGGGAAGTCCTCGGCACAAACGACAGAGAAGTGCATGCCCGCAGCCACTGGAACGCCGCGCCGACCGCCGAGCGCCTGCGCCAGGGCGGCCAGGGCATCGAGGCGGCCCTGTGTGGCCTGTCCGATCGCGGTGGGCAGCGCCGCGCTCAAGGTCGGCAGGTACAGCGGGCCCCGCACCAGGCCCAGCACCGTCTCGCGCGTCAAGGTCAGTCGCTCGCTGCGATCGGTCAGGGGGTGGCGCAGCGTGACCGTGATGGGCAGCGAGGCGAGCCAGGTGCGCCAGCGTTCGCGCAACTTCGGCTCGCGGTCGGCGCAGGCTTTCTCGGCTTCGCAGGCCGTGAAGACCGCGTCGAGCGCGGTCTGGTTGTCGGTGGAAAACGAGGCCGGCAGAACCATGTCGGCCGGCGCGACGCCGTCGATGACGGCGCGCCGAACGCGGGTCGGGAACAAGCGCTGGTACTCCAGTGCGGCGCGCGTGCCATAGGACGCACCGACGAGGTTGATGCGCTCCGCGCCGAGCGCTGCGCGCACCGCGTCGGCGTCCTGCATCGCCAGGGTGGTGGTGAAGTAGCGCAGGTCGCCATAAGGCAAGGCCTTCAGCGTCGTGAGGCAGGCTGCCACCCGCTCCCGCTGACGACTGAGAGAGAACAACTCAGCCAGCGGCAAGCTGGGATCGTCGGGCTCGCAAAGCAGGGGGGCGCTGCGGCCGGTGCCGCGCTGATCGATCAGGACGATGTCGCGCCGGTTGGAGAACCGGGCCAGCATGGCCGCGACCTGCGGTGCGATCTCGATGGCGCTCTGACCCGGACCGCCGGCGAAGAAGAAGACCGGGTCGGGCCGCTTGTTGCGTGCCAGGGCCGGCAGCACCGCGTAATGCACCTGGATCTGCACACCCTGAGGGCGCGCCGGGTCCAGCGCACGCTGCACGCTGCCGCAAAGGGCCTCGTGCTCGATGCCGCGCAAGCTGCACGGCACCGGCTCGGCGGTCGAGGCCAACGTCGCCTGGGGCAACAACATCGCGGCAAAGGCCAGCGCAAGGGCCCATGCGCTGCGTCTGGAGAGCAAGGTTCTAGGCATGGCGCGCATTGTCATCGCGCCCTGCGACGGCGCGCCGGCAGCGCGGGATGAATCGCCTACACCGTGGGGTGAATGGCCCCCGACGGCGGCGAACAGCGCACTCAGGCCAGCATTCGCTTCAACTCGCCGCTGTCGATCAGCTTGATCAAGTCGTTGGCGCCGCCGACCAGGGTGCCGCGCACGAAAACCATCGGCAAGGTCGGCCACCCGGTCCACAGCTTGAGCGCATTGCGCTCGCGCCAGCCCCCGAAATAGTTGCCATGATCGATGTCGTGGTGGGCGACACCCGCAGCGTCCAGAGCATGTCGGGCGCGCTTGGGATGCGGGTTCTGGCGCATGCCCACCACCACCACGGCATGCTCGGCCACGGCGCGCTGCACCGCCTGGACGATGTCGGCATGGTGGTTGGCCACGCGGGCGCGGATGGCAGGATGGATCTGGGCTTCGTCGAGGATGGCGCGTGGCATGGCGGTGATGGCTTCGTTCAGGGGGCTCTGAGGGGCTTCAGGATTTGGCTTGCAACAAGGCTTGGCAGGCCGCCTTTTCGGCCGCGCCGACGCGCGCACACAGGCCGTCGAGCCTGGCTTGCAGGCGCTTGATGGAAGCGGCGTGTTTGCCATCGGCACTCCAACTCACCACGCGCTTGCCCACCCGTTGCAGTGACCGGGCACTGCGGTCATGGAACGAGCCCGGGTCCTTGGCGGCGTCGGCAAACACCTGGGTAACCGCTTTCTCGATTCGCGGCGCGTCAGTGGGCGACAACTCCACCAGCGCACCGACATAGCTGGCACCCCATTGCAGCCGCGTCGCCGGCCCCTGGCTTTTGTCGTAAGCCTGCTGGTACCAACTCAGCGCTTCCTCTTTCTTGCCAAGCTTCCTGGCGTTGCCAGCGAGCTGGCTCATCAAATAGTAGGCCGAAGAGCTCTTGGACAGGTTGGCCTTGAGCAAGGCGTCGCTTTCGGCCCAGAGGCCCGCTTGGCCCTGGAGGTGGGCCGCCGCCGTGATGACGGCCATGCGCTCGTAGGGGTCGGTGATCTCTCGGTCCATGCGCACTGCCACCGCGCGCACTTCCTGCACGAGCGCGGCCGGCAAGTTGGGCGCCGTGGCCTCCTTCGGCTGGCCCAGGCGTGCCAGCGCCACCCGCTCGCCCAGCGCGCTGACGCGGTCGCCGCGCGACAGGCTGGTGTCGGCCTGCAGACGCAACAGCGCTGCTTCGAACTGGGCCACCAGGCGCGGTCGGTCTGCGCTCTCGTCGTCGGTCAAGACCTTGACGATGTCGCTAGCGCCGCCGACCAACACGTCCATGTGGGTGCGCGCCTGGACCGGGTCGGCCAGCACGTCTTGCACTCGTTGCCGCAAGGCGGCGTCGGGCTTGACCCCTTTGCCGTCGTCGCTGGCCGCCAGGGCTTTCAGCCACAAGCGCGTCGTGACCTCTGCGTCGCCCTGCGCCTGGCTCTTGCTGGCCAACTCGGCCAGCACCCCGGGTCGGTCCCCCCGCGCAACCAGGCCGCTCTCGTCGACCTCCCAGGAATGGAAGGACAGCAATCGCCACTCGTTGGCGCTGACGGGCTTGCCGGCGCGAGCATCGGCAAGCACAGCAGCGATCGGGCGCCCGCCCGCCAAACCGGCTTGCAGCAAGGCCATGACCTGCGGCGCATCGGCCTCGCCCGGCAGGCGCGTGATCTCGTTGCCGCCGGGGGTGAAGAGAATCATCGTCGGGTAGCCCCCGACCTTGAAGCGTGCGCCCAACTTCTGCGCAGACGGGCGATCACCATCGACATGAACCGCAACGAAGGCCCTGCTCTGGACCGCGAAGTCCTGGCGATTGAACAAGGTGGCCTTGAGCTGATTGCAGGGCGGGCACCAGGTGGCGCCCCAGTAGAGCAGGACGGGCTTGGCTTGTGCCTTGGCCTGCCCGAAGGCTCGCTCGATGTCGGCGTCCGTGGCGGCGGCCATCCATGCCACGTTGCGCGAGGGCAGGCTGGTCGCTGCAACGGCCGGCGCAGCCCAGGTCACGACGAGCAGCAGCGCCAGCGCGGCAATCCAGCGGTCGAGTCGTCGGTGCATGCTGTCCTCCCCGTTGGGCGCCTCACGGCGTCAATGCGTCAAGCGGTGATTGTGCGCCGCGCGGTTGCCTCATGCCCCGAGGTCGTCGGCCGGCTCGCCAAGCCAGCGTTGCGTCGGCTCGTCGGGCCAGGCCACCGGGGCGGCGCGGGCCAGCGCCATCCACACTGCGAACGGTAAGCCAGATTCAAAGGGCATGACCCGCGCGGGCGCTGGCCGCACGACTTCAAACTCGGCAAAGTCCTCGCCGTGAGCCAGGACCACGCCGCAATCGGCTGGCACCTCGTCAGGCTCGGCAATACCGGCGGCCAGCACGTACCAGCACTCGCCAGCCATGCCGAGGTAAGCGGCACGCTTGTCGGGTTTGCGCAGATCGGACAACAGATCGGCGCGCCGGACCTTGATCTCGTGGACCGCCGACTGCAAATAGCCTGCCACCGTGGTGTGCCGCACCGAGAAGACATCGGGCATCGCGTTCTGCCAGCGCTGGCCCTTGGCATGCTCGGCATCGGCCACCTGGGCGCGCAAGGACAAGCCGCGCCAGGCAATGCGACCGGCCCGCTGCAACTGCAACGCCACGCGGGCCACGAGGGCCTCATGCCGGTCCCGTACCGCCCGGTTGGACTGCAGGGCCGCGGCGATCAGTTCCAGTCCGGCGTCGCTGACGCGCAAGGTCTCGCGCCCGTCAGCCCCGCGCTGTCGCTCGAGCAGTCCCGCGACGAGCAACTCGACCTCGACCGTGTCTTGGCAGGGCCACCCCGCCGAGCGCCAGATCTCACGCAGGCGGCGCCGGTGGCTGGCACCGAGGGGGTTGGCTTTGCCCGGTTTCATAAAGCGAGGGTAGCCAAAAGCTTTGCCGACTGCATTCAGCGCCGTGCAATCCGATCAATCCGTAGCGGCTCTACAGTGGCGCCATGAACTCCCCCCACGCCCATGCCCACGCCCACCCCTGCCCCCATTTCCCAGCCCCGCAGCGTCGAGCGCCTCGTCGCCGGGCAAGCTACGAGCGACGGCGCCGGCGTCAAGTTGACGCGCGTGCTGACGCAAGACCTGCAACGCCGGCTCGACCCCTTCCTGATGCTCGACGCCTTCGGCAGCGACATGCCCGGCGACTACATCGCCGGGTTTCCCGACCATCCCCACCGGGGGTTCGAGACCGTGACCTACATGCTCGCCGGCCGCATGCGGCACCGTGACTCGGCCGGCAACGAAGGGCTGCTGCAGAGCGGTGGCGTGCAGTGGATGACTGCGGGCCGCGGCGTGATCCACAGCGAGTTGCCTGAACAAGCCGACGGCTTGATGGAGGGCTTCCAGCTCTGGCTCAACTTGCCGGCCCAAGACAAGATGACGGCCCCTTGGTACCGTGACCTGCAAAGCGCCGACGTGCCCGAGTGGCACGCAGCGGGTGTGACGGCCCGGGTGATCGCAGGTGCCAGCCACGGCGTTGCCGGAGCGGTGCAGCGCGCCGGCACCGCGGCGCTGTACCTCGACATTCACCTGGCGGCAGGCGCGACTTTCGAGCAGCCACTGCCCGCTGAGCACAACGCCTTCATCTACGTCTACCGGGGGGCTGCGGCCATCGGCGCGCAGACCGTGCCCCAGCAGCGCATGGCCATCCTGGCCAACATCGGCGACGGCGTGCGCGTCACCGCAGCGGCTGAGAGCACGCGCCTGCTGCTGATCGCGGGCCGGCCGCTGCAGGAGCCGATCGCCCAATACGGGCCCTTCGTGATGAACACCCAGCAGGAGATTTTCCAAGCGGTCGAAGACTTCCGCGCGGGGCGCCTGGCTCGCTAGCCGACCTGGACACCTTTCCAGAAAGCGACGCGCCCCTTGATCTGCGCCGCAGCTTCGCTCGGCTCGGGGTAATACCAAACCGCGTCCGGGTTCATCTCACCGTTGACGAACAGGCTGTAGTAATGGGCTTGGCCTTTCCAGGGGCAGCCGGTACGGTGATTGCTGAAGCTGACGAATTCGCGCTTCAGGCTTGACTCGGGGAAATAGTGGTTGCCTTCAACGACCACCGTGTCGTCGCTCTCGGCAATGACGACCCCCTTCCAGACTGCTTTGACCATCTTGACCTCGCCCGTTGGTTGTTTGACAGCGTGATCATGCCTCGGCACGCTGGAAGGCGGGCAGCGTGTCAACAAACACCGCTGGCGCGGCGTCGCGGTACTCAATGACTTCGAGGCCCCGCGCCAGCTCGAAGCTTGAGCTGTGCCAGCTGACGTCTTCGTTGCTCCAGGGGTGGGCCGCCGCTTGGGTGTCGTCACGGGGCCAGCGGCGGTTCAGTGCGAGAAGGATCCGGTTGAACATGGCGAACAGGGTGAGTCGGCTTGGCGAGCATCTTCGCCGCCAAGACCAGGAGACTCAATCACCCTAAAGGGGGAAGTTCGGGCTGCCGGGCCCCTAGACTTGCGTCTTCTGCCCGTAACAGCGCCCTTGCGAAAGCCCCCTGTGTCCCTCGCCTACCCGAACCTGCTTGCGCCGCTCGACCTCGGGTTCACACAGCTGGCCAACCGCGTGGTGATGGGCTCCATGCACACCGGCCTGGAGGACGGCCGCAAGCACTTTGCCGCCATGGCGGCCTTCTATGCCGAGCGGGCGCGAGGCGGCGTCGGCTTGATCGTGACGGGCGGCTTTGCCCCCAACATCGAGGGCTGGGCCAAGCCGTTTGCCGGCACCCTCGCCACCCACTCCGCGGCGCGGCGCCACCGTGAAGTAACGGCCGCGGTTCACGCCGAGGGCGGCAAGATTGCCTTGCAGATCCTGCACACCGGGCGCTACGGCTACTCGCCGCTGTGCGTCGCGCCATCGCGCCTGCAGAGCCCTATCTCGCCGTTCACGCCGCGCGCACTGTCGGTGCGCGGCATCGAGCGCCAGATCCGTGCCTTCGTGCGCTGTGCTGCGCTGGCGCGTGAAGCGGGCTATGACGGCGTCGAGGTGATGGGCAGCGAGGGCTACTTCATCAACCAGTTCCTGGTAACCCACACCAACCACCGCGACGATGAGTGGGGGGGTGACTACGTCAACCGCATGCGCCTGGCGGTGGAGATCGTGCGCCGCGTGCGCGAGGCGGTCGGGCCTGACTTCATCCTCATCTACCGCATCAGCCTGATCGACCTGATCCCCGACGGCAGCAGCTGGCCTGAAGTCGTGCAGCTGGCCAAGGCCGTCACGGCCGCCGGAGCGACGATTCTGAACACCGGCATCGGCTGGCATGAGGCGCGGGTGCCAACCATAGCCACCTCCGTCCCGCGCGCCGCATTTGCGTGGGTGACCAAGAAGCTGCGCGAGGAATTGCACTCGGCGGGCATCTCGGTCCCGCTCGTGACCAGCAACCGCATCAACACGCCCGAGGTCGGGGAGCAGGTGTTGGCCGACGGCTGCGCCGACCTGGTCAGCCTGGCGCGGCCGTTCCTGGCCGACCCCGAGTTTGTGGCCAAGGCGGCCACCGGCCGGGCCGATGAGATCAACACCTGCATCGCCTGCAACCAGGCCTGCCTCGACCACACCTTCAAGAATCAGCTCGCCAGCTGCCTGGTGAACCCGCGCGCTGGCCACGAGACGACCCTGCTGATCCGCCGCAGCGTGCAACGCAAGCGCTTTGCCGTGGTCGGCGCCGGTCCGGCAGGTCTGGCGGCCGCCACCACTTTGGCGGAGCGCGGCCATGCGGTGCACCTCTACGAATCGGCGGCCGAAATCGGCGGTCAGTTCAACTTGGCCAAGCGCATCCCGGGGAAGGAGGAGTTCCACGAGACGCTGCGTTACTTTGCTCGCCGCCTGGCGCTCACGGGCGTGACGCTGCGTCTGAACACACGGGTCAGTGCGGATTTGCTGATCCATGAGCGCTTTGACGAAGTCCTGTTGGCCACGGGCGTGGCACCGCGCAACCCCCACATCCCTGGCCAGGACACGCCGGGTGTCATCAGCTACCTCGACGCCATCCTGCAGCGAAAACCGGTCGGCCGGCGCGTGGCCATCGTCGGCGCGGGTGGCATCGGCTTCGACGTTGCCGAGTTCCTGGTCCACGACGCAGCTCACGCATCGACGGCACTCGACCTGCCGGCCTGGATGCGGGAATGGGGTGTGACTGACCCGGCGGCTGTGCGCGGCGGTGTCGTGCCGGCTGCGCCATCGGCGCCGGCTCGAGAAGTCACCCTGCTACAGCGCAAGGCCGGCAAGCTGGGTGCCGCGCTGGGCAAGACCACGGGCTGGATCCACCGCAGTGCGCTCAAGATGAAGAAGGTCGAGATGGTCGCCGGCGTCAACTATGAGCGCATTGGTGCGCTCGACGACGCTCTGGGTCTGTTCGTGAGCCATGGCAGCGGCCGCAGCGACGGCCGCGTGATTGCCTGCGACACCATCGTGCTCTGTGCGGGGCAGGAGCCCCTGCGTGAGTTGCAAGCCCCGTTGGCGGCGGCGGGCGTCAAGCACCAGCTCATCGGTGGGGCCTTCGAAGCGGGGGACCTGGACGCCAAGCGGGCGATCGATCAGGGCACGCGCGTGGCCGCCGCGATGTAGGACCCGTCGCCACGTTGCGCCACGCGTCAACGACGGTGTGCCGGCTCAGCTGTCGGCCAGGCGCCCGGGTATGGTGACATCGTCAGGCCACGCGGACTCGGTGATGTTCACGCCATGCTGCAATTCGTAACTCGACTCGTGAAACCCGCCAGCCGCGGCGGCCTCGTTGGCCTCGGTATTCGCAGACGGCGGCGCCGGCTTAGACGCTCCAGGCGCCGGGCGTGCATGCTGCACCTCCGGCGCCCTCGGATTGAGGGCTGGCTGGCGCATCGAAGGCATGCGGGCCTGTGCGCGGGGGCGGACGCGAAGCAACATGTCGTTACTATCGCCGACAGAGCCGCCGCCGGTCTAGCCGCATTCGCGGGATAGACCTTTGTCGGGGCAGTGCGCTGCGGGTTCGCCGCCGCCCGGTTCTCGGAGCCACAAACAGCGGGCTGCTTGGCCCGCTTTTTCGCGCGTTGCACCAGCGCAGCCCGCCGATAGTTCAGCCATCGAGTTGAACCAGAGGCCCCCATGACCGCTTACGCCTACGCCCGCACCGAGTACGACGCCCGCCGCAACCCTGCCGAGCCTTTCGAGTGGGAAGAGTTGCCTTCCCTCAGTGACGTGGTGCTGCGGCGCCATGTGCCTGCCGGCTCCTACGCCATCGCGGCCGACTTGGTCAATGAAGCGGGCACTCGCTTGCGCAGTGAGCCCTCTTTTGCGCCGGTGTGGGTTGAGACCGCTCCCGGAGCTTTGGATCCGCTGATGCCTTCAGGACCCCTCTGCGAAACCGAACTGGGCGGACTCGACGCGCGCGAAATCATTGAACCCGACGTGTTCCGCCACTTCTTCGGCCCCAACACCCGCTGACTCAGGCGTCGATATTGGCGGCGCGCAGTGCGTTGCTTTCGATGAACTCCCGCCGCGGCTCGACTTCATCGCCCATGAGCATCGTGAAGACGCGGTCAGCCTCGATGGCATCGTCGATCTGCACCCGGAGCAGACGACGCACCGCCGGGTCCATGGTGGTCTCCCACAGCTGGACGGGGTTCATCTCGCCCAGGCCCTTGTAGCGCTGGCGCCCCACGGCGCCTTCGGCTTGGGTCATCAACCAGGCCATGGCCGCGCGGAAATCGCCGACCTTCAGCTCTTTCTGCCGCTCACCCTCGCCGCGGCGCACCACGGCGTCGCTGTCCAGCAAGCCCTTGAAGGTCAGCCCAGCGCGTGACAAGGCTTCGTAGTCCGCGCCATGGACGAAGTCAGCGGTGATGACGCTGGTCTTGAGGTTGCCGTGCTGACGCCGGCCGATGCGCAGCACGTGCTTGTCGGTGCGGGCGTCATAGGCTGCCTCGACCTCTGCGTCTTGCAGGGCGGCGGCCAGACCAACGGCGCTGGCTTCGGCTGCAGCCGGGCTGTCGAGGTCCAGCACCAGTCCGTCGGCGATAGCGCGCAGGGCCTCGATGTCCATCCAATTGGCGAGGCGGATGATCACGCTGTTGGCAAGCACATACTGCCGCGCCAGTTCTTCGAGCGCGCTGCCGCTGATGGCGGGTTTGCCTGCGCTCGGCATCACCGCGGCGCCGTCGAGTGCCACACGCATCAAGTAGGCATCGAGCTCATGGCCGTCCTTGAGGTACTGCTCGGCCTTGCCATGCTTGACCTTGTAGAGGGGGGGCTGCGCGATGTAGATATGCCCGCGCTCGACCAGGTCGGGCATCTGGCGATAGAAGAAGGTCAGCAACAGAGTGCGGATGTGAGCACCGTCGACGTCAGCGTCCGTCATGATGATGATGCGGTGGTAGCGCAACTTGTCGGGGTTGAAGTCGTCGCCCCCCATGCCCTTGCCGATGCCGGTGCCCAGCGCGGTGATCAGGGTCAGGATTTCGTTGCTCGTCAGCAGCTTTTCGTAACGCGCGCGCTCGACGTTGAGGATCTTGCCGCGCAAGGGCAAGATCGCCTGGAACTTGCGGTCGCGCCCTTGTTTGGCTGAACCCCCCGCCGAGTCGCCCTCGACGATGTAGATCTCGCACAGCGCAGGGTCCTTCTCCTGACAATCGGCCAGTTTGCCGGGCAAGCCCATGCCGTCGAGCACGCCCTTGCGCCTCGTCATCTCGCGGGCTTTTCGCGCGGCCTCGCGGGCCCGCGCGGCGTCGACGATCTTGCTGCAGATGATCTTGGCGTCGACCGGGTTCTCGAGCAGGTAATCGGTCAGGGCCTTGCTGACCACGTCCTCGACCGGTCCGCGCACTTCGGATGAAACCAGCTTGTCCTTGGTCTGGCTGCTGAATTTCGGTTCAGGCACTTTTACACTCAGGACGCAGCACAGGCCTTCGCGCATGTCATCGCCTGTGACTTCGACTTTGGCTTTCTTGGCCAGCTCGTTGTCATCGATGTACTTGTTGATCACGCGTGTCATGGCTGCGCGCAAGCCAGTGAGGTGCGTGCCGCCGTCGCGTTGGGGAATGTTGTTGGTGAAGCACAGCACGTTCTCGCTGTAGCCGTCGTTCCACTGCATCGCCACGTCGGTGGTGATCATCGTGCCCTGGTCGCTCTGCTTCTCTCCGATGGCGCCGAAGATCGTCGGATGGAGGACTTTCTTGCCCGTGTTGATGAAGCCGACGAAGCCCTTGACGCCGCCGGCGAAGGCGAAGGTGTCTTCCTTGTTGTTGCGTTCGTCGACCAGACGGATCTTCACGCCGTTGTTCAAGAAGCTCAGTTCGCGCAGCTTCTTGGCAATGATGTCGTAGTGAAAGTCGATGTTGGAGAAGATTTCCAGGTCGGGCAGGAAGTGCACCTCGGTGCCGCGTTTCTCGGTCTCTCCGGTCACCTTCATCGGGCTGATGTCAAAACCATCGCGCTGCTCGACCAGGCGATCTTGCGGAATGCCCTGGCGGAACTCCATGAAATGGACCTTGCCGTCGCGTCGCACCGTCAGTCGCAACCATTTCGACAGGCCGTTGACGCAACTGACGCCCACGCCGTGCAGGCCGCCCGAGACTTTGTAGCTGTTCTGATTGAACTTGCCACCAGCGTGCAATTCCGTCAGTGCGATCTCTGCCGCGCTGCGCTTGGGCTCGTGCTTGTCGTCCATCTTCACGCCGGTGGGGATCCCACGGCCGTTGTCGGTCACGCTGATCGAGTTGTCGGTGTGGATCGTCACGACGATGTCGTCGCAATGCCCGGCCAGGGACTCGTCGATTGAGTTGTCGACCACCTCGAACACGAGGTGGTGCAGGCCCGTGCCATCAGACGTGTCACCGATGTACATCCCGGGGCGTTTGCGCACGGCCTCCAGACCTTCAAGAATCTGGATAGCACCTTCGCCATAAGCGTCGGAGTGTTGCTGGGGGGTCGGTTGGGATTCGCTCATCTCGTTCTTGGTTGCGTCTGCAAAAAACCATAGCGGGCCCATCGGCCATGGGTCCCGCTCCGCCGTAATGGCTCCGATGGTTGCCTCAAATGCGCATCGGCATCACGACGTACTTGAAGCCCGGCTGCTCTGGCAGCGTGAACAAGGCGCTCGAGCTCGTGTCCTGCAACTCCAGCTTGACCATCTCGACATTGGCATTGGCCAGGGCATCGATCAGGTAGGTCACGTTGAAACCAATTTCGATCGCGTCGCCGGCATAGTCGATCTCCAACTCTTCCTTGGCCTCTTCCTGTTCGGCGTTCGAGGACGATATGCGCAGCACCCCGGGTTCGATGTTGACGCGCACGGCCTTGAACTTCTCACTGGTCATGATCGCCGCGCGCTGCAGGCTGGACAACAAAGGTGCTCGACCGAGGATGACCGCGTTCTTGTGATTCTTCGGCACCACGCGGTTGTAGTCGGGGAACTTGCCCTCGACCAGCTTGGTCACGAACTCCATCCCTGAGAACGCAAACTTGGCCTGGTTGCCAGCGAAGCGCATCTCGATGGCAGTGTCCTCGTCCTTCAACAAGCGCTGCAATTCCAGCACCGTCTTGCGCGGCAGGATCACCTCCTGCTTGGGCATATCGACTTCGAGGGTGGCCTGCGCCAATGCCAGCCGGTGGCCGTCGGTGGCAACGAGGGTCAGCAGTCGGCCCTCGGCAATAAACAGGATGCCATTGAGGTAGTAGCGAATGTCGTGCACCGCCATGGCAAAGTGCACCTGGTTGATCAAGCCGCGCAGCGTGTTTTGCGGTACGGAAAAGGCGGGACCAAAGTCCAACGCCTCATTCACCAAAGGGAAATCCTCGGCCGGCAGCGTTTGCAAGGTGAATCGGCTTTTGCCGCCTTGCAACGTCAACTTGGTCTGGGTGGCTGTGAGCGTCACCACTTGATCGCCCGGCAGGGTGCGCAAGATGTCGATGAGCTTGCGAGCGCCAACCGTGGTGGTGAAGTTGGCAGCATCGCCGCCCAGCTCAGCCCGGGTACGGACCTGGATCTCAAGATCGCTGGTGGTGAACTCGACATCGCCACCAACTTTGCGCACCAGCACGTTGGCCAGTATCGGCAAGGTGTGGCGTCGCTCAACGATGCCTGCCACGGCTTGCAGAGCACCGAGCAGTTTTTCTTGCGCTGCCTTGAGCACGATCATGTTGTCTTCCTCTTTAGTACCTGAACTGATTGGTAGTGTTAGTAGGGTCGCACGGTTTCTGTGGAGAAGCCTATTTTCGCCTGATAAATCAAAGGCTTAGCCTGCCAGGAAGGCTGTGTATCGAGGCCTCGTTTGCAGCTCGACTGGGATACAACAACTTTGCCAGTGCTATCTCGGCTGTGGATGACTGCCACCTTGTTCAAAACTTGTCCCCAGGTTTTTGACTTGACATGAGCCTTAGCCTTTGAGCGTTTGCTCGAGCACATGCAGCTGTTGATTCAGCTCGGTGTTCTTCTGCCTCTCGCCACCAATCTTGCGCACGGCATGCAGCACCGTTGTGTGGTCGCGGCCGCCGAAGTTGTCGCCGATCTCTGGCAGGCTCTTCTGCGTCATTTCCTTGGCCAGGTACATCGCGATCTGACGCGGCCTGGCAATGCTGGCCGGCCGCTTCTTGCTGTACATGTCGGCAACCTTGATCTTGTAGAAATCGGCTACCGTCTTCTGGATGTTCTCGACCGAGACTTGGCGGTTCTGGATCGACAACAGGTCCTTCAGCGCTTCCCGCGCCAGCCCGATGTTGATTTCCTTCTGTGAGAAGCGCGAATACGCCAGCACCTTGCGCAAGGCACCCTCCAGCTCACGAACATTGGCGCGAACATTCTTGGCCACAAAGAATGCCACGTCTTCGGGCATCGGTGAGCCTTCCGCCTCTGACTTGCGGATCAAAATAGCTACCCGCATTTCCAGCTCAGGCGGTTCGATGGCAACCGTGAGACCGGCGTCGAACCGGCTGGTCAGGCGCTCATCGATGTCTACCAGCCCTTTGGGGTAGGTGTCGCTGGTCATGATGATGTGAGCCCGTTTCGTCAGCAGCGCTTCGAAGGCGTTGAAGAACTCTTCCTGGGTCCGGTCTTTGCCAGCGAAGAACTGCACATCGTCGATCAGCAAAAGGTCCAGCGAGTGGTACTTGGCCTTCAACTCGTCGAAGGTCTTGCGCTGGTAGTTCTTGACCACATCGCTGATGAACTGCTCCGCATGCAGATAAAGAATGCGGGCATCGGGGCGGTCGTTGAGCAGGGCGTTGCCGACAGCATGGATCAGGTGGGTCTTGCCCAGGCCGACGCCGCCGTAGATGAAGAGCGGGTTGTACATCTGCCCCGGCGCCCCGGCCACATGCAGTGCGGCCGTGCGCGCCATCTGGTTGGCACGCCCCGCCACCAGGGTGTCAAACGTCAGGGCCGAGTTGAGGCGGTGTTGTGGCAGTGGGTTGTTGTAAAGCCGCGTTCCGACGACAGCGCCGCGCGCTTGCCCATTTACAGCGACCGTTGCCGCGCCCTCGATGTGCCTGCCCGCTGTCGGCTGGGAAGCAACGATTGATGAAGCGCCCGCCTCTCGCGGCGCAAGCTGCAGATCAAGTTTTACCGGAGCACCGGCCAAGCCACTCAGCACGCCCTCGATCCGGGCCGCGTATTGGGAGCGGATCCAGTCCAACTTGAATCGGTTGGGGATGCGCAACGACACCACGGTCGAACCGTTAGCGTCGGCAACCGAACTCACCTCTGCTGGCGGCAAAGGCCGAATCCAGGTGTTGAATTGCTGTTCAGGCAGTTCCGCGGCGAGCTGAGCACAGCCGCGTTGCCAGAGGGTATCGCTCATTGTGGACAAGTTCTTCTAGAGCGGCCGCAGTGTAGTCTAAACACGGCAGGAATTGGACACTTGTCCACAGATCCGTCGCCGTCTAGCCCTCAGGGTCTGTCTGATGCCCGACAACGCCTTCGTTGACCATTGCCGCCTTTCTTGTTGTAATCGCGGGTTTCCCTGACATCCGATCACCCAGGCCCAGCCATGAAACGCACTTACCAAGCCTCGAAGACACGACGCGCCCGCACTCACGGCTTTCTCGTGCGCATGAAGACCCGTGGCGGCCGCGCCGTGATTGCCGCCCGCCGCGCCAAAGGCCGCAAGCGCTTGGCCGTCTGAGGCCTGTTGTGCTGGCCCGGCGCCGCGACGCGTCGAGTCCGAGCGGTTTGCAAGTCCAGGTCCTCGCAGGAACCCAGTTGGTCGACCGTTCCCCGTGGCAAAGCCTCAAGACGGGTGACTTTGCTGCCGCGTTGTCGAGCAAGGCCTTGTCCAAAACCACGCATTTCGTGCTGCATCACCTGGCGGCTGAGCCCTTTTCGTCAAGTCGGCGACGCCCTGAGCCGCTCGTGCCAGAGTTATCAACAGATGTCGCACCAAAACGGAACCTTCCTGTGGATAACAGCACCGAACTCGGTGGCTGGTGGCTCGGTCTGGTTGTTCCCAAGCGGCACGCGCGACGCGCGGTGACCCGCAGTCTGATCAAGCACCAGATGCGCGCCCAAGCCGATCTCCATCAAGACCGCTTGCCGCGCGGGCAGTGGGTCTTGCGGCTGCGGGCGCCATTCGACCCGCGTCGCTATCACAGTGCGGCATCGCCTGCCTTGCAGCAAGCGGCCCGCACCGAACTCGCCCAAGTCTTCGCCGACGCGGTGGTGGCGTGATACGCCGCGCCTTTGGCCTGTGGCCGCGGCGGGCGCTGTCTTGGCCGGTGCG
The DNA here is from genome assembly GCA_031379365.1 of Burkholderiales bacterium. Lineage (GTDB taxonomy): Bacteria > Pseudomonadota > Gammaproteobacteria > Burkholderiales > Burkholderiaceae_C > CADEEN01. The sequence goes on from JANNFB010000093.1 coordinate 17,515, forward strand.
GGCCTACCGGTTCTTCCTGAGTCCATGGCTAGGCAGTGCATGCCGGTTCGAGCCGACCTGTTCAGCCTACGCCTTGGCGGCGCTCGACCGTCATGGTGCTGCCACGGGCAGCTACCTCAGTGCGCGACGTGTCTTGCGCTGCCACCCCTGGTGTCACGGCGGCCTCGATCCTGTGCCGCCTTTCACCGCCCCACCGAATCCTTTGACCAAGAGTCTTTCATGACCGATATCCGTCGCACGCTCCTGTGGGTGGTTTTCACGATGTCGCTCGTCCTGCTGTGGGACGCGTGGAACAAGCACACCGGCCAGCCGTCGATCTTCGGACCCACCGGCGCCAAACCCGCCGCGTCAGCACCCCCGTTGGCGACCCCAACCGCGCCCGCATCACAAGTGGGCATTCCCGCGCCGGCGGCAACGGGCCAGCCCGCGCCGGCCGCCGCAACGGGGGCCCCGCCGGCCGCTGTCGGCGCGGTCGGGCGAGGCGAGCTCATCGAGGTGACGACAGACCTGGTCAAGGCCAGTTTCGACAGCAATGGCGGCAACCTGGTGCGCCTGGAGCTGTTGCGCCACACCGATGTCGAGGATCGCCAGCGCCATGTCCTGCTGTTCGACCAAAGCGCCGAGCGATCGTATGCAGCGCAGAGCGGCTTGGTCGCCACGCAAGCCGGCGTTGTGGTGCCGAACCACTACACGCCCATGAAGCACGCGGCCGGCGCCACGCGTTTGGCGGACGGCAGCAATGAGCTGGAAGTGCGCTTCGAGTCTGTCGGCGAGGGCGCCGTCAAGATGGCCAAAACCTATACCTTCAAGCGCGGCGACTACCGCATCGGCGTGCGCCACGAGGCGCGCAACGAAGGCGCGGTGCCAGTGGCCGCGCAGCTCTACCTGCAGCTCGCGCGCGATGGCAACCCGCCGCGAGGCGAGTCCTCGTTCTACTTCACCTTCACGGGGCCGGCGGTCTTCACCGACGCCAAGAAGTTCGAGAAGGTCGACTTCAAGGACATCGAGAAGGGCAAGACAGGCCACGCCACGGCAGCCAGCGACGGTTGGGTGGCCATGGTTCAACACTACTTTGCCTCCGCTTGGCTGGTGCCGGCTGGAACGCCGCGAGAGTTCCGCACCGCCAAGGTGTCGAACAACCTCTACTCCGTCGCGATGGTCCTGCCGCTGGGCGAGATTGGCGCCGGCGCGAGCAAGAGCCATGAGTCCATCCTGTTTGCCGGCCCGCAGGAGGAAAACAAGCTGGCAACGATGGCGCCGGGACTCGACCTGGTCAAGGATTACGGCTGGTTCACGGTGTTGGCCAAGCCCTTGTTCTGGCTGCTCGACCAGCTCTTCAAGGTGCTGGGCAACTGGGGTTGGTCCATCGTCGCCCTGGTCGTGCTGCTGAAGATCGCCTTCTACTGGCTCAACGCCAGCGCCTATCGTTCGATGGCCAAGATGAAGGCCGTTGGCCCGCGCGTCACCGAGTTGCGTGAGCGATACAAGGACAAGCCGCAGCTGATGCAGCAAGAAATGATGCGCATCTACCGCGAGGAGAAGGTCAACCCCCTCGGCGGTTGCCTGCCCATCCTGGTGCAGATGCCGTTCTTCATCGCACTCTATTGGGTTCTGCTGTCCAGCGTGGAGATGCGCAATGCACCCTGGATTGGCTGGATCACCGACCTCTCGGCCAAGGACCCCTGGTTCATCCTGCCGGTGCTGATGACCGCATCGTCCCTGTTCCAGGTTTGGCTCAACCCGACGCCGGCCGATCCCATGCAGGCCAAGATGATGTGGATGATGCCGCTCATCTTCGGCGTGATGTTCTTCTTCTTCCCGGCCGGCCTGGTGCTTTACTGGCTGACCAACAACATCTTGTCGATTGCACAGCAGTGGTACATCAACCGGGCGCTTGGGGTCAACAAGTAGCGGCCCCGCCTTTCCGCCGCCAGCGCCGGGTGTGACCCCGAGAGGCAGCGCAGCGACAATCCGCCGGTGTCGTCATTGTTGATGTTGCCTGCAGACCCGATCGTGGCCATTGCCACGGCGCCGGGTCGGGGCGCCGTGGGTATCGTTCGCATCTCCGGGCGCTGTCTCGAACCCCTGATCCTTGCCTTGGCTGGCCGTACGCTGCAGCCGCGACAGGCCCATCTGCTCGCGGTCCGCGACGCCAAAGGCGAAGCCATCGATCAAGCCCTGGCCATCTACTTTCCAGCGCCGCACTCCTACACCGGTGAGGATGTGCTCGAACTGCAGGCCCATGGGGGCGCCGTCGTGCTGCAGCTGTTGCTGGCGCGGTGTATCGAAGCCGCGCTTGCGATCAACCCGCTGACGGGTGCGGCGCACGCACCCCACCTGCGCCTGGCCCAACCCGGCGAGTTCACGCAACGCGCCTACCTCAACGGCAAGCTGGACCTCGCGCAGGCGGAGGCAGTCGCTGACCTGATCGATGCAGGCACCGAGGCTGCGGCGCGCTCCGCGACGCGCGCCCTGGCGGGCGCGTTCTCTCAAGAGATCGCGGCATTGGCCGAGCGTGTCATTGCCCTGCGTGTGCTGGTCGAGGCCACGCTGGACTTTCCCGAAGAGGAAATCGAGTTTCTTGAGCGAGCCGATGCCCGCGGACGCTTGCGTGACCTGCTGGCCGCGGTGGCCGCGGTGCTGGAGCGAACCCGTCAAGGGGCCTTGCTGCGCGAAGGCATGACCGTGGTGCTGGCGGGGCAGCCCAACGTCGGCAAAAGCTCCCTGTTGAATGCGCTGGCGGGTGCGGAATTGGCCATCGTGACGCCGATCGCAGGCACCACGCGCGACAAGATTGGTCAGACGGTCCAGATCGAGGGCGTGCCCGTGCACGTGATCGACACGGCGGGCCTGCGCGAGGCCGACGTGGCCCGCGACGAGGTCGAGCGCATCGGCGTCCAGCGCAGCTGGGAGGCCATCCAGCAGGCCGACGCCGTGATTTTTCTGCATGACCTGACACGCTTGGCCGATGTCGCCTACGTCGCAGCAGACGACACCATCGCCCAACGCCTGCTGACGGCCGATGCGCGCCGGGTCCTGCATGTCTACAACAAGTCCGACGTCGTGGCGCCGCACGGCGAAGGGCTCGCTGTCTCGGCCCTCACTGGCGAAGGGCTGCCGGCCTTGCGCCAGGCGCTGCTCGAGCGCGCCGGCTGGCACGGCGACGCCGAAGGGGTCTACATCGCACGCACACGCCATGTGCAGGCGCTGTTGCGCACCCGCGAGCACCTGGTCCAGGCACAAACCTTGGCCCTGCGCGGCGATGCCGTGCTCGACCTGCTGGCCGAGGAGTTGCGCTTGGCGCATCAAGAACTCGGACAGGTCACCGGTGCCGTCAATGCAGACGCGCTGCTCGGCGAAATCTTCGGACGCTTCTGTATCGGCAAATGATGCCGCCCAGCCCCCCGCTCGGGCGGTTGTGTCGGTCGGCTGGTGCGCCCACAATTCGCAAGCCGTTGAGGAACCGGCCTTCAAACGGACACAGCCATGGAAATTCAAGAACTCTACGACGCGGTACACACACTCAACGCCCCGGATGCGTTCAAGCCGCGCTTTTCACCCGAACAGTGGCGCGCCTTCCAGACCTACCTGACGCGGCACGAGATCCGCGCCGGCGATTTGCTGGTCAAGCAAGGCGAGCACGACCGCACGATGTACCTGCTGCAGAGCGGGACGCTTCAAGTCTTCGTCAGCCAGGCCAAGCCCGGCGTTTCGCGCCTGTCGATCTTGCGCGCGGGCTCGGTGGTCGGCGAAGCCGGCCTGTTCAGTGACCAGCCTCGCATGGCCAATGTCGAAGCCATGACGACGAGCATCGTCTGGGCCCTGCGCGGCCCGCGCCTGGAGGAGCTGATTGCGCGCAATCCGCCGCTGGCGCTCGAACTGGTGCGTGCTGCCGCGGCCGTGATGGGTGTGCGCATGCGCGCCAACATCGAACAGGGCCAGGCGGTCAGCTGAGCGCCCGCGCGGGCGGCCGGCGATCAATGCCCGGCGAAGTCCACCAGCGTGTACAGCGGCAGGCCGGCTTGGCGCAGCCGCGCCGATCCACCCAGCTCAGGCAGGTCGACGATCGCAGCACCCTCGATCACGGTGGCGCCCAACCGCTCCAGCAGCCGCTTGCCGGCCATCATCGTGCCCCCGGAGGCAATCAGATCATCGATCAGGACCACGCGGTCCCCTGACCGCACCGCGTCGGTGTGGATCTCGACCGTCGCCGACCCGTACTCGAGTTCGTAGCTCTCGGCCACCGTGGTGAAAGGCAGCTTGCCCTTCTTGCGAATCGGCACGAAGCCCACGTTGAGCTCGTAGGCCAGCACCGAACCGATGATGAAGCCGCGCGCATCCAGCCCGGCGATGGCTTGCGGCCGGGTGTCGAAGTAGCGGTGCACGAACTGATCGATCAGCACGCGAAACACCTTGGGGTTCGACAACAAAGGGGTGATGTCGCGAAACTGCACGCCGGCGGTGGGCCAATCCGGCACCGTGCGGATGTGGCTGCGGATGTAGCCCGCGGGATCGAGCGTGTCTTGCAGTTGGGTCGACATGGTCAGGCGCTCACGGGGGTTGGGGCTCAGGACGGGAAGGTGGCCGCAGGGGAAGAAGATGGTCCCGGGCCGAGCCAAACGCCCTCGCCCATGGCCACCACGCGCTCGGTCAAGGCGGTGATGTTGACCTGGTGGGTGACCCAGATCTCAAACCCGCCACCCCGGCGCAGCCCGGCCAGTCGCTGACGCAGCGCAGCGGTTTGCAAGGGTTCGCGCGAACGCTCGTCAAAGAAGGAGTTGAGCGGCTCGAACACACCCACGGAGGGTGCGCCCACGCCCAGGCTCTCGGCAATGCCGCGCGCGGTGTCGAGGCAACGGCACCACGCGCTGCTGAGCAAGGCGCTGGGCCGCCCGTACTGCTGAACCACGCGCTGACCCATCGCGCGCGCCTGGGCCAGCCCGGCGGCCGACAGTTGGCGCTGGCTCGCGCAGTGGTCGAGGCGGTAGCCGGGTGGATCACCCACACCGGGGTCGGTGATGGCGTGGCGCAGCATCAAGACAAGCCCTGGCGCGTCATTGCTCGCGCCGCGGGCGGGCAAGACCAACCCGGCCGCCGCGCCCAAGACGTGTCGGCGATCAAGCCCGGCTCGGCTAGCCATGCAGCAGTTTCCCCTCGGCCAATGACAGGGCCTCGGGCAACCCGGCCAGCACCAAGGTGTCACCGGCCGCCAGCAGCATCTCGTCGCTGGCCGCCACGACCTGCCCCGAGGCTCGCCGCACCGACACCACCTGCACGCCGACGCCGAACAGCGCCTGATCGGTCAAGGGCCGACCCAGACAGGGCGCGGCCACGGGCAAGCTCACGCTGCGCAGCCGCGCCTGGTGGAGCTCTTCCACCGTGTCGTCATCGGCGCCATGAAAGTAGCCGCGCAAGAGCCCATAGCGCGCGTCGCGGGCGTCTCGGGTGATGCGGATCACGCGTCGCATCGGCACGCCGACCAAGGCCAGTGCGTGACTGGCCAGCATCAAGGAGCCCTCGATCGCTTCGGGCACCACCTCCGTGGCGCCGGCGGCCTTCAGCCGGTCGATGTCGGTGTCATCGACCGTGCGCACCACCACCGGCACTTGCGGCGCATGCGAGTGCACGACCTGCAGGATCTTCAGTGCCGAAGGCGTGTCGTGGTACGACACCACCACCGCGCTGGCGCGGGCCAGGCCGGCGGCCATCAGGCTGCGCAAGCGGGCCGCGTCGCCAAAAACCACGCTCTGGCCGGCGGCCGCCGCCTGACGCACGCGGTCGGGGTCGAGGTCCAGCGCCATGTAGGGGATCCGCTCGCCTTCGAGCAGGCGCGCCAGGTTCTGCCCGCTGCGTCCGTAGCCGCAGATGATCACGTGGGCCTCGCTGGCGATCGACTTCTTGGCGATCGTCGTCAGCGCCACCGACTGCAGCATCCAGTCCGTCGATGACAAGCGCGCAACGATGCGGTTGCTGTACATCACGATGAAGGGCGTGGCCAGCATCGACAGCACCATGCTGGCCAGCACCGGGCTGACCCACTGCGGTGCCACGAGCCCGCCGTCGGCGCCCAAGGTCAACAGCACGAAGCCGAACTCTCCCGCCTGGGCCAGGTACAGACCGGTGCGCAGGGCCGTGCCGGGTGCTGTGTTGAAGGCACGCGCCAACAGGGCCACCAAGGCGGCTTTGGCCACCACCGGCACCGTGGTCAAGAGCAGCACCAACAGCCATTGGTCGAGCACCGGGCGCCAGTCCAGCTTCATGCCGATGGTGATGAAGAACAGGCCCAGCAACACGTCGTGAAAGGGCCGGATGTCGGTCTCGACCTGGTGCTTGTATTCGGTTTCGGCAATCAGCATGCCGGCAACGAAGGCGCCCAGCGCCAAGGACAGGCCCGCGTGCTCCGTCAGCCACGACAGACCCAGGGTGACCAGCAAGAGGTTGAGGACGAACAGCTCCTCGCTCTTGCGCCGCGCCACGAGCGTGAGCCACCAGCGCATCAACTGTTGGCCGCCGGTGAGCAGCAGGGTCAGCAGCACCACGGCCTTCAACATCGCCCAGCCCAGGGTGACCGCCATGTCGGTACCGGCCGCGCCGAGGGCCGGGATCAGCACCAGCAAGGGCACCACCGCCAAGTCCTGGAACAACAGCACGCCCATCACGCGCTTGCCATGCTCGGAGTCGAGCTCGAGCCGGTCGGCCATCAGCTTGACCACGATGGCGGTCGAAGACATCGCCACGGCACTGCCCAGCACCAGTGCGCCGGCGTAGCCCAGCTCCCAGGGCCGCGCCGCGAAACTGAACAGCCAGATCAGCACGGCATTGCCGACCAGCGCCCCGGCAATCGTCAGCACCACCTGCGACATGCCCAGGCCGAACACGAGCGAGCGCATCGTGCGCAGCTTGGGCAGGTTGAACTCGAGCCCGATGACGAACATCAGGAACACGACGCCGAACTCCGCCAGGTACTTGACCGCGGCAGAGTCCTTGGCCAGGGCCAAGGCGTTCGGCCCGATCAAGACGCCCACCGCCAGGTAGCCCAGGATGGGCGGCAGCTTCAGGGTGCGACACACCACCACGCCGAGCACCGCGGCCACCAGATAGAGCAGAACGAGTTCGAGGGTTGAGGCCATCAAGCGCCAGTGGCTGCCGAGCGCTGGCAGAGCGCGCGCGGCCTAGAATCGACCGCCAAGTAAACCACGACTGCAGTGACCTCTTCACCGGCGCCCTCTTCCTCCTTCGACGCCGCGCGCGCTCTGGGCCTGGCTGCGAAAACCCTGGACATCGAGGCCGCGGCCTTGCTGGGCGCCAAAGCGCGCTTGGGCGCCGGGTTTGCCGGCGCGGTGGCGGCGGTGTTGGCCTGCCAGGGCCGTGTCGTGGTGATGGGCATGGGCAAGAGCGGGCATGTCGGGCGCAAGATCGCCGCGACCCTCGCATCGACGGGCACGCCAGCGATGTTCGTGCACCCGGCGGAGGCCAGCCACGGTGATCTGGGCATGGTCACGGCGCAGGATGTCGTGATCGCGATCTCCAACTCGGGTGAGAGCGATGAGCTGAACCTGATCGTGCCAGTGCTCAAGCGCTTGCGCGTGCCCTTGATCGCCATGACAGGCAAGCCGGCCTCCACGCTCGGCCGACACGCCGACCTGGTGATCGAATCCACGGTCGAGCAAGAGGCTTGCCCCTTGAACCTCGCGCCGACAGCCAGCACCACCGCCCAGATGGCGCTGGGCGACGCCCTGGCCGTGGCCCTGCTCGACGCGCGTGGCTTCCGTGAAGAAGACTTTGCCCGCTCGCACCCAGGTGGCGCGCTTGGCCGCAAGCTCTTGCTGCATGTGCGCGACTTGATGCGCAGCGGCCAAGCCCTGCCGCGCGTCGGCCCCGAGGCGGCCTTCAGCGCGATGCTGCGCGAGATGACCGGCAAGGGGCTGGGATTCACCGCCGTCGCGAGCGAAAGCGATGCGGTTCTGGGCATCTTCACCGACGGCGATCTGCGCCGGCTGATCGAGCGCGAAGCCGATCTGCGCACCCT
>JANNFB010000179.1:0-14067 GCA_031379365.1 Burkholderiales bacterium
ACTTGATCAAGGAGAATTTGAAATGGCAACTGCGAAAAAGGCTCCGGCCAAGAAGGCCGCCGCGAAAAAACCGGCGGTGAAGAAGGCTGTGGCGAAGAAGCCGGCAGCGAAGAAGGCTGCGGCGAAGAAGCCGGCGGCGAAGAAGGCTGCGGCGAAGAAGCCGGCGGCGAAGAAGGCTGCGGCGAAGAAGCCAGCCGCCAAGAAGGCCGCCAAGAAGGCAGCTCCCAAGAAGGCTGCCAAGAAGGCAGCTCCCAAGAAGGCTGCCAAGAAGGCTGCCCCCAAGAAGGCCGCCAAGAAGCCTGCCGCCAAGAAGAAGGCGGCGGCGAAGAAGCCTGCTGCCAAGAAGAAGGCTGCCGCACCTGCGGCAGCTGCAGCGCCTGCGGCCCCTGTGGCCAAGACGGCACTGAGCCCGGCGGCCGCTTGGCCGTTTCCGACGGGCAGCAAGCCCTGATGCAGGGCAGTTCGAGCAGGCCTCGCGGCTTGCTCGAACGCCTGCCGAAGAAAGCAAACCCGGCGTCGGCCGGGTTTTTTGTCTGTTGACGCCTATCGGCGACCTCAGAGTTTGCTCATCACTTGGGTGTCTGCAAACGGTTGGACGGTATCGCCGTCTGCCAGGGCTGGCGATTTCTTGTCGCCCTCGGAGAGCGCGGCCTCGGCCTGCTCACGCGACGACGACTGATTGGTTGGTGAGCTGTGGGCTCGGCGCAGATCGGTGATGGCTCGGTTCAATTGCGCAATCTGCTCCCGCGCCTGCGCTGAGCGCTCGACGGCGCCATTGCGAGCCTGTTCTGAACGCTCCAAACGCTCGCGCAGTTCGGTGATAACGCGGCTCATGGGCCAGTAGCAAGCCGCGGCACCCGCCAAGACGCCACCCACGGCGGCACCGGAGATCGTCAGCAGAGGCAGGGTGTCCATGGTGCGTTGGCGAGTCGGGCGTTCCTCTCTACTGTAGTGTCGGGTTTGTCGGTGTGCATCCGATCGGCACTTCAATCGTCCAGGATTCCCGCGTTGATTCGGTGATTTTGCCCACCCTGGCAGGAAATCTTCAGCGCGCCCAATCGATTGCCCAACCGGGCGCTGCGCTCCAGCGTCCATCCACGCTCCAGACCGAAGAGCAGGCCCGCACGAAAGGCATCGCCACAGCCTGTCGGGTCGAGCACTTCCCCGGCAACCACGCCTGGCACTCGCGTCACCTCACCTTGCTGCCAGATGTCACAGCCCTCTGCGGCCAGGGTCACCACCACGCCGGCCAGCCCGGGCAGGCGCGAGAGCTCCGGCAAATCGCAATCGACACGTTCGCAGAGCATCTTCGCTTCGTAGTCGTTCAGCGCCACCCAACGCGCCATGGACAGAATCTCGCGGTGCTCCTGGCCATCGAACTGGGGCAGTTGCTGGCCTGGATCAAAGATGAACGGGATGCCCGCCGCATGCATTTGTCTGGCGTGCTCGCCCATGGCGACACGGCCATCGGGCGCGATGATGCCGATCGCCAGGTCGCTGCGTTGTAGCGGCGTCGGCACCTGCGCGTGGTGCGCCACGCTCATCGCCCCGGGATGGAAGGCGGTGATCTGGTTGTTGTCTTGATCGGTGATGATCATGCACTGCGCTGTGTGGTGGCTGTGTTCGACCAACACCGACGAGGTGTCGATGCCCTGCGCGCGCATGCGCTCAAGGTACTCGCTCCCGTCGCTGCCGAGCGCTGCCAGCACCACAGGCTCGCCGCCCAGCAGCTTGAGTGTGTAGGCAATGTTGCCGGCGCAACCGCCCCATTCGCGGCGCAGCGTGGGCACCAAGAACGAGACGTTCAGGATGTGCACCTGGTCGGGCAGGATCTGCTGCGCAAATCGACCCGGGAAGTTGGTGATGGTGTCGAAGGCAAGTGAACCGCAAATCAAGGCTGGCATGGTGTCTCGGAGTCAGGGGTAGAAGATTTCTATGCTGTAGCCTGAGATGCGGCGTTCGCCGGCATCGAAGACAGCCTGCAACGCCAGCTCGGCGCCGGCAGGCATGGTTGTCGGCACGGCCCGCCCGAAGTCGCCGTGACGCAGCACCTTGCGCGCGACGACTTCGCCGCGGCTGTCGGTCAGGGTGACATCGAGCGCCGGCGTGAGCAAGGGCCATGCATCGCGGTTGCGCAGTGCCACCTGGAGTCGATACTGGGACGCGCTGTCAAGCTGGGTCAGGCCGCTGCTCTCGACCGCAAGGCCATCGAGGCGACGCAGAGGCTCGATGGCGCAGCCCAGGGCGTCGCAAACGGTGGTCAGCGCCGGCACTGACTGCGGCCAACGCGCGGCGATCTCGTCGCGCTGCCACAGTGCCACCTGTGCCGTCAGCGTGAGCGCCAGGACGGCCGAACAGCCCCCCAAGGCAAGGCGCATGCGCGGCCGCTGCCAGCGCGCGTTGGATGTCGCCCGGCGCAAGAACGCCGGCGTTTCTGCGGCGAGGGCCTCATCGGTCACGCGCTCGCTCTCCCGCGGGTCGTCGAGATCAGACAACTCGCCGCGGCCGACGGCGTCGTCGTCGAGCGCGTCACGTTCCATCAAACGCGTCTCGAGGTGGGAATCGGCGCGGGTGTCGGCACTCGCATCGTCGGCCGCTGGCAAGTCACTCCACTCGCTCGGCGTCGGCGTCGGTGGCGGCGACGGCGCAGGCGTGGGCGCGTCCGGCGCGACGGGTGCGGCATCACGCGCGTCGCCGTGAACTGGCAGCAGGTCGAGCCCACCGCGCTGTGAGGGGGTCCATGCCGGTGCCGTTTCGCGCTCGAGATCGAACAGGCCCTCCAGCGCGTTGAACACATCACCGCAACGGCCACATCGGACCCAACCCTCTGACACCTTGAGTTGGTCCTGGACGACCCGGAAGACCGTCCCGCAGGCGGCGCAGCGTGTGGCCAGGCTCACGCGCCCCCCCGCTCGGCTGTGCCGGCCCGGTGCCCGACCATCAAGACCCAGCCATCGTCCTTGTCCTGCACCTCGAGTGCCAGCCAGGGCGCGTAGGCCAGGCGAAGCTCCTCCACCTGCCGCTCGAGGATGCCTGCCAACACCAGGTGGCCGCCGGCGGCGACATGGCCACAAAGGAGTGGTGCAAGCAATGTCAGGGGCTTGGCGAGGATGTTGGCAAGCACCAGCGCATAGGCACCCTGGGCCTGCTCTGGGGCGCCAGCAGCAAGGGCCACGCCATTGGCGAGGGCATTGGCACGGGTGGATTCCACGGCCGCGCTGTCGATGTCCACGGCCTCGATCTGGAGCCCGCCATGCAACGCAGCGCCAATGGCCAGGATGCCTGAACCGCAGCCATAGTCGAGCACGCGTGGCCAGGCTCGCGCGTGGTCGGCGATCCAGCGCAGGCACATGCGTGTTGTCGGGTGCGTGCCGGTGCCGAAGGCCAGACCCGGGTCCAGGCGAATGATCTGCCGCGCTGCCGGCGGTGCGGCGTGCCAGCTGGGCACGATCCAGAACGAGTCGGTGATCTGGACGGGCGTGAACTGGGCCTGGGTGAGCCGGACCCAATCGGCATCGGGAACCGCTTGCAGCGCTTGGACCTGCACACCCGCGGTCCAATCCTGCGCCAGCAGCAGCGTCGCCGCCATCGTGGCTTGTTCCTCGCCAGTGAACAGGGCACGCAACGTCGACCGCTGCCACCCTTCGCGCGGTGCAGGAAGGCCGGGCTCGCCGAACAAGGCGTGCTCGTCGTCTGTACCCACATCGGCATCCTCGACCGAAACCGACAGCGCGCCGAGCTCGTTCATCAGCGCCTCGGAGACCGGCTCGACCAGTTCCTCGCCCGCGCGCAACACCAGTTCGTGCATCAATCGCTCAGCGCTTGTGCTGTCCGAGCCAGCCTTCGAGGTAATGGATGTTGGTGCCTCCCTCGATGAACTTGGCATCCACCATCAACTCGCGGTGCAGGGCGATGTTGGTCGAAATGCCCTCGACCACGGTCTCGCTCAATGCCGTGCGCATGCGTGCCAGGGCCTGATCCCGGGTGTCACCGTGCACGATGATCTTGCCGATCATGGAGTCGTAGTTCGGCGGCACGACGTAGTTCGTGTAGGCGTGCGAATCCACGCGCACGCCGGGGCCGCCGGGCGGATGCCACATCGTGATCTTCCCTGGCGACGGGGTGAACTTGTAGGGATCTTCGGCATTGATGCGGCACTCGATGGCGTGGCCCCGCATCTGGATGTTGCGTTGCGCAAACGGCAACTTCTCACCCGCCGAGACGCGGATCTGCATCTGCACGATGTCGATGCCTGTGACCCATTCCGTCACCGGATGCTCAACCTGGATCCGGGTGTTCATCTCGATGAAGAAGAACTCGCCGTTCTCGTAGAGGAACTCGAAGGTGCCGGCGCCGCGGTAGCCGATCTTCTTGCAGGCGGCGGCGCAGCGGTCGCCGATGCGCTCGATGATCCGCCGCGCAATGCCAGGCGCCGGCGCTTCTTCAATGATCTTCTGATGGCGGCGCTGCATGGAGCAGTCCCGCTCACCCAGCCAGACCGCGTTCTTGTGTTCATCGGCCAGGACCTGGATCTCGATGTGGCGCGGGTTCTCGAGGAACTTCTCCATGTAGACGGCCGGGTTGCCGAAGGCGGCCCCCGCCTCGGCACGGGTGGTCTGCACGGCATGGAGCAGGGCGGCCTCGGTGTGCACGACACGCATGCCGCGTCCGCCGCCGCCGCCCGAGGCCTTGATGATCACGGGGTAACCAACGGCGCGGGCGGCCTTGACGATCTCCCGCGGGTCGTCCGGCAGCGCGCCTTCGGAGCCCGGCACGCAGGGCACGCCCGCCTTGATCATGGCCTGTTTGGCCGAGACCTTGTCCCCCATCACCCGGATCGACTCCGGCGTCGGCCCGATGAAGACAAAGCCGCTGCGTTCGACGCGTTCGGCAAAGTCGGCGTTCTCGGCCAGGAATCCGTAGCCCGGATGGATAGCCTCCGCATCCGTGACTTCGGCCGTCGAGATGATCGCCGGCATGTTGAGGTAGCTCTGTGCCGAGGGTGCCGGCCCGATGCAGACCGCCTCATCGGCCAGCTTCACGTACTTGGCGTCGCGGTCGGCCTCGGAATAGACGACCACCGACTTGACGCCCATTTCGCGGCAGGCGCGCTGGATGCGCAGGGCGATCTCGCCGCGATTGGCAATCAGCAGTTTCTTGAACATGGTGTCAAAGCCGTAGCGCAGTATGGTGGCTGCCCAAGCAAGCGCCGCGGATCTGGCTTTGCCAGTCCGCTGGCGTTGCCCCCTTGAGGGGGAGCCGCGAAGCGGCAACGGGGGTGGTCCACATCATCCCCGGCGATCGATGACGAACAGGGGCTGTCCGAACTCCACCGCCTGCCCGTTCTCGCACAGGATCTTCTCGATCACGCCGCTCTCGTCGGCTTCGATCTCGTTCATGATCTTCATGGCCTCGATGATGCAGATCGCCATGCCCGACTTGACCGGTGTGCCGACGCTGACCAGCGGCTTGCCACCCGGACTGGCCGACATGTAGAAGGTGCCCACCATCGGGGACTTGACGATGTGGCCGCTCTCGGCCGCTGCGACGGCAGCCGCCTCGGCGGCGTCCGCAGCGATCGCGGCTGCGCTGCGAGGCGCCGGCGCGGCGACGGCAGGCGCGGCCATCATCATCATCGGCGGCGCGGTGACATGGGGGTCGGCCTTCACGATACGCACCTTGCCGTCGGCTTCGGTGATCTCGAGTTCGGAAATGTTCGAGTCCGAGACCAGATCGATCAGGGTCTTGAGTTTGCGCAGGTCCATGCAGTGGTCTCCAGTATCGGGCGGCACGCGAAGGCCGCTTCATTCACTCAACGGTCGTCAATCTCACCGCTTCTTGCCGCAAAGCGGCTGCCATGACGCTGCACGGCGGTTGCTTGCAAAGGCCAGCACTCTAAGCGATTTGGCTGCAGATGACTGCACTTTGACCAAATCAGGTCGCCCCGACGGCGGCGGCCCAGGCGCTCAACTGGGCCGAGTCGATTTCGCCACTGCGCCGCTGCAGCACCGCACCGTCGTGGCCCAGGAGCAGGGTGAAGGGCAGGCCGCCTGCCACATTGCCCAGCGTCCTGGACAACTCGATGCCGGCAAATCCGGTCAAGCCGATCGAATAGGACACCGGACGCAGTGTCAGAAACTCGCGCACGGGCTCGAGGTTGTCCGCCGCCAGGCCCACCACGCGCCAACCCCGGCTCGCGACTTCGCGGGCAAAGCGGTCGATCGCGGGCATCTCGCGAATGCAGGGTGGGCACCAGGTGGCCCAGAAGTTGAGCAACAGCGGTTGGCCGCGAAATGCTGCCATGACCAGGGGCGGGCCTGTCGGCGTCTGGAAACTCGAAGCCCACAGTTGGGCTTCGGCCGCGCTGGCATTGCGGTCACGCCAAACTGACCAACCCACCCCTGCTGCGGACGCAGCAACCGCCACGCCGGCGCCCAGGGCCCAGGTTCGCCGGTCCAGCGTCATGCGCTGACCTCGGGCGCCAACCGGCGTCGCAGCGCATTGGCGTCACCACGCCAGCTCAGGCCCTGCGCATCGGGCTTGAGGGCGCCACGCAACTCGTCGAGGTCTCGCACCGCCAGGTGCAGCGTGACTGTTTCGTCGAGTTCAGCGCAATGGTCCGCGACGCTCAGCAGTGCCACGGGCTCGCCGCCGTGCTGGCCGGGCAGGCTGGCACTGTCGTAGTCGACGCCCAGGTTGATCAATGCAATCTCCATCGCCTTCTGGTCCTCGCAATACAGGTCCAGGTGCAGGCTGGACAGACGCGTCGCGGTGCCACGCCAGGCAGCACCACCGAGGTGGGGCCGGAAAGCGGCCAAGCGCAGCATCCAGCGCAGCGCCAACTGGCGCAGGGCGCGCAGCTCGCCCGGCTGGGTGTCGGCGCAGTAGAGCGCCAGGTAACTGCGGACTTCGGCTTCGACGGCTTCGCTGCTCGGCAGGGCGGCCCGGCTGCCGAGCGCGCGTGACGCCTTGCGTTTGGCCTGGCCGTACTCCATGCCCTCGTCGACCACCAGGCGTGCAGCGGCGGCGGCCAGTTCGGCGGTCTGCGCCCTCATGGCAGATCCACCGCGCCCATGCGCGCGACGACCGTGGCGGCCCGTTCCGTGACATAGGCCGAACCTGGGCGCTTCTCGAAGCGCTTGGGCGCGGGCAGCATCACCGCCAAGCGCGCCGCCTGGAAGGCTCCCAATTGAGCCGCGTCGACGCGGTAGTAGTGTCTGGCGGCTGCCTGTGCGCCAAACAGGCCCTCACCCCATTCAACGTTGTTCAAGTAGATCTCGAGGATCCTGCGTTTGGACAGGCAGGCTTCGAGTGCGAAGGTCAGCACGAACTCCTGGGCCTTGCGCAGCGGCGTGCGCTCGCCAGACAGGAACAGGTTCTTGGCCAGCTGCTGGGTGATGGTGGAGCCACCGACGATCTTCGGCTGGACCAGCGGGCGATTGCCGGCGCTACGCTGGTTGCGTTGCTCGGCGCGGGCTTCAGCGCGCTGGTTGCGCTCCCAGGCGCGCTCGATGGCGTCCCACTCCACACCTCCGTGCTCCGTGAAGGCGGCGTCCTCGCTGGCGATCACTGCCCGCTTGAGGTTGGCTGCAATGCGGGCGTCGGCGACCCACTGCTGGCTCCAGTCGATGCGACCGCGCTCGTTCAGCAGCCGCCAGGCCTCGCTGCGCTGAAAACTCGTCGACTGCGGATCGACCAGCGTCATCAGCGCGATGCGCAGCAGGAAAAAAATCTGCAGGGCTAACAGGCTCAGCAGCAGCAGGCCGAGCAGGCGGCCGAGCTGGCGCAGCGCGGGGCTTTTCAGCATGCGGGTCTCACGGCGTCGGGCTGTTGCTCAGCGAGGTGGCCAGACCCTCGTCGCGCGTGAAGCGAAACCGCGACGTGACCACGATCTGGTCGGCGTTGCGGCGCATGTCGGCGCTGAAAGGGCCGAAGGGCCCGGCCGCGCGCACGATGGCCACCGCCCGGCGGTCGAGCACACGCGAGTTCGAGGGGCGCACGATGTCAGCCTCGATGATGCGGCCGCTGGCGTCGACGGTCAGGTTCATTGTCAGCTCGCCGTACAGCTTCTTGCCTTGGTACTCCGGGAAGTCGCGCGTGCCGCGTTCTTCGATGCGGCGCCGCAGCGCGTCGTAGTAGATGGCGTACTCCGCTTCTCGCGTGGCCGGGCTGATGTAGCGCTTCTTCGGGCGCGCGTTCTCTTCGTTGATGCGCTTCTCGATCTCGGCCAGGTAGCGCAGCAGCTGGCGCCGCTTTTCCTCTTGCGCGCGTTCCTCCGGCGTGCCGGCCTCCCGCGCCGGGTCGGGCGGCGGCAGCATCGCCACCTCGCGGCGAATCTGCGCCAGCAACTGCTGCTGTTGCTCCTGCAATTCCTTGATCTGACGTCGCGACTCTTCCGTCGTTTCGCCCAGCTCGACCGTCGCCGCCGGCGGCAGCGGCGAGGTTGCCCGGCCGGTGGCCGCCTCGCCGCCGCCGGCCAGGTTGGCCTGGGCGATGGCCTGGGCTTGCGTCGGCAGCTCGTCGGAGCGCGCGTTGACCAGGATTACCTCCAGCGGCGTGTCCTGGAACAGCCGGTTGAAGCGTTCTGGATCGACGAAGCGGACCGTCAACAACGCCACGTGCACGGCCAGCGATGCCAGCAAGGCCATCTGCAGGGTCGTCAGGCGGGCGAACCAGCGCCCGGCGCGGGTCTTGGGCTGGCGCTGTTGCGACGCCGTGAGGCGGCTGTTGACGTATTCGCGGCGAACCAAGGCGTCGTGCTCCCGTCAGTTTGCGATGACGGTCGTCGGCGAGGCCGTGGCGGCCGGGTCTTCCAGGTCGAGCGCCAGTGCCAGTGACAGGGGCGCCGCGGCAGCGTCGTCATCGCTGTCATCCTCGCCGCTGCTGCGCTCGCCAGTCGCCACCTCCATTCGCGAGAGCAGGCTGGCATGGACTTCCAGTGTCAGCGGGTCGCTGCCCGTGACACGCACCCGCACCAAGCTGCCTCGCGCAAGGCTCTCGGTGCCAAGGGCCTTGAACACGAGTGGCAAGGTCTCGCAACGCACCAGACCGTCCTTCATCACGCTGGCATCGAGTTCAGTCACGCCTTGTTGGGCCAGCCACTGCAGGGTCCAGTAGCGCTCGATGTCGCGCTGGAAATCGGCGTAAGCACTGTAGGCGGCGTCGAAGGCCGAGATCACGGAGAACAACTGTGCGTCGCGTGGCTTGAATGGCGCGGCCAGGGCAGCCGTGCGGCCATGCCGTACGCAGGCGACGATCTGCCACTGGTTGACGAGATCGACATAACGGCGCAATGGCGAGGTGGCCCAGGTGTATTGCGCGACACCCATGCCGGCGTGCGGCGCCGGTTTGACCCCCATGCGCACCTTCACGCCGGGTGCCAAACTGGCTTGGCTGCGGTAGATGCCAGGCACGCCGCAGGCCGCCAGCCAGCCGCCCCAGGTGCTGTTGGCCAGGATCATGGCTTCGGCCACGATCAGGTCGAGCGGCGCGCCGCGCCGGCGTGTCGTGATCTGCACCGTCTCCGTGCCGCGGGGCTCGTCGCCGTCGCTGCCCTCGAGGTGGAAGTTGTAGTCGGGACGGTTGAAGGTCTCGGGTTTGCCACGCACCACTTCGCGTTGGGCCTTGAGGGCTTGCGCCAGGCGCCAGGCGAAGGCCAATTCAGGCACAAACGGGTAGTCGGCCGGCGCACTGCCATCGAGCGAGGCTTCGCTGACCACCGCATCGAGCTTGTCATGGCGCAGGTTGGCGACGATCGGCACGGTTTCGAGCCGGGTCTCGCTGCTGCGCACTTCCAGCGTGGCTTCGTCGATGGTCAGGTACAGGCTGACCGCTGGACAGTCTCGCCCTTCGATCAAGGTGTAGGCCTGCACCACCGCATCCGGCAGCATGGTCAGCTTCCAGCCCGGCATGTAGACCGTTGACAGGCGTTCCGACGCCAGCTTGTCGACGGCACTGCCCGGCGCAAAGGCCAGCGCGGGGGCGGCGATGTGGATCCCGAATATGACCGTGCCACTGCCCAGGCCCTGTACCGACAGCGCGTCGTCGATCTCGGTGGTGGCCGAGTCATCGATCGAGAAAGCCTGCACCTCGGCCCGCGGCAAGGCGTCTTCGATCGGTGGCGCCGCCAGCCCGGCTGGGAAGCCGGTACCGCCCGGGAACTGCTCGAACAGGAAACGCTTCCAGTGGAACTGGTACGGGCTGGTGATGGCGCCAGCGGCCTTCAGCAGATCGAGCGGCGCGCGTTGCGAACGCTTGGAGGCCTCGACCACGGCCTTGTACTCGGCAGCGTTCTTGTCCGGTTTGAACAGGATCTTGTAGAGCTGCTCGCGCACCGGGCCCGGACAGACGCCCGTCTGCAAGTCTGTGGCCCAGGCTTCGATCTGAGCGGCCACCTGTTTCTTGCGTTCGATGCCGAGCAGGGCGGCCTTGACCGTGTCTTCCGAGGCCTTCTTGAACTGCCCCTTGCCGAGGCGCCGAAAGTAATGCGGCGCTTCGAAGAGGCAAAACAGCGCCGCGGCTTGTTGTTCAGCGCCGGCCTTGGCGTCGAAGTAGTCGCGCGCCAGGTCGGCAAAACCGAACTCGGCCTCGGGCGCGAAGGTCCAGGCCAGGTCGAGATCGATGTCGCGCGACAGGGCCTGCGCGCGGGCGACCAACTCAGCGGGTGGCGGTTGCTCGAACTTGAGCAGCAGGTTGGCGGCCTTGACCTTGACCCGCTTGCCCGACTCGAGTTCGATCTGCGCCGAGCTGTCGGCCTCGGACATCAGGCGGCCGGCGTGGAACTTCCCCGCGTCTTCGAACAGTGCGTACATAGGCGCAGGATTGTCGCTGACGGTGGCCGCGGGCCGGGCCGCGATCGGTCTCAGTCCTGCAAGCCGAGGAAGGCCAGCAAGGCGGGCAGGTGTTGGTCGAAGTCCGACAGCGCGTGATCGCCGCCTTCCAGCAGACGCAGCGCGGCGCCCGGATAGCGGGCCGTCATCTCACGCCAGTCGAGCACTTCGTCGCCCTTGGCGATGACGGCAAAGTAGCGCTCCGGCTTCGTGATGGCGCGCGGCGTCATGACCCGCAGCTGCGTCACGTACTCGGGACGGAAGTAGAAATGATCGCTGGGGTCGTGGAAGGAAGTCAGGTCGCCAATGTGTCCCGCCAGGTCGCGCGCCGGGTTGATGGCAGGGTTCAGCAGGGCGGCCTTGCAGCCGGTCTGCTCTGCGACCACGGTGGCATAGAAGCCGCCCAGCGAGCTGCCGACCACGGCCATGCGCTCAACCGGCCAGCGCGCGAACTGCTCCGACACCAGCGTCATGGCTTCCTTGGGCGAGGGGGGCAGTTGTGGGCACCACCAGTGCACCTCGGGCCGGTAGGCTTTCATCCAGGCGCTCATGTACTGCGCCTTGGCCGACTTCGGCGACGAGCGAAACCCGTGCAGGTACAAGACGTGCGTGGGCGCGGTCACGGCGCGAGTTTGGCCTTCAGCGCCGCCAGCAACTTGGCGTGGATACCGCCGAAGCCGCCGTTGCTCATGCACAGCACGTGGTCGCCCGGCCGCGCGGCGGACACCACCGCTTGCACCAGGGTCTCGACGCCGTCGGCCACGACGGCCAGCTTGCCCATCGGGGCCAGCGCGTCGCGGGCGTCCCAGCCGTAGGCGCCCTGCAGGCAGAAGGCCTGGTCGGCGTCTTCCAGCGCCCATGGCAGTTGGGCCTTCATGGCCCCCAGCTTCATGGTGTTGGAACGCGGCTCGAAGACCGCCAGCACGCGGGCCAGGCCGACCCGCTGGCGCAACCCGCCGACGGTGGTGCGGATGGCCGTCGGGTGGTGGGCAAAGTCGTCGTACACCGTGACGCCGCCGGCTTCACCGATGACTTCCATGCGGCGCTTGACGTTCTTGAATCGGGCCAAGGAGGCGGCAGCGGCCTCGGGCGCCACGCCCACGTGTTCGGCTGCCGCGATCGCCGCCAGCGCGTTGAGCTGGTTGTGCTCGCCCTGCAGACTCCACTCGACACGGCCGAGCTTCAGGCTGCCACGCAACACATCGAACGCCTGCGGCTCGCCGCGCGAGCGCAGGGCACCGGGTTCTTCGCGCAGCGCGCCGAAACGCACCACTTCGCTCCAGCAGCCCCGCGTCAGCACGCGTTGCAAGGCCTCGTCGCGCGCATTGACCACCAGCCGGCCGGTGCTCGGCACGGTGCGCACGAGGTGGTGGAACTGGGTCTCTATCGCGGCCAGGTCCGGAAAGATGTCTGCGTGGTCGTACTCGAGGTTGTTCAGAATCGCGGTGCGTGGCCGGTAATGGACGAACTTGCTGCGCTTGTCGAACAGTGCGGTGTCGTACTCGTCGGCTTCGATCACGAAATGGCTTCCTGCACCCAAGCGCGCCGACACCTCGAAGTTCAACGGCACGCCGCCGACCAGGAAGCCTGGTTTCAGACCCGCCGCCTCGAGGATCCAGGCCAACATCGACGTGGTACCGGTCTTGCCGTGCGTTCCTGCGACCGCCAGCACATGTTGGTGACGCAAGACGTTTTCGGCTAGCCACTGCGGGCCGCTGGTGTAGTCAGCGCCCGCATCCAGGATGGCTTCCATCAGGGCAAAGTCGAAGGAGCGGGCCCGCGTGACCACATTGCCGATGACAAAGACGTCGGGCTTCAAGGCCATTTGGTCGGCGCCGTAACCTTCGATCAACTCGATGCCCAGGCCGCGAAGCTGATCGCTCATCGGGGGATAGACGTTGGCGTCGCAACCGGTGACGCGATGGCCGGCTTCGCGCGCGATCGCCGCGATGCCGCCCATGAAGGTCCCGCAGATGCCGAGGATGTGAAGGTGCATTGGGTACTGATTCTAGGTTTGCCCGGCGGCCGCTTCGCGACACGTCTGGATACCGCGCCCGGCCGACAATCGTCGCTATGGGCTCCTTTGTCTGGATCGTCGGTCATCCGTATGCCTACCCCCTGCTGGAGGTCATCCACATCTTTGGCATCGCCTTGCTGGTGGGCAATCTGGTCCTGCTCGAACTGCGGGTGTGGGGCCTGGGCGCAGCACTGCCGTTGCCGGCCTTGGCGCGGCTTGCGCTGGGGCTCTCTTTGGCCGGTTTCGCTCTGGTGGCCAGCAGCGGACTGCTCATGTTCGCCGGTCAGCCCGAAGTGCTGATTGCCAATCGCAGCTTCCTGCTGAAGATGGGCCTGGTCTGCCTGGCGGGCGTCAACGCCGGGGTGTTTCACGCGCGCGGTGGGCTGCAGCGCCTGGATGCCTACGCACGTGTGCAGACCATCCTCTCACTGGGGTTGTGGATTGGCGTCATGATCTGCGGCCGTTGGATTGCCTACAAATAGGAGTTGCCGCGATGCAAAGACGCCCCTTTCTGATCGTGACCGCTGCCGCAACCCTTTCGCCGGCCGCCCAGGCACACCACGGGTGGAGCAGCTTCGACCAGGACCGGCCGCTCTACCTCGAGGGTCGCGCGCGCAATGTCGTGTGGCGCAACCCGCACGCCGAGTTCGACCTCGAGATCGGGGGCGAGCTCAAGATGCCGGCCGACCTGAAGGCGCGCTCCGTGCCGCCGCAAGCGGCGCCCGTCGACACGCCCAAACTGCTGGCCGCAGCGCAACTGCCGACGCGCAAAGACCGCGTCTGGCACATCGAGTTGGCGCCGCTGACACGGCTTCAAGCCTGGGCCGTGCCAACCCTGCAAGCCGGCGGCGCGGTGGCCGTTCTCGGCTACACCTTTGCAGGGGAGAAGGGCGACGCGGTGCTGCGCGTCGAGGTCCTTTGGCTGGCAGGCAAGGCCTACGGTCTGCGTTCGTCGCCTGCCTGACCACCTGAGTGGCTCGAGCGCGCCGGGGGCCGTCGCAGACGCAGTCGCGTTGACTCGCACAGGGCCGAGAAGCCGCTATCGGCCCGTTGCGGACGTTGGCGTACGTCCACTGTTTCGTGCTGGCATGGGCGCGAGCAAGGCGGCGGGCGCGGCCTGGGCGGGGCTCAAACGGCTTGCCCTTCGCTGCGCTGCGGGTGCCCTGCGATGCTCGGCTGGCCGGCCCCGTTGCAGAACTCCCGCCGTTCGCTGCGCTCACT
>JANNFB010000202.1:0-14444 GCA_031379365.1 Burkholderiales bacterium
AGCCACGATCCCGCGCATCATCGACTTCAACACCGCGCTGGAGATCGACGAGGACGAGTTCATGCGCGCGACCCAGGCGACCTTCAAGCTGGGCATCGAGTTCGTCAACTGGGGCGCCATCGGCGACCGCTACATCCACGGCTTCGGCTTCGTCGGACAGGCCACGGAGGCGCTGCCCTTCCACCACTTCTGGCTGCGCATGCGCCAGGCGGGCAAGGCCGCACCGCTCGAGGCTTACTCGATCAACACGGCCGCGCCGCTGCAGGCCAAGTTCATGCGCGCCCGCAAGGACATGCCGGGCTCGCCGGTGGCCGACATCTCGCATGCCTTCCACTTCGACGCCGGGCTGTACGCGCGCTACCTGCGCGGCTATGCCGAGCAGCGCGGTGTCAAGCGCACCGAAGGCAAGATCGTGCAGGTCAGCCAGCGCGAGCCGGACGGCTTTATCGACGCCGTGGTGATGGACAGTGGCGAGCGCATCACGGGCGACTTCTTCATCGACTGCTCGGGGCTGCGCGGCCTGCTGATCGAGCAGACGCTCAAGTGCGGCTTCGAGGACTGGTCGCACTGGCTGCCAATGAACCGGGCGCTGGCGGTGCCGTGCAAGTCCGCCGGCCCCTTGCTGCCAATGACGCGCTCGACGGCGCACTCGGCAGGATGGCAATGGCGCATCCCGCTGCAGCACCGCACCGGCAACGGCCACATTTACTGCAGTGACTTCATGGAGCAAGACGAGGCCACGCGCATCCTACTCGAGAACTTGGATGGCGAAGCGCTGGCCGAACCGCGCCCAATCAAGTTCACCACCGGCCGGCGCAAGCAGTTCTGGAACCGCAATGTTGTGGCGGTGGGCCTGTCCAGCGGCTTCCTCGAGCCGCTGGAGTCCACCAGCATCCACCTGATCCACTCCGCGATCACGCGCATCATCAATTTCTTCCCACACGTCGGCTTCGACGCCGCCGACATTGCCGAATACAACTCGACGACGCAGTCGGAGTACGAACGCATCCGCGACTTCCTGGTGCTTCACTACAAGGCCACCGAGCGCGACGACTCCGAGTTCTGGAACTACTGCCGCACGATGCCGGTGCCCGACACGCTGCAGCGCAAGATCGATCTGTTCTGCAGCAACGGGCGCGTGTTCCGTGACCCGCAGGATCTGTTCGCCGAGCCGAGCTGGCTGCAGGTCATGGTCGGTCAGCGCATCGCGCCGCAGGGCTACCACCCCTTCGCCGACCTGCGGTCCGATGGCGAGGTCGAGGCCTACGTGCGTAACGTGGCCGACGTGATCGCCAAGTGCGTGAAGGCAATGCCGACGCAGGCCGAGTTCATCGCCTCGCACTGCGCTGCCGGCAAGGCATGAGCGCTGGCGCTGCGCTCCTGGGTCGGCCGCTGCCAGCCACCAGACGAGGCGCGCGCCGGCCGTGACCCGCACGTCAGCGCCAACGCGACGCGCGGTGCTGGCCTGCGGTGTGCTCGGCGTCCTGCCAGTGGGCGCGACCGAGCGCACTGTTCTGACGGTCGCCGCCTTCCCGCTGGTCGACGAGATCGCCCGCGCCGCGTTGCCGCTGTGGCAGCGGCGCCACCCCGATGTCGAGGTCCGCATCGTCAGCCGGCAATACGGCGACCACCACACTGCAATGACCACGGCACTGTCGACCTCGGTACTGCTGCCCGACGTGATGGCGCTGGAAGCCAGCTTCGTCGGCCGCTTCGCGCAGGGCAGCGGGCTGGAGGATCTGGCGCGCGAGCCCTACGGCATCGGGCGCTTCCGCACGCGCCTGGTGCCCTACGCCTATGACCAGGCCGTCAACCGCAACGGTGCCGTGGTGGCGATGCCGACCGACATCGGGCCCGGGACGATGCTCTACCGCGCCGACATCCTGGCCCGGGCCGGCGTCGCCGAGGAGGAATTGACGCGCTCATGGAGCAGTTATCTGGAGGCGGGCACCCGCATCAAGGCCGCCACTGGCGCCTACCTGGTCGCCCATGTGCAACAGATCAAGGACATCCTGATCCGCACCGGCCTGAAGGCCGGCGAAGGCCTCTACTTCGACCAGGACTCTCGCGTGTTGGTCACGTCGGAGCGCTTCGTGCGCGCCTTCGAAGTCGCACGCCAGGTGCGGCGCAACAAGCTCGACGCGCGTGTCGCGGCCTGGTCCAACGAGTGGGCCGAAGGCTTCAAGCGCGGGACGCTGGCCACCGAGCTGTCCGGCGCCTGGCTGGTCGGGCAACTCAGTACCTGGGTGGCACCGCAGACGCGCAACCTGTGGCGCGCCGCGCAATTGCCAGAAGGCGCCCATGTGGCCTACGGCGGCGCTTTCTATGCCATGCCGCGCCGGGCGGCAAGCAGCCGCAAGGCGCTGGCCTGGGAGTTCATTCAACTCATGACGCTCGACCGCGAGCGGCAGCTTGTGGCGTTCAAGCAGTACGACGCTTTTCCGGCGCTGCTGGAGACCCACGACGACGCGTTCTTCGACGAACCGGTGGCGTTTCTCGCTGGCCAGAAGGCGCGTCTGCTGTGGCGTACCGCGGCACGCCGCATCGGTGCGACGCCGGTGCACAAGCAGAACGGCTTCGCCGACGAGGTGGTCGGCACCGAACTCGACAACGTGCTCGACCGTGGCAAGGACATCCGCACTGCGCTGGCCGACGCGCAGCGCCTGCTCGAGCGACGCGCCCGCCGATGAACACTGATTCTTGAGAGGTTCCATGAAGCACCCCATCGCCTGCCTGATCGCCCTGCTGTTGACGGGCTGCGCGACCGCCCCGGCGCCCTTGCCCCAGGCCCCACCAGCGACGCTCGGCGTGCCCGCGGGCTACGTTTTGGTCTGGTCCGACGAGTTCTCCACCAACGGCCTGCCAGACACCGCCAAATGGGCCTACGACACCGGCATGAACAAGCAGGGTTGGCACAACCGCGAGTTGCAGTACTACAGCGGGCCCCGCGCCGAGAACGCCGAAGTGCGCGACGGCAAGCTGGTGATCACCGCGCGCAAGGAGCAGCGCCCGGCGGCGGCGGACTGGGGCGGCCAGGGCTACACCTCTTCTCGAATGCTGACGCTGGGCAAGGCCGAATGGACCTATGGCTACTTCGAAGTCCGCGCCAAGCTGCCCTGCGGCAAAGGCACCTGGCCTGCAATCTGGATGCTCAACAGCGCGGTCGTCTGGCCGGCCGGCGGTGAACTCGACATCGCGGAACTGGTGGGCCGGGAGCCGACCAAGGTCTTCAGCACCGTGCACACCACGTCAGGCAGCGGCGCCAACGGCTCGGGCGCGCCGACCGAGGTGCTCGACGCCTGCACGGCCTTCCACATCTACCAGATGCACTGGACGCCGCAGCAGGCCCGCTTCGGCATCGACGGCAAGACGCACTTCATCCACCAGAATGCAGGCACAGGCAAGGCGCAGTGGCCGTTCGACACGCCGCAGTTCCTGATCCTCAACATCGCCGTCGGCGGCGATTTCGGCGGTGCTGTCGACGACAGCATTTTCCCGGTGCGCATGGAGGTCGACTACGTGCGTGTCTACCAGCAAGCCAAGTAGCCCCGGCAGCATCGATGCGAGATTTCCCGGCAACCGCACAGCGGCCCTGGCCATCGCAGGCCTCGGCATGACGCTGCCGGCGCCGGCGAGGAACGCCCCGTTCACCTGGCCCCAGGGCGCCAGGGCCGCAGTGAGCCTGGCCTACGACGACGCGCTGGACAGCCAGCTCGACATCGCCATTCCGGCGCTCGACAAGGCCGGCCTCAGAGCCAGCTTCTACCTGACGCTCGGCGGCGACGGGGTCCAGCGGCGCATGGCCGAGTGGCGGGCGGCGGCGGCGCGCGGTCATGAGCTCGGGAACCACACGCTGTTCCATCAGTGCTCTGGCTCGGCGCCCGACCGCGCCTGGGTCACGCCGGAAAACGATCTCGACAAGACCCCTGCGTCGCAACTGGTGGCGCAGATCCGCGCAGGCAATGCCCTGCTGCAAGCGATCGACGGCAGAAGCGAGCGGACCTTTACCGCGCCGTGCGGCGACGTCGAGGCCGGCGGCGAGAACTATGTCGATCTGATCAAGGGGGACTTTGTCGCCATCAAGTCGGCGGCTGGCGGCGTCGTCGCCGACATGACGGCGCTCGACCCCTATGCGGTGGGCGTTGACGCGCCATCCGATGTCACCGGTGGGCAGCTGATCGACCTGGTGAAGAGCGCGGCGCGCGCTGGCACGATGATCAACATCACCTTCCACGGTATCGGCGGCGATTACCTCAGCGTGTCCAGGCAGGCCCATGAGGAACTGCTGAACCACCTTGCGGCCCACCGCGGCGACTACTGGACCGATACCTTCATCAACATCATGCGGTTCGTGAAGGCGCAGCAGACGGCCAATTCACCGGCGACCCGACCCGGTGCGACACCTGCCGACTCGTCGCGCTGAGTCCGTGCGCCGATGGACGCTCGCAGATCGCGTGCTCAGGGCGCGGCCTGGTACACGCGAACGTGGTCGATCTCCATCGTCACCGGGAAGATACTGTCGTCGACGCTGCCACCCAGGACGCCGCCGATGGCGACGTTGAGCAAGAGGTACTGCGGCGCGTTGAAGGGCCATCGGTCGCGGCCCGTGCCCGGATTGGCGTAGCGGAAGTAGACGACACCGTCGACGCCGACGGCAATCTCGTTGGCCGTCCAGTGCAATTGGTAGTCGTGGAAAGCCGTGCAGGCATCTGCCACCTGCGTGGCCGCACCTGTGCTGGCGCCACCGCTGCCGGCGCGCGTGTGCACGGTGCCGAACACGCGGGTCGGGTTGCTGCCCACCTGCTCCATGATGTCGATCTCGCCGTCGTCGGGCCAGATGCCGCCGGTGCCGAGGGTCCAGATCGCCGGCCAGGTGCCGCGCCCGCAGGGCAGTTTGGCGCGCACCTCAAAGAAACCATGGGTCCAGGCCGCCTTGCCGCGTGTGATCAGGCGGGCCGAGGTGTAGCGCTGGCCGCCCCAGTCGCCGGCACTGCTCAGGGACTCGAGCCGGGCCGTGATCCGCAGCCGGCCGCCGCTGACCTGGCTGTTCTCCGTGCGCCCGGCGGCGTAATACTGAAGCTCGTTGTTGTACCAGCCCAGGCGGTTGCGCTCGGTGTCGTAGGCCCAGCGCGTCGCGTCTGGCAGGCCAGCGACGTCGAACTCGTCGGCCCACACCAACTGATAGCCCGCCGGGACGGCGCCCACGGCCACCGGTGGCGCGGGCGGGGCCGGGTTGGCGACGACCGGCGGGGCGGGCGGAGGCGATGGAGTGACTGCAGCGGGCGCCGAATCGCCCCCACCCCCGCAAGCGGCGAGCTGCAGCAAGAACACCAGCATCGCCCGGACCCCAGCGCGCCGTACCAGCGCGCCTGTCTCGGCCAGTGCACAGCGGTCAAGCGCGCTGGCGTGATCGCCCTTAGGAGACAGCCCTTGCATGGGACTCAATGCCCCTCGGCCGTGTACTTGGGACGCTCGTCCTTGTCCCACAGGCCCCACTGCGTGCCCACTTCGCCTTCTTGCTGCAGCTTCCAGGGCTCATCGAAGGACGAGAAGTAGAAGACCTTGATGCCCTCACGCCGGCCCCACTGCTGCACGTCGACGAAATACTTCATCGCGTTGTCGGCCGACGGCACGGCCGCGCCGACCGGCTTGCCCTTGCCGGGCCAACCGGTCTCGGCGACGATGACCGTCTTTTCGCCACCGGCGGCTTTCACCAGCCCGAACATGCGGCGCAGGTACTGCGCGGCCAGGTCGATGTCGGCGCCTTCCCAGAAGGGATAGCAGTTGGGCAGCAGCACGTCGCAGGCGGCCACCAGCGCCGGCCGCTCCAGGAACTGGTAGTAGGCGTCAACGCAACCCACTTCCACGTTCTCGGGCACCGCTGCCTTCACGCGCTGGATGTAGGCCAGCAGCTCCTGTTCGGGCAGTTCCCCGCGCAACAGCACCTCGTTGCCCACCACAGCGATGTCGACCATGCCTTCCTGTGCCAGCGTGATCAGGGCCTGGATCTCGCGTTCGTTGCGCTCGCGGTCCTGGCTGATCCAGGCACCCACCATCGTCTTGAGGCCCTTGGTGCGGGCCAGGCGGGGAATGGCCTCGTGCCCCTCGGTACAGGCAAAGGAGCGTACCCAGTTCGTATGGGGCGCGATGAGGTCGATGCGTCGACTGACGTTGGATGCCAGCAGCTGGTCACCCGCCTTCTGGCCCTGGGCGTAGGCACTGAAGCTCAGGCCATACAGGCCGCGCTCGAGCTGCTCGGCATGCAGCGCACGCAGCTCGTCCGAGGCCTTGCCCACCAGCGGCGAAGGCTCCGTGCCCGGCAGCAGCAGGCCGTGCTCTGCCAGCCAGGGTCGGCCACCCGACCCCTGGGACGATGACGAGCCCTGGGCGCGTGAGCGGCGCCGTTCGAGCTCGGCGTTGACCTCCAGGGCGCGCTTCTCGTCGAGGTCGTAGTTGCGCATGATCCACATCGCCAACAGCGTGCCGAAGATGGGCACGCCGGAGTAGAAGAGGCGCAGGCCATCCACGGCACCCGCCGGCTGCATGGCGGCGCCGGGCGTGAAAGCCACGAAGGCCATGATGGCGCCGCTGAGCAGGCCGGCGACGGCAAAGCCCAGCTTCACCATCCACCAGTAAATGGCACCGAAGATGCCTTCGCGGCGCTTGCCCGTGGCCAGCTCATCCAGGTCGCACACGTCGGCCGTCATCGACATCATCAGCGTGAACAGGCCGCCGATGCCGAACGAGAAGAAGGGCAGCGCGAACATGAACATGTACGGCTTGCCGGGCACCATCAGGAACCACAGCAGCACGTAGCCGATGAGCGAGATGCCCTGCGACAGCATGAAGGCCACCTTCTTGCCTGTCTTCTTCGACATCCAGGCCACGGTGGGGATGACGGCGAAGGTGGTGACCAGCGCGCCGATGCTGCCAAACAGCGTGGGCCAGATACCGGCCGCCGCGGTGTCGCCCTTGAAGAGGTGATAGACGACGATGAAGAAGGAAAACGCCGCCACCGTGTTGAAGGCGTTGGAGATCAGGAAGGTGGAGAAGCACAGCTTGCGGAACGGCACGCAGGCGAAGGCCTCCTTGAAGCCGGCCATCAGCTCCTTGAAGCCCATGCCGATGTTGGCCAGGGTCAGGGGCACGAGGTGCGTGTCGTCCTTGGTCGACCGGCTGGGCAGGAAGATGGCCGGCACCATGGCCAGCAGCATGCACGCGACGCCGACCCACACCGACAGCGTGCGCGCCGCCGAGTCGGCGTTCGGGAACCATTTGGGGTCGTACATCACGACCCAGAACCACGGCGCGATGACCCAGGCCCACTGGCCGATCCACTGCGCCACCGCCATGATGCTGGTGCGCTCGTGGAAGTCGTCGCTCATCTCGTAGCCCATGGCCACGTAGGGGATGCTGAAGACCGTCAGTCCAGTGAAGAATACGAGCGACCAGAACAGGAAGTAGGCGAAGTTGTAGGGGATGCCGTCCGAGCGGTGCAGCTGCCACATCGCGATGAAACCGATGCCGAGCATGATGGCGCCGATGAACACGTACTGCCGGCGCCGACCCCACTTCGAGCGCGTGTTGTCGGAGATGAAGCCCATGATCGGGTCGAGGATGGCGTCATAGGCCCGCGGCAGGAAGAACAGGATGCCCCACATCCAGGTTGGGAAGCCCATGTCCTGCACCAGCACCACCATGAAGATGCCCAGAGCGGCTGGGAACATCTGGTTGGCCAGCATGCCCAGCCCGAAGGCGACCTTCTGGCCGAACGGGACTTTGTGGCTGGCGGCGGTGGACGTTGGGGTCATGAGTTGCTTTCAGGGTTGAGGCGTGGCGCTGAGATGCCGGTCAATCGCCCAGGCGACCGAGCAGCACCAGCAGCCACATGCCGCCAAAGACGAAGGGCATGGCCTTGGCGGCCCAGCGGCCGCGGTGGGCCAGATGGTTGGCGGGCGCCAAGGGGCACAGGTCAGCCAGACCGGCTTCGTCGAACTGCTGCCGGATGCTGTCGGTGGCTGCCATCGCCGTGTAGATGCCGACGCCCACCAGCACGGCCACGAGCATGCCGAAGAAGGGGAAGCCCAGCACCAACCAGCTCACACTGTCGCGCGCGTGAGTGCCATAGGCGGTGAACATCAGACCTTCCGACCAGATGAGCCAGCCCATGCGTTGCGCGATGAGGTTGTCCTCGTGGGTCCACTGCTCACGCAACGCGCGGTGGTGGTCCCAGAGTGCGACGTCGGGGGTGCGGTGGGTGTGCATGGGCGAGAGAGGCGTCTTTCAGGCCGCGACTGCCTGTGGCATCAGTTCGGGGTACAGCGCCTGCATCACGAGCTTGGGCCGGCGGTCGACGGTGAACAAGCCCCAGTGCTTCTCGGGCTCCATCGGGTCGGGCGAGCCTTTCCAGGTCTCGTCGAAGGCCTCGAAGACAAAGCACAGCAAGCCCTCGGCCTGCGTCCAGTCCATCAGGTCCTGGTAGTAGATGGCCTGCAGTTCCTGCACGGCATGTTCGGCGTGCATACCGCGGCCGTTGCTGTTGGTGCACCAACCGGCTTCGGTGATGACGATGGGCTTGTCGGGGTACAGGCGCGCGACGCTGGCGACGTTGTCCTTGGTGTAATCCAGCGCCTCATGGATGTGCTTGTATTCCCACACCGGGTAGGTGTGCAGCGAGATGAAGTCGAGCTCCTCCACCAGCTCGCGCAGCTTGTGCTGCCAGGGCACGTAGTTTTCGCAGAAGGTGACGGGCTGGCGCACGGCGGCCTTCACGCGCTTGACATGCTCGATCATGCGGTGCACGGGCACGAAGTGGTCGGTCCAGTCGACCGTGGCCTCGTTGCCGACGGCCACCGAGAACACGATGCCCGTGTAGCGGTTGGCCAGTTCGATGAGGCGCCCCACCTCGATCTCGTTCTCGCGTGCGCTGGCTTCGAGTTGCTCTTCGGTGTGGGTGCCGCCCCAGGGGCAGCCGAAGTTGTTCATCTCGGCGCCGAGGTAGGCGCCGAGCATGACCTGGAAGGGCAGCTGGTGCTCTTCGATGACCTGCAGCACACGGTAGGCATGCGGGCTGCAGTCGTACAGACGCAGCAGCCTCCAGTTCTTCTGCAGGATCAGCAGGTCTTCAAGGATCTCGGCCAGCGACGGGTAGGTCTTTTCGCCCGGGTTCTGGCCGTCGCGGTAGCCCGAGTAGCAGATGGCGTTGCCCGCGGGCAGGTTCAACAGGGTCGACATCGTATTCATCCGAACTTGAGTTCGCCATCCTTGTCCCACAGACCCCAGTAGGCGCCCACGTCGCCCTCGGCGCCCACCTTCCAGGCTTCGTCGAAGGCCGAGAAGTAGAAGATCTCGACGCCGTCCTCGCGCGCCCAGCGGCAGGTGTCGACGAAGTACTGCATGGCGCCCTCGCGCGAAGGCGCGGAGCCCTGGAAGGCACTGCCCTGGTCGGGCCAGCCGGTTTCGCTGATGAGCACACGTTTGCCCGGTGCCGCAGCGCGTGTGCGCGCCACCATGGTCTGCATGTAGGCCAGCGCCTGTTCACGCGGGCAGCCTTCCCAGAAGGGGTAGCAGTTGGTCATGACCACGTCGCAGGCGGCGGTGATGCGCGGGTGCTTCTCGAACAGGAAGTAGGCGTCGACATAACCCACCGGCACACCCGGCAGGGCGTCCTTCACGCGCTGGATGAAGCCCAGCAGCGCGTCTTCGGACATGTCTTCTCGCAGCATCACTTCGTTGCCGACGGCGACGATATCGGCATGCCCGGCGCGGGCGACGTCGATGACGCCCTGGATCTCGCGTTCGTTGATCTCGGCATCGGTGCCCAGCCAGGCGCCGACCAGCGTCTTCAGGCCGAGTTCATGCGCCACGCGTGGCGTCTGCTCATGACCGTCGGTGCATGAAAACGTGCGAATCCAGCCGGCGTGCGGCTTCAGGATGCGCAGGCGCTCGCGGATCTGCGCTTCACTGACCTGCGAGCCCGGCTGCTGGCCCTCCAGGTAGGGGCTGAAGCACAGGCCGTGCACGCCCTGTTGCAGCGTGGCGCGGAAGTCGGCAGCCAAAGCGTTGCGTGCCTCCGTGGTCCACACCGCGGGGCCGCTGCGCGACCAGGTGCTGCGGTCTAGGGCAGTGGCTTGGGGCGCAGCGCCGGAATGAACCTGCTTTCGCTCTTGCTGCGCCTCGCCGTTCTCGGTGCTGCGGGTAACGCTGGCATGCAGCGTTTCGCCTGGGGCTGATGGGGGTCGTGACATGGTGTCTTTCCTCAAGCTTTCTTCGGGGATTGCCAAGGGAACTTGCCCTTGCCGATGGGTCGGGTGACACCGTAGCCACCCACCTTGTCGTACACGCGCACGTAGTCGACGACGAGCTCGGCAGGAAACTGCGTCGCCGGGTTGGGGGCGCCCGGGAAGTTGCCTCCCACGGCGACGTTCATCACCATGTAGAAGGGTTGGTCGAAGGGGGCCGGCCAGGGGTTGAGGTCTGCCGCGCGCTTCGGTTCACGGCCGACGCCTTCCTTGTTCTTGCTGCAGCTCCACCAGTGGTCGCGCGTCGAGGTGTGCACACCGTCGACATAGAAGCGAATCTCGCCGGGCTCCCACTCTGCGGCGTAGACATGCCAGTCGGCCACCGTGCTGCCGCCCGGTAACGGGTGCACATGGGTGATGAGCGAGCGTTTCGGGAAAGTGGAGCCGAAGTGGATGCTGTTCAGTACCTCGTGCGGCTTCTCGCCGACGATCTCCATCAGGTCGATCTCGCCCGATGCAGCCCAGCCGCCATAGCGGTCGTCCTGCGGCAGCATCCAAAGCGCCGGCCACAAACCTTTGCCCCAGGGCACCTTGGCGCGGAATTCGAACCTGCCGTAGAGCTTGCTGAACAAGGGCGTGCCGTCGCGCTGGCGCGTCTTCAGCCGCGCCGAGGTGTAGCCGCAGCCGTGGAGCGACTCCTTGACGGCTCGGATTGTGAGCAGACTGTCCTTGACGCTGACGTTGGTCGGCTCAGCGGTGTAGTACTGCAGCTCCTCGTTGCCCCAGCCTGGAATCCAGACGTGATGCTTGTAGTCGAAGAAGCCGTTGCCGATGTCGAAATCCCATTTCGATCGGTCGACGCTGTTGCCTTCGAACTCGTCGTTCCAGACCAGCTTCCACTCGCCTTTGCTTTTTGCTTTCGCCATGCCGTATCTCTCCTAGTTCTGGGGCAGCAACTGGCCATCGGTACCAAAGGCCATCGCCCAAGCGCCGTCGGGGGCCAAGCCGACGACCTGTCCGGCTTCCACGCGGGCGTGTTCGGGGCCGATCTTGGCCGTCAGCAGGTCGTCGACGCCGTCGACCTTCAAATGGATGATCGAGGTGTCCCCCAGGTGCTCGGCCAGCGCGACGCTGGCTGCAATGCCCTGGCCTGCGGGGGCGAGGCGCAGGTGTTCTGGGCGCAGGCCGACGCGCTGCACGCCGATCGGCGCTTTGTGTGCCAGCGCGGCCCAGAGCGCCTGGTGCGGCGCGGCGGCGCCTGCGGTCGCAGGCTTGGGCACGAGGTTGATCCGCGGAGCGCCGATGAAGGTGGCCACGAACTCGTTGGCTGGCCGGTTGTACAGCTCGAGTGGCGGGCCCAACTGCTCGACGATGCCTTTGTTGAAGACGGCGATGCGGTCGCCCAGTGTCATGGCCTCGACCTGGTCGTGGGTGACGTAGATCATCGTCGTGGCCAGCGCCTTGTGCAGCTTCGACAGCTCGATGCGCATGTTCACGCGCAGCGCGGCGTCGAGGTTGGACAGCGGCTCATCGAACAGGAAGACCTTGGGCTTGCGCACGATGGCGCGGCCGATGGCCACGCGCTGGCGCTGGCCACCCGACAGCTCCTTCGGAAAGCGACCCAGCAGTTCGGTGATGCGCAGGACCTCGGCGGCACGGCCCACCTGCGCGTCACGGGCCGGCTTGGCCACGCCGGACATCTTCAGCGCGAAGCCCATGTTCTCGGCCACCGTCATGTGCGGGTACAGCGCATAACTCTGGAACACCATGGCCGCGCCGCGGTCCGCAGGGCGTAACTCGTTGGCCCGAGCACCGTCGATCAGCAGCTCGCCACCGGTGATGCTCTCCAGGCCGGCAATCATGCGCAAGGTGGTTGACTTGCCGCAGCCCGAGGGTCCGACGAAGACGATGAACTCGCCGTCGGCCACGTCGAGATCGATGCCCTTGATGACATCCACCTTGCCATAGCTCTTGAGGATGCCGCGCAGCGATACCTGTCCCATGTCAGGCCTCCCGCCGGGCCGCCCCAAGGTAGGTCTGCGCACCCTTGGGGGGCAGCGAACGAAGTGAGCTTGGGGGTTGTCTCATTTCAGTCTCCGGTGGTGGCGGCAACGCGCACGGCGCGCGCGGCCTTCTGACGCTGCAGGAAATCGCGGTACCACAACGCGCTGTCCTTGAGCGTGCGGCGCTGGGTGGCGTAGTCGACATGCACGATGCCGAAGCGCTTGGCGTAGCCCGAGGCCCACTCGAAGTTGTCGAGCAGGCTCCAGACCATGTAGCCTGCCATCGGAACCCCTTGCGCGACGGCATCGCCCACCGCGGCGATGTGGTTGGCGATGTAGCGGGTGCGCCGCGCGTCATGGACGCGCCCATCGACGAACTCGTCCTTGAAGGCCGCGCCGTTCTCCTTCACGTACATCGGGGGCACGGCGTAGTCGTGATGCAGGCGCAGCAGGAGCTCCGTCAGCCCCTCGGGATAGACCTCCCATCCCATGTCGGTGACCTCGCGCCCGCCGCTGTGCACATTCCAGGGCGCCGCAGCACTGACCATGCCGCGCGTGTAGTAGTTGATGCCGAGGAAGTCCATCGGCGTGGCGATGGCGGCCATGTCGCCCGACTGCACCACGGGGGCATCCGCGCCGAGGTGCTCGAGGACATCGGCGGGGTAGCTGCCGGTCAACAGCGGGTCCATGTACCAGCGCACCACGTGGCCGTCTTCGAGCCGGGTCTTGGCACGGTCAGCAGGGCTGTCGGTGGCTGCGTGCATCGGCGAAAGGTTGAGTACGATGCCCAGGCGGCTTTTGCAGCCCTGCGCGCGCAGCGCTTGCAGAGCCAGGCCGTGGCTCAGCAACAGGTGGTGCGAGGCCTGCGCCGCAGCTGCCTGACTCTGGACGCCCGGCGCAAAGGTGCCCAGTTGATAGCCGAGCGTGGCGATGACCCAGGGTTCGTTGTGGGTGGTGATGGTGGCCACGCGGTCACCCAGGCGTGCCGCCATCCCCTGGGCGTACTCGACGAAGTGGTGCACCGTGTCGCGGTGAGCCCAGCCGCCCGCGGCCTGCAGTTCGGCAGGCAAGTCCCAGTGGTTGAGCGTCAGGTAGGGTTGGATGCCGCGTGCAAGCAGGCCGTCGACCAGGCGTTCGTAGAAGGCCAGGCCCTTTGCATTCCATGCCCCCGTGCCGCCCGGTCGGACCCGTGGCCACGAGACTGAGAAGCGGTAGGCATCGACGCCCAACCCCGCGATGATGTCGAGGTCGCTCTTCCACCGATGGTAGTGATCGCAGGCCATATCGCCGTTGCTGCCGTCAGCGATGGCGCCAGGTACGCGGCAAAACTCATCCCATATCGAGGGGCCCTTGCCGTCGGCGACAGCGCCGCCTTCGATCTGGAAGGCGCTGGTGGCCACGCCCCAGACAAAGTCGACTGGGAACGCTGGCATCGGGTGATCGGCGGAAGCGAAGGGCATGGGCAATCTCATTTCACGGCACCGGCCGTCAGGCCGGAGATCAGCTGCCGCGAGGACAGAACGAACAGCACCACCAAGGGCAGTGTGGCGATGGCCGAGCCTGTCATCAGCGCGCCCCACTCCGTGTTGACGGGGCTCTGCAGGCTGCGCAGGGCCAGCGGCAGGGTGTACATGTCGGGGCTGCGCATCACGATCAGCGGCCCGATGAAGTTGTTCCACGAAGCGATGAAGGTGATCAGGCCGAGCGTGCCGAGTGCAGGCTTGAGCAGCGGCAGCACAATGCGCGCGTAGATGCCGAGTTCGCTGCAACCGTCCATGCGCGCAGCCTCGACCAGGTCCTTCGGGATCGAGGAGCTGACGAACTGGCGCATCAGGAAGATGCCGAAGGCGCTCGCCGCGCCCGGGATGTAGAGCGCCTTGGGTTGGTCGATCCAGCCCAGAGCGTCCATGATCATGAAGGTCGGGATCATGTTCATGAACGAAGGCAGCAGCATCGTGCCCATGACCAGACCGAACAGCGCGTTCTTGTAGCGGAACTCGAACAGCGCGAAGGCATAACCGCCCATCGAGCAGAACAGCAGCGTCAGCGCGGTCGAGGCCAGCGCGACATACAGGCTCCAACCCAGGTTGCGCCAGAACGGCATGCGGTCGGTGAGAATCTTCAGGTTGTTGAGGAAGTCGTCGCCGAAGAACATCGGCGGCGGCAGGCTGAAGATCTCGGTGCGCGAATGGGTGGCGAA
>JANNFB010000214.1:0-20473 GCA_031379365.1 Burkholderiales bacterium
CCAGGCCGCGCCCGCCGCCTTGCGGGCCGGAGCGCTGGTTCTCGAAGCCCTGCACACCACCCCTGGCTCCGCAACGGGGCAGCCGGGCCCTGCCCGGCGGCCCCGTTGCCACGCGAGTGCAACGAGAGCGGCAGCTGAGAGTCCGCAATGGGCCGACTGCCAACGATCCGCGCCCGCGAGCCCCTTCGAGGATCAGCCGATCCTGCCCAGCAGCAGGTACTCCATCAGTGCCTTCTGCGCGTGCATGCGGTTCTCGGCCTCGTCCCAGACGACGGACTGCGGCCCGTCGATGACTTCGGCTTCGACCTCGTCACCGCGGTGCGCGGGCAGGCAGTGCATGAACAGGGCGTCAGGCTGGGCCACGGCCATCATGTCGGCGTCCACGCACCAGTCGATGAAGGCTTTGCGCCGTTCTTCGTTCTCGGCCTCGTAGCCCATGCTGGTCCAGACGTCGGTAGTGACCAGGTGCGCGCCGCGGCAGGCGTCCATCGGGTGGTCGAAGACCTTCACGCAATGCGTGTTCGACACGCCGGCGACCACCGGGTCGAGTTCGTAGCCGGTGGGCGTGCTCACGTGTAGCGTGAAGCCGAGGACATCGGCCGCCTGCAGCCAGGTGTTGGCCATGTTGTTGCCATCGCCGACCCAGGCGACGACCTTGCCCTGTATTGCGCCGCGCTGCTCGATGTAGGTGAAGACGTCGGCCAGGATCTGGCACGGGTGGTACTCGTTGGTCAGGCCGTTGATCACCGGCACCCTTGAATGCGCGGCAAAGCGCTCGAGCATGGCCTGCTCGTAGGTCCGGATCATCACGATGTCGACCATGCGGCTGATCACGCGCGCCGAGTCCTCGACCGGTTCGGCCCGGCCGAGCTGGCTGTCGCCAGTGGTCAGGTGCACCACGGAGCCGCCCATCTGGTACATGCCGGCCTCGAAACTCACGCGCGTGCGGGTGCTGGCCTTCTCGAAGATCATCGCCAGCGTGCGGTCGACCAGCGGCTGGTACTTCTCGTAGTTCTTGAAGCGCTTCTTGATCTCGCGCGTGCGCTCGAACAGGTAGACGTACTCTTCAGCGCGAAGGTCCTTGAATTGCAGGTAGTGCTTCATCAACGCGTCCCCGGGCTTCATGGCTTCGGTGCGGCCAGGAACTGCCGCACCAGGGGGGCGAGGCGGCCGACGATCTCCTCGGCTTCGTCGGCGCTGAGGATCAGCGGCGGCAGCAGGCGGATCACGCGCTCCGCGGTGACGCTGATCAGCAGGCCGATCTCGCAGGCACGGCCGAGCAGTTCGCCGCACGGGCGGTCGAGCTCAATGCCGATCATCAGGCCGGCGCCGCGGATCTCCTTGACGCCGGCCAGGCCCGCGAACTCCTGTGTGAAGCGGGTCTTGAGCAGGGCGCCCATCGCGGCGGCATTGGCCAGCAGCGCGTCTTCTTCCATGATGCGCAGGGTCTCGACGCCGGCGCGCATCGCCAGCGGGTTGCCGCCAAAGGTCGTGCCGTGGTTGCCCGCGCCGAGCACCGTGGCGGCCTTCGGCCCGCAGACGACGGCGCCGATCGGCACACCCGACCCCAGGCCCTTGGCCAGCGGCATCACATCGGGGCGCACGTCCGCCCACTGGTGCGCAAACCACTTGCCGGTGCGACCGATGCCGCACTGCACTTCGTCGAGCATCAACAGCCAGCCCTGCTCGTCGCAGACGCGGCGCAGGCCTTGCAGGTACTCCCAGCGCGAGGCATTGATGCCGCCTTCGCCCTGAATCGTTTCGAGGAAGACCGCAACCACGTTGGGCCGTGTCTTGCGCACGGTGTCGATCGCCGTCAAATCGTTCACCGGCACGCGCACGAAGCCTTCGACCAGCGGACCGAAACCGGCCTGCACCTTGGGGTTGCCAGTGGCCGAGAGTGTGGCGATCGAGCGGCCGTGGAAGGCGCCCTCGTAGACGATGATTTCAGGGCGCTCGATGCCCTTGTCGTGGCCGTACTTGCGCGCGATTTTCAGCGCCGCTTCATTCGCTTCCAGGCCGCTGTTGCAGAAGAAGGCGTTGGTCAGGCCCGACAACTCGGTGAGCTTGGCCGCGAGCTGCTCCTGCAGCGGCACGTGGTAGTAATTGCTGGTGTGGATCAGCTTGCCGATCTGCTCCTGCAGTGCTGGCACCAGGCGGGGGTGGGCGTGGCCTAGGGTGTTGACCGCAATACCGCCCAGTGCGTCCAGGTACTCGCGGCCGTCGGTGTCCCAAACGCGGCAACCGCGCCCATGCGACAGCGCGATCGGCAGGCGACCGTAGGTCTTCATCACATGCGGCTCAGAGGGGGCGGTCATGGGCGCTTCCAGGGCTGGCGGGACAAAAACAAAGGCCGGCAGCGTCACGAACGCACGCGCCGGCTCAACGCAATTCTACGGTTCGGCGCTGATCAGCCGACAACGCCCTGAGGACTCGAGGACGAAGCCACGACCATGCTTGCTGCGGCGCACCATTCACTCCCCATGCGAGGCACAATCGCGGTTGCAAAGCCACTGTCCCCGGCGATCTCGCAGGCGGGCGTGCCTCACGACAAGGCGGCCATCAACGGGCTGGCACCGCGGCCTCTCTCACGCATGACAGCCACGCTCCCGTCCGCCAAGCCGCGCGAATTTGTGATCCACGGGGTCACGCTGGACGGCCGCAGTTTTCGCCCCAGCGACTGGGCCGAGCGGCTGGCCAGTGCCATGTCCAGCTTTCGCCCAGAAGGCAGCGTCGGTGGCATCGGGGCCTTCATCGGCTACTCGCCCTTCTGCGTTCCGACGCTGGTGGGCGGCGTGAAATGCGTGATCGTCAGCGAGGCCCTCAAGGGGATCGAGCCCATGGCTTGGGACTTCGTCATGAACTTTGCCCGCGACAACCAACTGCAGCTCGGCGAGGTGAGTGGCGGGACACCCGCACCAGGCTGAGCGGGCTGCGCAAACCCCAGAGACGCAAAAAAGCCCGCCGTAGCGGGCTCGTTTCATCAGTGCGCGCCTGGCTTCAAGCCGCGGCGGCGGGGGCAGCGACCATGGCCTTGACCTTGGCGGCCAGACGGCTCTTGTGGCGAGCGGCCTTGTTCTTGTGGAACATGCGCTTGTCGGCGACCGAGTCGATCACGCTTTGCGCCAGCTTGAACAATTCACCGGCCTTGGTCTTGTCGCCCGAGGCAACCGCCTTCTGAACGTTCTTCACGACGGTGCGGAACTTGGAACGCAAAGCCGTGTTGGCTGCGTTGAGCTTCACGTCCTGACGTGCACGCTTCAAACCCGAGGCGAGGCGAACGGTCTTTTTCTTGGCTTTTGCTGAGGTGGCCATGCTGGAGAGGGTTGCAATTGTGCGAAGTCCGCGAGTTTAGCATGCACTCCGGCCTCCGCGCCAGCCGGCCGTTCTCACGTTAGTAACTGCTATCTATAATCCGCCCGCTTCTCATCTGCACTGCCTGAAAGTCATGCCAGAACACAGCCCCGCATGAACCTGCTCAAGGCCGCCTCCACCGTTTCCCTGCTGACCCTGGCCTCGCGCATTACCGGCTTGGGGCGCGAGCTTCTGGTGGCCGCGACCTTCGGTGCCAGCGCCGCCACCGACGCCTTCAACGTCGCCTTTCGCATTCCGAATCTGTTGCGCCGCCTGTTTGCCGAGGGCGCGTTTTCGCAGGCCTTCGTGCCTATTCTTGCGGGGACTCGGGCGCGGGAGGGGGATGAGGTCACACGCTTGCTGATCGACGCCGTTGCGACCGTGTTGGCCTGGGCCCTCCTCGCCACTTGCGCATTGGGCATCGTCGCCGCGCCCGTCATCGTCTGGCTGATGGCTTCCGGCCTGGCCCAGTTCGACGATGCGGTGGTGATGACGCGCTGGATGTTCCCCTACATCGGCTGCATGTCGATGGTGGCCTTGGCGGCCGGTGTGCTCAACACCTGGAAGCGTTTTGCGATCCCTGCGGCCACGCCGGTCTTGCTCAACCTGGCAGTCATCGCGGCGGCCTGGTGGGGTGTGCCCCTCTTCAAGTCCTGGGGCATCCCGACGATCCACGCACTGGCAGCGGGCGTCATGGTCGGCGGGGTGTTGCAACTGGCGCTGCAGGTTCCAGCGTTGGCGCGCATAGGCTGCCTGCCGCGCATCGGCTTGGCGCCCAGCGCCGTGCGGCGCGCCTGGAGCCACCCTGGCGTCGGCCGCGTCCTCAAGCAGATGGCGCCGGCGCTGCTGGGCGTGTCGGTGGCGCAGATCTCTCTCGTCATCAACACCCAGATTGCATCGCAT
This sequence comes from Burkholderiales bacterium, assembly GCA_031379365.1. Lineage (GTDB taxonomy): Bacteria > Pseudomonadota > Gammaproteobacteria > Burkholderiales > Burkholderiaceae_C > CADEEN01. The sequence goes on from JANNFB010000214.1 coordinate 4,258, forward strand.
GTCGGCGTGGGCGCAGTGTCGTGGCTGACCTTTGCCGACCGGCTGATGGAGTTCCCGACCGCCTTGCTCGGCGTGGCGCTGGGCGTGGTGCTGTTGCCGCAGTTGTCGGCGTCGCAGGTCAAGGAGGACAGGGCGCACTATGCCGGTCTGCTCGACTGTGGCCTGCGTCTGGTCGTGCTCCTGGCCTTGCCTTGTGCGGCAGCGTTGCTGGTCTTTCCTGAGCCGCTGGTGGCCGTGCTGTACCACTATGGGGCCTTCACCGCGCGCGACGTGGCACAGACCGTCGCGGCGCTGCGCGGCTACGGTGTCGGGCTGATCGGCCTGGTCGCCGTGAAGGTGTTGGCGCCAGGTTTCTACGCTCGGCAGGACATCCGCACGCCGGTCAAGATCGCAGTGGCTGTGCTGCTGGCCACGCAGGCCATGAACGTGATGTTTGTGCCCTGGCTCGGCCACGCCGGTCTGGCGCTGTCGATCGGCATTGGGGCGCTGATCAACGCCACCTGCTTGTTCATTGGCTTGCGCCGTGCGGGCGCCTACACGCCGTCGCCGGGATGGCCCGGGTTTCTCGCGCGCGTGTCGCTGGCCACCGCAGCGCTGACCGGCGTGCTGGCTTGGTTGGCCTGGCGCGTCGACTGGATCGGCCTGGCTGCAAACTGGGGCTGGCGCATCGCCCTCATGGCGGCGGCATTGATTGGGGTGGGCTTGCTGTACTTCGGCCTGCTGGCGCTGGCGGGCCTGCGGCCGCGACAGTTCATGCGCAACGGCTGACCTACACTCAAAGCGTATGAGTTCACTGCGCTTCGAAGCGCCCACTTTGCTCGACTACTTCGGCGCCCTGGTGGCCGATGACCAGCAGTTTTCCCTGCTGGAGGCGGCCATCACGGTGGGCCAGGACGACGGGCCCACACTCGATGTACAGAGCGTGTTGGCGCAGATCGATCAACTCGCGGCCACGCTCAAGCGGCGTCTGGCGGCGGACGCTGGTGCCATGCACCGCTTGCGCAGCCTGAACCACTACTTCTTTCAGGAGCTGGGATTCGCGGGCAACGTCAATGACTACTACGACGCCCGCAACAGCCAGCTTCAACATGTCATTGCGACCCGTCGTGGAATTCCCATCACATTGGCCCTGCTGTTGATCGAGATCGCTCAACAGATCGGCCTCGACGCCCGGCCGGTGGCCTTTCCGGGTCACTTCCTGGTCAAGCTGAGGATGCCGCAGGGAGAGGTCATCATCGATCCCTTCACGGGGCGGTCGCTCTCGCGTGAGGACCTCGACGAGCGCCTGGCGCCGTACCGGCTGCGCCAAGGCCTGGTCGGCGATTTCGAAGTGCCGCTGGGGTTGTTCCTGCAAGCAGCCACTGAGCGCGACGTGTTGGCGCGCCTGCTTCGCAATTTGAAGGAAATCCACCGCACGGCGGAGGATTGGCGCCGCCTCCTTGCGGTCCAGCATCGCTTGGTCCTGCTGCTGCCGCAGGCGTGGGACGAGCGACGCGACCGCGGCTTGACCTGGGCCGAACTGGGCGCGCAGCACGCCGCTGCGGCCGACCTGGAGGTTTACCTCCAGCAGCAACCCGAAGCTACCGACGCCCGTGCCATCCGTGAGCGCCTGAACGAGCTGCGGCAGACCGGGTCCTCGCGGCTGCACTGACACCGAGATCGCGATGCCCATCAGTCCTGCCCAACGCCGCGGCTTTGCCTGGGCCGCGCTTGCCCTGAGTGCCGGGCTGCTGCTTTGGTTGCTGGCGCCCGTGCTCACGCCGTTCGTGGTGGCGGCCGTGCTGGCCTATGCCCTGCACCCTGCCGTCGAGGCGCTGGCCGGGCGCCGCGTTCCGCGCCTCTTGGCTGTCATCGCGGTTGAGGTGCTGGCAATCGCCTCGTTGCTGGCGTTGCTGCTGCTGATCGTGCCGATCATCTCGAAAGAGTTGCCGCTGCTGCGTGAGCAGGTGCCCCTGCTGGCCGACAGCATCAACCAACGCCTGACGCCTTGGTTGGCGCAGTTCGGCATCACCGTGTCGCTGGACAGCGCCAGTATCAAGGCCTTTGCCAGCAAGTTGCTGGATGCCAACCTCGAGGACTGGATCGGCACGGCATTGAGTTCGGCCCGCATTGGCGGCAGCCTGCTACTGGCCTTTGTCGGCAATGCTTTCCTGATGCCGGTCGTGTTGTTCTATCTGCTGATGGACTGGCCCCACTTGGTGGAGCGCCTGCATGGCTTCATTCCGCCGCGCCTGCGCCAAAGTGTTCAGGGCTTTCTCGACGAGTGCGATGGTGTGCTCGGGCAGTACCTGCGCGGCCAGTTGATGGTCATGGGGGCGCTGGCGGTTTACTACAGCGTGGCCTTGGCCCTTGCGGGCTTTGACCTGGCGTTCCCGGTGGGTGTCTTCACGGGCCTGGCCGTCTTCATTCCCTACCTCGGCTTCGGCTTGGGTCTGGCGCTGGCCTTGCTTGCGGGGGCGCTGCAGTTTGCCAGCTGGTACGGCGTGGTCGCGGTGGCCATCATCTACGGCATCGGTCAACTGGGCGAGAGCCTGTTCCTGACGCCGCGCCTGGTGGGCGAGCGCATCGGCCTCAACCCCCTGGCAGTCATCTTCGCCTTGCTCGCCTTCGGTCACCTGCTGGGCTTCATCGGCGTGCTGATCGCGCTGCCGGTGAGTGCCCTCATCCTGGTGGCGTTGCGCCGCGCGCGCGGTGCCTATCTTGGCAGTCGCCTGTTCCTGGGCTGAAGGCGGTGCGCCAGATTCCATTGGCAATCGGCCCCGTGCCCTTGCAGACCTTCGAGGGCTTCGTACCCGGCAGCAACGCTGCCGCCCTGGCTTGCCTGCAAGCCCTGGCAGCGACCCTGCAGCGGCCCACCGCGCTTGCACCCACGCCGACCTACCTCTGGGGCACCCAGGGCAGCGGCAAGACCCACCTGTTGCGTGCGCTGGCGGCCCGTGCCGGTGCGCTGGGGCACCACAGCGCGTGGTTCGACAGTGCAAGCGAGGCACCCTGGGCCTTCGACGACCGTTGGGGACTGGTACTGATCGATGCCTGCGAATCCCTGAGCGCCAGCCAGCAACATGCGGCCTTTGCGCTCTTCATCGAAGCCGGCGCGCGTGGCGTTCCCATCGTCGCGGCCGGCGCGCTGCCGCCAATCGACCTGCCATTGCGCGAGGACTTGCGCACCCGCCTGGCCTGGGGCCATGTCTTTGCTCTCGAACCCTTGAGCGAGATCGACGCGCGGGCAGCGTTGCGTCGTGAAGCGGACCGCCGCGGCATCTTCCTGTCCGACGAGGTGATGGCCTTCCTGCTGACCCGTTTCTCACGGGACTTGCAGCACCTGATGGCCTTGCTGGACCGCCTGGACGAGTTTGCGTTGTCGCAGGGCAGGGCGGTCAGTGTTCCCTTGCTCAAGCGCATGTTCGAGCAGGAGGGCGCGGCGTTGTGAGCAAGCATTTGCCGGGCACTCACAGACGGAGCGCGCTGACCAACCCATGAACCTGACCTTGTTCGATCTCGATCGCACGCTGATCGATACCGACTCCGACCATGCGTTCGGCGAATTCATGGTCGCCATCGGGTGGGCCGACGCCGATGTCTTCCGGCGTCGCAACGATGCTTTCTACGAGGACTACCAAGCCGCGCGCCTGGACATCGACGCCTACATCGACTTTGCCACCGCGCCCTGGCGCGATCGACCTTACGCCGAGGCCTTGGCCATGCGCGAGCGCTTCATGGACCAGATCATGCGCCCCCGGCTCGATCAGCGCGCCCTGGCGTTGGTGCAGCGCCACCAGGCCGCTGGCGACCTCGTGGCCATCGTCACTGCGACCAACGAGTTCATCACCCGCCCGATTGCCGATGCTTTCGGTGTGGAGGCGCTGATCGCCGTCGAACTCGCGCGGGATGACAATGGCGGGGTGCGCGGTGGCATACGCGGGGTGCCCTCCTTCCGTGAAGGCAAGATCTTGCGTGTGGAGCAGTGGCTGGCCCAACAGGGTCGGCGCCATGCCGATTTCAGCCGCATCACCTTTTACAGCGATTCGACCAATGACCTGCCGTTGCTCGAGTGGGCCACCCATCCGGTCGCCACCAACCCCAGCACAGCGCTGGCCGAAATTGCCAGGACACGGGGCTGGCCGGTCCTGAACTTGTTCACTGAAGAAGAGACATGATCCGAAAATTCATCGACAAATTGCTCGGCAAAGCGCCGCCGGTCGCCGCCAAGGAGAACCGCGTGCCCGTGGGCAAGCGCCTGGAGGTTCCTGCCACCGAGCACGGCATCAACCCGGATCTGCTCGATGAGCGGGCGGTCAAGGTGGTTCGTACGCTGCAGGATGCCGGCCACGAGGCCTACATCGTGGGCGGTGCGGTGCGTGACCTGCTGGTCGGGCGCCGCCCCAAGGACTTCGATGTCGCGACTGACGCCACCCCCGAGCAGGTCAAGGCATTGTTCCGTCGCGCCTTCATCATCGGGCGGCGTTTTCGCATCGTGCATGTCGTGTTCGGCCGCGGGCGCGACCACGAGGTTGTCGAGGTCTCGACTTTCCGCGCCTACCTCGACGCCGATCAGGCGCAGCAGGTCGGTGGCAACGAGAAGACATCGAAGACCGAGTTGGCCGGCAAGAGCCATGTCGTCGACGCCGCCGGTCGGGTCTTGCGCGACAACGTCTGGGGCCCGCAGATCGAGGACGCGGCACGCCGCGACTTCACGATCAACGCGATGTACTACGACCCCACGACGCGCGTGGTGGTCGACTACCACGGTGGCCTCAAGGACATCAAGAAGCGCGCCTTGCGCATGATTGGCGACCCGCCGACCCGTTACCGCGAAGACCCGGTGCGAATCATCCGCGCCGTGCGTTTTGCCGCCAAGCTGGGCTTCGAGATCGAGCCCGCCTCGCGTGCGCCGATCAAGGAGATGGCGGCCCTCCTGGACAACGTGCCTGGATCGCGCCTGTTCGACGAACTCTTCAAGCTCCTGCAGACAGGGCATTCGCTGGCCAGCGTGGCCGAGTTGCGCAAGCAGGGCCTGGGCAAACAGTTTCCGCTGCTCGAGCCCTTGATGGCCGAAGGCGTCAAGCACAAGAACCAGCGTGTGCAATTCATCGAGGCGGCGCTGGCCGACACCGATGCGCGCATCGCCCAGGACAAGGGCGTTGCGCCAAGCTATCTGCTGGCCTGTTTGCTCTGGCACGAAGTGCGCGAGAGGTCGCAGGTCTTGCGCGATGCAGGTGAGCCGCCTGCGCAGGCTTTGCAATTGGCCATCGACGGCGTGTTCGACGCCCGCGTCGGCGACATCTCCGGGCGCGGCAAGCTGGGGACCGACATGCGGGAGATCTGGTTGATGCAGCCGCGTTTCGAGCGCCGCACCGGGGCCGCACCCTACGGTCTCGTCGAACAACCGCGGTTCCGCGCCGCCTACGACTTCCTGCGGCTGCGCGCCGACACAGGCGAGGCCGACAGCGACCTGGCCGATTGGTGGGAGGACTTCTCGCTGGGCAGCAACGATGAGCGCGAGGCCTTGATCGAGACCGCGCGGGAGGCCCAGCGAACGCAGCCCCGAGAACCCCGCGAACCGCGCGAGCCCCGGCCCGCCAGGTCACCTCGCACGGCGACGCCCGCAGACGACCGCGAGGACCTCCTGAGCCCGCCCGTTGGCGCCCCCGACATTGACTTGGGCGACAGTGCACCGGCCAAGAAGCGTCGCCGGCGGCGGCGCAAGCCGGCGGGTTCGACACCCGCGGCAGGAGATGCCGGCTGAGTGCAGCCTGCCCAGGCCATGGCCCTTGTTGAGCGCATCTTCGTCGGCGTCGGCGCCAACCTCGGTGACGCTGAGGCCAGCGTGCGCGCCGCGATGGCGCAACTGGCGCAGCTGCCCGCAACAGCCCTGGTCAGCATCTCCGGGCTCTACCGCACGGCGCCGCTCGATGCGGACGGCCCGGATTACGTCAACGCCGTGGCGGAACTGCGCTCGACCTTGGAGCCCCCCGAGTTGCTGGCCCATTTGCACGCCATCGAGCTGGCTTTCGGGCGCCTGCGACCGCACCGCAACGCGCCCCGCACGCTCGATCTCGACTTGCTGTTCCACGGCGAGCGCCAGGTTGCCGGGCCGGCGCTGACCTTGCCTCACCCGCGCGCGCATCAGCGGGCATTCGTTTTGGCGCCGTTGGCCGACCTGGCGCCAGATTGGCGCCTTCCCGACGGCCGCAGCGCCACACAAGCCCTGGCGGCCCTCGCCACCGACCCGGCTCAACGCACGCGCAGGATCTTGCCATGACGACTTTGCCGCTGGCCGTCCAGACTTTCGGTCTCCTGGCCTTGTCCAGTGTTTTCATGACCTTCGCTTGGCACGGCCACCTGAGCTGTCCAATTCACTTTCCGCGATAGAAGCGCCGACGAGGCCCTGCCCCGGCCTGGAGCCGGGTCGAGTTGGTCACCATTCGAAGAAGCGTTGGGCGCTGAAAGCGATTGTGGCCATCAGGGCCGCTGCGCCGACGATGAGGGCCGCGATCGCGCCGAGCACAGGGCCCCAGGAGGTGGTGTGGACAGACGCACCGGGGTTGCGGCGCGCGTCCCAAACCGCATCTGCGGTCAGGGCATAAACGATGGCGCAAAGCGCGGTTTGCGCCAGCATCAGGCCCAACCATGGCAGCAGCAACCATGCGACGCGGTCGTCCTGGCCCAGGTCAAGCATGCGCTGCACGCCCACAAGCCCAGCGAGGGTGGGCACGGGATGCAACCAAGCGAGGACGTCGCGGCGGCCATGCAGATACAGGCGGTGCAGGCCCAAGGTCCCGCCCAGCAGCGCGAGCCAGGTGGCCAGGGTCTTCGACTTGTAGGCCATCAATGGCCGGCCTGTGGTGCCGTGGCTTCGGCCTCGCCGAGGCCTTTTTGCATCAAGACCACGTCCAACCAACGGTCGAACTTCCAGCCAGCCGCCTTGAAGCTGCCAGCGGGTTGAAAACCACATGCACGGTGCACGGCGATGGAGCCGAGATTGGCGGAGTCACCGATCACCGCCAGCATCTGGCGGGCGCCGCGGACTTCGCATTGCGACAGCAACTCCGCCAGCAACAGGCGGCCCACGCCCTGGCCTTGGGCCTCTGGCGCCAGGTAGATCGAATCTTCCAGGCAGAAACGGTAGGCCAGCCGGGGGCGAAAGTGATTGGCGTAGGCGTAGCCAAGGACCGCCTGGCCGCGCTCGGCCACCAACCAGGGCAGACCTTTGCTCAGCACATCGTCGCGGCGCCGCGTCATGTCCGCTTGGTCGGGCGGCTCGAGCTCGAAGGTGCCGGTGCCGCTGGTCACAGCCGTGGCGTAGATCTGGGTGATGGCCGCGAGGTCGCCAGGGGTGCTCGGTCGAATGATCAGGGGCGGCATGGTGGTGGCAACGTCAGGGAGAGCCGAGTCTATAATGTTTGGTTTTCGGCGACGGCCAGTTGAGTGACTGGCGTATCTACGGCGCCGCCCCGTGTGTGACGTTGGCAATCCAAGAATGGGCCCGCGCTGCACGACATGAGCATCTTGCCGGCCGGTGTGTCTCCCGGGTGGCGGATGAACCAGCTTTTGTTTCGAGGTCATACCCCATGGTTGTCATCCGTCTGTCCCGTTCCGGCGCCAAGAAGCGCCCCTTCTACAACATCGTCGTGGCCGACTCGCATGAGCGTCGCGATGGCCGGTTCATCGAGCGTGTCGGCTTCTACAACCCGGTCGCCGCGGGCGGCGAGCAGCCGCTGCGCGTGGCCACCGACCGCATCGCCTACTGGACTGGCGTTGGCGCCCAGGTGTCGCCGACAGTGGCACGCTTGGTGGGTCAGGCCAAGGCCAGCGCCTGAACCTGTTCTCCGCGGCCCTGTGGCGACGCCGCCGTCGCTGACTGCCGTGTCGAGTGAATCGCCCGAACTGCCGGCTGACGCCATCGAGGTCGGCCGGATCATGGGTGCTTGGGGCATCAAGGGCGCGTTCAAGGTGCTGGCTCATGCCAGCGACCCACAGGCGCTGTTTTCTTCCAAGCGCTGGTTCCTGCAGCCCCCTGACGGGGTGCCGCGAACGGCCCTGCCAACGCAACTGCGCATCGTGCAGGCGCGCGAGCAGGCAGGAGTGGTGGTGGCTACCGCCCAGGACGTCGATGACCGCAGCGCTGCCGAAGCCCTGACGCGCGCGCGCGTCTTCGTGGCGCGCTCGAGTTTTCCGACGGCCGGTGAGGGTGAGTACTACTGGATCGACCTGATCGGTTTGTCTGTCGTCAACCGCGACGGCGTCGCGCTGGGCGAGGTGGTCGACCTGATCGATACCGGCGTGCACAGCGTGCTGCGGGTGCGGCGCCCTGACGCACCCGCCAACGCGTCGCCAGAGGCCGCCGAGCGGCTGATCCCTTTTGTGGCGGCCTACGTCGACCGCGTCGAACTCAGCGAGAAGATGATTCACGTCGACTGGGGGCTCGACTACTGATGCGCTTCGACGTTCTGACGCTCTTTCCCGAGCTTTTCGCCCCCCATCTCGCCCTGGGCGTGACCCGCAGGGCTTTCGAGTCGGGCCAGATCGTGGTTCGCTTGTGGCCGCTGCGCGACCACGGCGAAGGCCTTCATCAACGCGTTGATGACCGCCCCTTCGGCGGTGGCCCAGGCATGGTGCTGCTGAGCGAGCCGCTCGAGCGCGCGCTGGCAGCCGCCCTGGCCGCCCGAGGGGGCGCGGCACCGGCCGTGGTCCACTTCACGCCCACCGGCCGCCGCATGGATCAGGCGCTCGTCCGCGAACTGGCCAGCGGACCTGGCGCGGTGCTGCTGTGCGGCCGCTACGAAGGCATCGACCAACGATTCCTCGATCGGCACGTGACGCTCGAACTCAGCCTGGGCGACTTTGTCCTGTCGGGCGGTGAACTGCCGGCGCTGGCCTTGCTCGATGCCGTGGCCCGACTGCAGCCGGGCGTGCTCGGCGACCCGAATTCTCACCAGCAGGACAGCTTCGGTGATGACGGCCTGCTTGATTGCCCTCACTACAGCCGGCCTGAGACGCTGCCGGACGGTTTCGGGGCGGCCTCGGTGCCTGCGGTGTTGTTGTCGGGTCACCATGCAGCCATCGAGCGCTGGCGCCGTGACCGCTCGCTCGAGCTGACGGCCCGGCGGCGCCCCGACCTGCTCGCCGCGGCCCGCGCAGCAGGGCGCCTCAGCCGCGCCGACGAGGGCTTTCTGGCTGCGCTCGGTCTATAATCAAAAGCTTTTCGATCCTCTGCCGGGTCAGCAGACCAGCGACATCGCTCCTGGTCAGCAATCCAATGTCAATAACCTCGCCGGCAAGATCACAGGAGAAATGCAAGTGAATCTGATCCAAACACTCGAGCAGGAAGAGATTGCTCGCCTGAACAAGAAGGTCCCGCCCTTCGCGCCAGGCGATACGGTGATTGTCAGCGTCAACGTGGTCGAAGGAACGCGCAAGCGTTTGCAGGCTTATGAAGGCGTTGTCATTGCCAAGCGCAATCGCGGTCTCAACTCCAGCTTCATCGTGCGCAAGATGTCCAGCGGCGAGGGCGTCGAGCGCACCTTTCAGTTGTACAGCCCCCTGATTGCAGCCATCGAGGTCAAGCGCCGTGGAGACGTGCGGCGCGCCAAGCTGTATTACCTGCGCGATCGTTCTGGCAAGTCGGCCCGCATCAAGGAAAAGCTGGCCTGAACACGGTTCGGCTGTGTGCTGCCAAGCCGCCTGCGGGCGGCTTTGTCGTTCTGACTCTATGCTTGCTGCATGACGACTGCCGAGCTGCTTCGCCCGCCAATACCGAACCCGCGTGGGGTCCCGGTGACGGGCACCGATGCCCACCTGCCGCCGGTGGAACAACGGCAACTTCTGGCCGATGCTCTGCGACGCCGCTTTGCCTCGCCACCCGGTTGGTCACCCGAGACGAGCGGCGATGGACGCTTGTTCGAAGGCCGCCAGCGCGCCGCCGCATCGGTGCTCGTGCCGCTGGTGGAGCGAGCCGATGGTCTGACGGTGCTGCTCACCGAGCGCAATGCGAACCTGCGCGATCATGCGGGCCAGATCAGTTTTCCCGGTGGCCGTGTCGAAGCGGGCGATGTCGACGCCGTGGCCACGGCGCTGCGTGAAACCGAAGAGGAAGTCGGCTTGGCGCGGCGGCATGTCGAAGTGCTGGGTTGGCTACCCGAGTACCGCACCGTCACCTTCTACGACGTGACGCCGGTCGTTGCGCTGGTCCGCCCGCCCTTCGAGTTGCAGTTGGATGCCCAGGAGGTGGCCGAGGCCTTCGAGGTGCCGCTCGCTTTCTTGATGAACCCCGCCCATCACCAACGCCACAGCTTTGAGTTCGAGGGCTACCGCCGCGAGTTCTTGTCGATGCCCTGGCCGCGTGGCGATGCGGACAGGGAGCCCTACTTCATCTGGGGCGCCACAGCGGCCATGCTGCGCAACCTCTACCGCTTCCTCAGCGCCTGAGCTTCGTATCATTGCCGCCGATGAACTTCTTTGCCGTTCTCCTGGCGTTGCTGATCGAACAGCTCAAGCCCCTGCCGCGCGACAACTGGGTCCATGACACGCTGATCTCCTGGGTCGGCTGGATCGGACGAAACTTCGATGCCGGCCGTGAGCGGCATGCCGTTGTTGTGTGGTGCATCACGGTGTTGGTGCCCGCCGGTTCGGCGGCGGCGGTCTACGTCCTTGCGGCCCGGTACAGCCTGCTGCTGGCCGTGGCCATCAACGTGCTGGTGCTCTACCTCACGCTCGGCTTTCGCCAGTTCAGCCATTACTTCACCGACATCCGCGATGCCCTCGGGCGTGGGGAGGACGATCAGGCCCGTCGACTGCTCGGACAGTGGCGGCATTTCGATGCCAGTGACTTGCCCCGGGCCGACTTGCTCCGCCACGTCATCGAGCACTCCCTGCTGGCAGCGCATCGTCATGTTTTTGGCGTCTTCTTCTGCTTCATTGCGTTGGGGGCCATCGGCCTCGGGCCGGCGGGCGCAGTCGCTTACCGAATGGCCGAGTTCACGGCACGCTACTGGGCTTTCAAGCGACGCACATTGGACGCATCGGCCAACGAGCGGCTGATGCAGTTTTCTGAACGTGCGTTCGGCCTGATCGACCATGTGCCGGTGCGTCTGACGGCTTTCGGCTTCGCCGTCGTCGGCAATTTCGAGGAAGCGATCAACGGGTGGCGCCGCGATGCCGAGTTGTGGGCCCACGAGAACGAGGGCGTTCTGCTGGCAGCCGCGGCTGGCGCCATCGGCGTGCAACTGGGCGCCCAGGCCGGTGCGACGGTCGGACCCGACAACGCAAAGTCTGTTGAAGGTAACAGTGACCCTCGAACGGACGGTGCGGCCGGCTATACCGCCGGGCTGCCGCCGCAGGCGGCGCACTTGCAGAGTGTGGTGGGCCTGGTCTGGCGCTCGGTGGTGCTGTGGCTTCTGCTGACGGCCCTGCTCACTTTGGCGAACTTGCTGGGCTGAGCGCCACTCACCACTTGGTGCGTGCCAACTCGTCGCAGATCTCGCCGTAGATCCGCCACCGCGATGGGCTGATGTCGCCGCGCGCCACCGCTGCCGCGATGCCGCAGCCGGGCTCTTGCCGATGGCTGCAGTTGTAGAAACGGCAGTTCGCGACCTCGGCCCGCAGGTCCGGCATCAGCAAGGGCAACTGCTGGGCCTCGATTTGGCGCAGACCGAATTCCTGAAACCCTGGCGAATCGATCAAGGCGGCCTGGCGCTGGCTGTCGAGCCAATACCAGGTGGTCGTGGTCGTGGTGTGCCGTCCCGAGTTCAGGGCTTGCGAGACTTCCCCGACCTGGGCGGCAGCGTTCTCCACCATCAGGTTGATGAGCGTGCTCTTGCCGGTGCCGCTGGGTCCGAGGACAAGTGTTGTGCGTCCTGCCAGCAAGGGCTTCAGCAAGGCACGCGCCTCGGCCGGCCGCGTCTTCAGCGCCGTCTCGATGACTGCTGCGCCCATCGCCCGGTAAGGCACAAGGCGCTCGCGGGCCAGCGTGGCTTGGGGCAGGTCGCACTTGTTCAGCAACACCTGCACCGCGATGCCGGCGCTCTCAGCGGCAATCAGCGCCCGCGCCAATTGGGTCTCCGAGAACATCGGGTCGCCCGCCACCAGGACCATGATCTGATCCAGGTTGGCGGCAAACGACTTGGTGCGCCAGTCGTCCTGGCGGAAGAGCAGGTTGCGGCGAGGCTCGATGTGTTCGATCACGCCTTCGTCGCCACTGGCTTGCCAGCGCACCTGGTCGCCGACCACGCAATCGCTTTTCTTGCCTCGGGGAGGGCTGTTCACGCGAACCCCGTCAGGCTTTTCAACGATGAAGTGGGGGCCGTGCGCCGCCACCACGCGGCCCAGGTCAAGCGCAGCGAACTTGCTCAAGCGCCGAGCGCGTCCACTTTGGCGGCACAGATGAAATCATTGATCGAGATGCCGCCGACCGAGTGGGTGTTGAAGCGCAGGGTGCAACGGTTGTAGCCGAAGGCGATGTCGGGATGGTGATCTTCGCGGTGCGCAATCCAGGCCACGGCGTTGACGAAGGCCATCGTGCGGTGATAGTCGGGGAATCGAAACGTCTTCTCGATGGCACCGGCAGTCAAGACCCAGTCATCAACGCTTTGCAGCTGTGTCGCCACTTCCAAGTCGGGCATCGCGGGATGGCCCTCCAGAGCGGTGCAATGTCTGGCTGCCAACTCGCTCATGCGGGCTCCATCTTCAAGGCCGCGAGCCGCTCGCTCGCGGGGGGATGCGAGTAGTAGAAGCTCACGTAGACCGGGTCGGGCGTCAAGGTGCCGGCATTGTCCTCGTGCAACTTGAGCAAGGCGTTGGCCAGGTCGCGCCCGCTGGCCTGTTCACAAGCGTAGGCATCGGCTTCGAATTCATGGCGGCGCGAAACCCTGGAAGAGAGTGGCACCAACAGGAAACCGAAGGGCGGCAGGACCAGCATGAACAGCAGCAGGGCCAGGGCGTCATTGGGCGCAGCCAGGTTGGGCGCGACACCCAGGCCGCTGTAGAACCACTGCTGTTGTGTCAGCCAGCCGAGCAGGGCCAGCGCCACCAGGCTCATTGCAAAGATCGTCAGCATGCGTTTGGGCACGTGACGCAACTTGAAGTGGCCCAGTTCATGGGCCAGCACGGCTTCCACTTCACCGGACGTCAGTCGCTTGAGCAAGGTGTCATAGAACACCACGCGCTTGGCGGCGCCCAGGCCGGTGAAGTAGGCATTGCTGTGCGCCGAGCGGCGGCTGCCGTCCATCACGAACAAGCCCTTGGCGGCAAAGCCGCAGCGCGCCATCAATGACTGCACTCGTTGTTTGAGGGCTTCGTCTGGCAGCGGCTCGAACTTGTTGAACAGGGGCGCAATCACGGTCGGATAGAGCACCATGATCAGCAGCTGGAACGCCACCCAGGCGCCCCAGGCCCACAGCCACCACCAGGCACCCGCGCTGCCCATCAGCCACAACACCAGAGCGGCCATCGGCAGGCCGATCAGGGCGCCAACGAGCAAGCCCTTGGCGGCGTCGATCAAATACAGGCGCAGGGTCGTTCGATTGAAGCCAAAGCGCTGCTCGATGCGAAAGGTGTTGTAGAACTCCAGCGGCGCGTCGAGCAGGCTCCCGATCAGCACGAAGGCCGTCAGCAATGACAGTTGGTAGGCCATGCTGCCCCAACGCGGTTGCACTGCGTCGCGCACCGCGGCATTGAGCGCATCCAGACCGCCGAGCAAGGTCCAGCCGATGAGCAGGGCGGTACCCAAGGCCAGGCTCACCAGGCCAAAGCGTGAGCGCACCACCGTGTAGTCGGCCGCCTTCTGGTGCGAAGCCAGGGACACGGTGGCGGCGAAGGCGCTGGGCACCGCCTCGCGGTGGGCCGCCACGTGGCGCATTTGCCGCGTCGCGAGCCAATACTTGAGGAGCAGCGTCAGCACGACGGCTGCGGCGAAGGTGACTGAGAGCCAAATCGAATACATAGAGTCGTCAGTGTAGGCCTGACACAATATTCCCATGGCCGCCACGGAAACCAACATGACAGAGATCGCCCTTGCCAAGAACGATAACAACCTGATCTGGATCGACCTCGAGATGACCGGCCTCTACCCTGACCGCGACCGCATCATCGAGATCGCGGTGGTGGTCACAGACGCCCAGGTCACGACCCGCGTCGAGGGCCCGGTGTTCGCCATCCACCAGAGCGCTGCCACGCTTGACGCCATGGACGCATGGAACAAAGGCACCCATGGCAAGAGCGGGTTGATCGACCGCGTCAAGGCCTCCGAGATCGATGAGGCCCATGCCCAAGCGCAGGTGATCGAGTGGCTGGCGCAGTACGTCAAGGCCGGCAAGAGCCCGATGTGCGGCAATTCCATCTGCCAGGACCGCCGCTTCCTGGCCAACCACATGCCCGCGCTCGAGGCCTTTTTCCACTACCGCAATCTGGATGTCAGCACCTTAAAGGAGTTGGCGCGGCGCTGGAAACCCGCGGTGCTCGACGGCCTCAAGAAGGCCCAGGCGCACACGGCCCTGGCCGATGTGCACGAGTCGATCGACGAGTTGCTGCATTACCGCCAGCACCTGCTGGCGGTTTAGCAGCCGTCAGGAGGCATGCCGGCGCAGCGCACCGAGCAAGGCCACGACCTCGGCCTCCGGCCGCGCTGGAAGCTTGCGGTACTCGGCACCACCGGGGCTTCGCGAGAGCAGTTTCATCTAGATCAATTCTCGCCTCAGCAGGCAGTGATCGCCGAAGCCGTGGTGCGCGTTGAGGATCTCATTGACCTCGCGCTCGCTGTAGCGGCGCTGGTTGTCGAAGCGCAGCCAGAGACCCCACAGCACCAGCACTTGCACAGCGCGCTTGTTCGGCCAGCGCAGCAGCCGGCCGCTGTCGAACAGGCGCAGCGCGCGGTCAGCGGCATCGCTGAGCGTCGGGTCGCGCGGCCCGCGCGCAGGCGCAGAGGGCCTGGGTGCCTGCACCGGGCTGGCGGCGCGCAGGGCCTGCACGTTTCGATGGCCGGCGGAGCGCGCCAGCAGGTTGAGCATCTCGACGTGGCTTGGCACGCCGCTGCCACTGTCGTGACGCAGCGCCCATTGCGCACGCAGCGCTTTGGCGAAGGTGGACAAATCGGCCGCGACGAGCGGCGTGAGTTCACGGGGCATGGTGTGGGCACTCCATCAACACTGCGCACGAAACCCTCACGGGAGCCGGGGGTTGCCCTTGCCGGCCGGGCGCAGCGGGGCACCAGACCAAAGACATGTCGAGGGCAGGTTTAGCGCGAGGAGTCTCGCGGGCAACGCCTGGGTGAACTGCCGACCAGAGTGAAGTTTAGCCGCTGCCACTTACGGACAAACCCGAAGTCGGCTAGAATCCGAGTTGGCTTCGACGAGCCCTTCTTGTCGTTGCCTCTCGTTCATCCCCTCTAGCCTGGTGCACCCGCCTTTCGGCCCAAGGTGCTAGCCGCTCTGAAAGCAGATGCGGACGTTGGTTGGCGGCGATGCCGTCGCTTGGACCCGTCCGTTGTCGGTGCCTGCTCGATCAGAGCTCAGCATCCACGTTCAGCCTGCCGCGACTTGACCTCAGCGCGTGCCTCCGTGCCGCGCCGGTGTGTGCCTGTGCGTGCGCCGTACCTGAAAGAGCTGTGATGTTTACCGAGAACCCGACCCCGCAAGACCTTCAAGACGCTATCCCAGCGCCGATCAATGCCGCACCGAGTGGTTTTGCCGCCCTTGCGCTGCATGCTGCGCTGCACCGCGCGCTGGCCGATGCCGGCTACACCACGCCGACCGACGTCCAGGCCCGCGCCATCACGCCGGCCCTGGCCGGCCGTGACCTGCGCGTGTCGTCGTCCACCGGCAGTGGCAAGACGGCGTCATTCGTGCTGCCTGCGCTGCAAGGCGTGCTCGACGTGCGCGCCAGCAGCGAGCGCCGCGAACGCGGCACCGTTTACGGCCCGCGCGTGCTGGTGCTGACGCCGACGCGTGAACTGGCGATCCAGGTCGCCAAGGCCACCGACACCTACGGCCGCCATGTGCAGGGCCTGCGCGTGGCCACCGTGGTCGGCGGCGTGCCCTACGGTGCGCAGTTGAAGGCCATGCGTGGCCCGCTCGACGTGCTGATCGCCACGCCCGGCCGCCTGATCGACCATGTCAAGAGCGGCAAGCTGGTGCTCGACAACGTCGCCATGCTGGTCCTCGACGAGGCCGACCGCATGCTCGACATGGGCTTCATCGATGACATCCGCTTCATCGCCGAGTGC